>JBKKDK010000322.1:0-11754 GCA_046708245.1 Arthrobacter sp.
CAGGAACCGCCGCAGGATGATGGTGGCCTTGCCGATGACGACGTCGTTGTTCTCGATTTTTGCCTCGGCGGCGACGGCGGCCGGATCGATGGCGTTCAGATTCGTCATGGTTACTGCACCCGCACTCTCGGGTCGACCAGCGTGGTGGCAAAGTCGGCCAGGATGGCACCGATCGCGAAGATCACGGAGCCGTAGGCCAGGGTTGCCGTGGCGGCGTTGACGTCCTGCAGGGCGATCGCGTCGATGCTCCAGGAGCCGACGCCGTGCCAGGCGAAGATTTTCTCCGCGAAGAAGCCGCCGGCGAAGATGGCCGGGATGGTGAAGGCGATGCTCTGCGCCACGGGGATGAAGGAGACGCGCAGGGCGTGCCGGGTGATGGCCTGGTTGCGGGTCAGTCCCTTGGCCCGCGCGGTCCGGACGAAGTCGGCGTTTACGTTGTCCAGGAGGTACTGGCGCTGGGCGATCTGGTAGGTGCCCCAGCCCACGATCGTGATGGCAAAGGTGGGCACCGCGTAGTGGGCGAGCATGTCAACGAACTGGACCCAGCCGTTGCCTTCCAGCCCGGGGGTGGAGATGCCCGTGACGAAGAAGATCCGTTCGCCCACCGTCTCGTTGATGTTGATGGCGCCAAGCTGGACGAGGAAGTACGCAATGGGCGCCGGCACGATGTACACAAGGTAGCTGTACGAGGTGATGACACGGTCCGAAGCCTTGTATTGCCGTGCGGCGGTGTAGACCCCCAGGGCGACGCCGATTACCAGGGTCAGGATGATCGCGGCCAGGAAGAGCCTGGTTGAGATCCAGACCCGGTCGCCGAACTCGGCGTTGATGAAGGCCCCGTTGGGGCTGCGCCCCCAGTCCCAGCGGGTGAGGACACCCGTGAGCCAGTCGACGTAGCGTTCCCATGGGCTGAGGGTGGGGTCGAGCCCCTTCAGCCGGAAGGAGTTGACCACTTGTTCGGGAGTGGGCCGCGGGATGCGTTCCTGTTCCAGCAGTGCCGGTTTCAGGGTGCTGACCGCCAGGAGGTACCCGGCCGTTGTGGTCAGGAAGATCATGACGACGTAGGTGACGGCGCGCTTGGCGAGATATCGGAGCATGGCGTCTAGTTCTGGGTTGCCGTCGCCTGTGCAGGGCCGGAGGCTGCGGGGCGGGACGCATGGGCCTGCCTGCGCGCCGGACTCATAACAAGATTCACAACATTGGTCCTTCCGTAGTCCCCTCCAACAGGGGATTTCCGCCGCCGATCCGGGATCGTTGCCGGCGGGTGCCTGGCGGCCCGCGGGCGTCTCGGCGGAGTCTTTGTGGACAATGTCGCGCCTCACATCCAGAGGAAACTACCACATGAAAATGGCCGCCTGGGGCGCGTTAGAGACCGAACTGCGAGTCTTCTACCAGATCGTTATAGATAATTCACTCCTTTGGATTTGACCGTCCGTGCAGGGAAATCTGAGTAATTTTACGCCCTGCCGGCGACGTGCGAAACCAGCTCCCGCCACGACCCGGCGAGGCGCTCGGGAGGGATTCCGTGCACCCGCACGGCATGGAGGATGCGCTCCGGTTCCAGGGTGGCACTCAGCGAGGTGGCCATGAGCCAGGGGTCGGCCGTCCCGCCGGCCTCGCGCAGCAGCATTTCAAGGTGCCGCTGCCAAAGCACAGCCGCCGGCGCGTCGAACCGGTTGTGGGCCGAGACATCGGCAGCCCGCGCCAGGTCCCCGAACTCCAGCACCCAGGCAATGCGCTCGACGCCGGACGCCATCAGCCGATCCAGCGGCGGCGCCCCCGGGCCAAGCGGCGGCGACCCGAACATGAACCGGCCCTGGAAGCCGGCCTCGGCGTCGCTGAGCAGCGTCATCATGAGCCCGGCCCGGCTGCCGAAGCGCCGGAATACGGTGCCCTTGCCGACGCCGGCGCGCTGGGCCAGCGTGCCCATCGTCAGGCCGTCCACCCCGCATTCCTCGATGAGCTCGCGGGCGGCACAGAGCAGCAGCCCGCGGTTCCGGGCGGCGTCGCGGCGCTCGGATTCAGGGCCGGGGCCGCCGCCGCTTCCGGCGCCGGGCCGCAGTGGGATTAAGCTCACACGGCTAAGTGTAGCCCCGGGGAATAAGAACCGGACCGCAGTCCGTTTAGCTCACTGAAGGCACCCCAAGCCTCCAAGATCAGCAGCCGCGGGACACCGCGGCATGACACTAGGAGTTCACATGTCCAAGAACACTGTTCTCACCCTGGTCGGCAGCCTCCGCGCCGGCTCCACCAACGCCCAGCTCGCCGAGGCCATCCAGTTGAACGCGCCGGAGCAGGTTGAGGTCCTGATCCACGACAGCCTCGGCAACATCCCGTTCTACAACGAGGACATCGACGTCGAGGGCCAGGTCCCCGCCGCGGCAGCCGCCCTGCGCGCCGCCGCCAACGAGGCCGACACCCTGCTTCTGGTCACCCCGGAGCACAACGGCACCGTTCCCGCCTCACTCAAGAACGCCATCGACTGGCTGTCCCGCCCGTTCGGCGCCGGCGCCCTCAACGGCAAGCCGACCGCCGTCGTCGGAACCGCCTTCGGACAGTACGGCGGCGTGTGGGCGCAGGACGAGGCCCGCAAGGCGGTCGGCATCGCCGGAGCGCAGGTCCTCGAGGACGTCAAGCTCGCCGTCCCGGGCTCCATGGTCCGCTTCGCCGAGGTCCACCCGAAGGATGACGCCGAGGTTGTCGAGCTGATCAAGGGCGTTTTCGACGCTCTCGAGGTTTCCCGCACGGCCCCCGCAGCCTGACCGGCAACCCCCGCAACCGCCAGGACGCCCCCGCCAGCCGCGCGCTGCCGGGGGCGTCCTGCGTCTGCGCCGGGCATTCGTGAACAAATGTTTTCTCCGCGGCAACATGGGCTGTATTCTTGTAACTGTGACCCACGAAACACTTGATGCCGCCGCAGAAGTACTTCCGGCCGAGGCAATTGACGCAATCGAACGTGCGGCTACGTCCGCCCACCGCCACGAGGAGCTTTTCTCGGAGCGCGCAGCAAACATCAAGCAGTCGGCCGTCCGCGATGTCTTCGACGTCTCGATGCGGCCCGGGCTCGTCTCGCTCGCCGGCGGCAGCCCCTACCTGCAGTCACTCCCGCTGGAACGGCTCAGCCAGACCGCAGCCCAAATCATCGCCGAACAGGGCATGAAGGCCCTGCAGTACGGCGGCGGGCAGGGCACCGAGGAACTCAGGACCCAGATCTGCGAAGTCATGGCCGCCGAGGGAATCGCTGATGCCAGGCCCGAAAACGTTGTGATCACCGCGGGATCGCAGTCGGCCCAGGACGTCGCCACCAAGGTGTTCTGCAACCCCGGCGACGTGGTCCTCGTCGAGGATCCCACCTACGTCGGCGCCCTGAACACCTTCGAGGCATACCAGGTGGAGGTGGCCACCGTCCCGATGGATGAGGACGGCATCATTCCGGACCTGCTGGAGGCCAAGATTGCCGCGCTGCAGACCGCCGGCAAGAACATCAAATTCCTCTACACAATCCCGAGCTTCAACAACCCCTCCGGGATCACCCTGGCCCAGGAGCGCAGGCAGCAGGTCGTGGAGACATGCCGCAATGCAAATATCCTGGTCCTGGAAGACAACCCCTACGGCCTGCTCCGCTTCGACGGCAAGCCGCTGACGCCGCTGCGCGCGGCCAACCCGGATGACGTCATCTACATGGGGTCCTTCTCCAAGATCTTCGCCCCGGGCCTCCGGATCGGCTGGGCCCTCGTGCCGGCACACCTGCAGCGCCGCTACTACCTGGCCTCGGAAGCCGTCACCCTGTGCCCGCCGACGCTCAACCAGATGCTCGTCTCCGCCTACCTGCGGGACTACGACTGGCGCGGCCAGATCGAGACCTACCGCGGACTGTACAAGGAACGCTGCGACGCGATGCTGGCCGCCCTTGAGGAGTTCATGCCCGAGGGGCTGAGCTGGACGGAGCCCGAGGGCGGCTTCTTCGTCTGGGTGACCCTGCCCGAGGGCATCGACACGTATCCCCTGCTGCAGAAGGCTATCGACGCCGGCGTCGTCTTCATTCCCGGTGCGGCATTTACGCCGTCCGATCTGCCGTCCAACAAGATCCGCCTGGCTTTCAGCGCCGTCCCGCCGGATTCCATCCGCGAGGGGGTCCGCCGGCTGGCGCCGGTCCTGCGGGAAGCCGTCGCGGCGCTGTAGCCTGAAGCAACACCGCGCGCGACCAAAGACGATCGTTGACCTCAAGGAGCATTTCATGACCGGAATTATTGTTGTCGGCGTCGACGGCAGTGAGACGGCCCTCAAGGCTGCCCACACCGCCAAGGACCTGGCCGCCTCACTCGGCGCCACCCTGCACGTGGTCAGTGCGTTCGACAGCGACCGGACCGAGGTCTTCGGCAGCGGCAGCGACAAATGGATCGTCTCGGATGCCGGTGACGCGGAAAAGGTCGCGCGGAGCGTCGCTGACAGCCTGCGCACACCCGAAATCAACGTCACTTACGCCGCCGCCCGCGGAAAGCCCGCCGAAGCCCTCATCAAAGAGGCCGAGCGTTCGGGTGCGCGGATGATCGTGGTCGGAAACAAGCGGATGCGTGGAATCGGCCGGGTGCTTGGGAGCGTTGCGAACAGCGTGGCCCACAACGCACCCTGCGACGTGTACATCGCCAAAACCGACGCCGTCGACTAAGCGGCTCCGGCGGGCCAGGCACCAGACAACATCTCTCCGGACCGGATTTCCGGCCCCGCCGGAACACTCCGCGAGCGGTAAAATTAAAGTGCCCCAAACGGTGTGGACATCCGGTTTTTGGAATTCAGGGATGAAAATGCTTGCTCTTCAGCACCGCCAACTCGTCGGCCACGACATCCTTCTGGCCCGGCATGGCAGCCACATCACCACCATGCGCGTCGACCGCACCGCCGACCGCGTCGTTGCCTATCTCGACGACGGGACCACCGACAGCGCCCCCAACGTGATCTCCCCCGGGCTCCGTATGCCCGCAACCGCCGGCACGGAGTGGAAGCTCATGGCCGTGCTGACTGCCTGCAGCGCCGTCTTCGCCGCCGTGATGTATGCCTGCGCGGTCGCCCTCGCGGGGATGGCCGGCGATCCTGAGCTGACCGAGCTGTTGTCGACTTACCCGAGCCACTAGACCCGGACGCGCGCCGGCGAGCCGTGGCGGGGCTACCCCTGGTCTCCGCCGCCGACCGGCAGTACCATGCCGGTGATGTAGCTGGCGTCCTCCGAGGCCATGAACAGGATCGGCGCAGCCTGCTCCTCCAGCGTGCCGTACCGCTTGAACAGCGTGCTCTCGGTGGTCTGGTCGACAATCTGCCGGTACCACCTCTCTTCTTCGGCGGACTGCGCGTTGGGGTTGCGGGGTACCTTCCTTGGCGGCGCCTCCGTGCCGCCCGGCGCGGTGGCCACTACGCGGATTCCGTTTGCTGCGGCTTCGAACGCCAGCGACGCGGTCAGCGCGTTGATTCCACCCTTGGATGCCGCGTACGGCACGCGGTTGATGCTGCGGGTCGCAATCGAGGAGACGTTCACGATGACTCCGGTTGTCCGCTCGATCATGTGCGGCAGGACGGCGCGGCAACACCACAGGGTCGGGAACAGGGAGCGCCGTACTTCAGCCTCGATCTCCTCCTCCTGGTAGTGCTCGTAGGGCTTGGTCCAGATCGTGCCGCCCACGTTGTTGATCAGGATGTCGATCCGTCCGAACTCCGCCACGGCGTAGGCCATCAGGTTCGCGGCGCCTGCATATGTTTCCAGGTCGCAGAGGAAATACCGGGCCGGCACGTTGGCTGCTGTGAGCTCCGCCCACACTTCACTCACCAGAGCGGACCTGTCTGCCAACACTACGGTGCCGCCCTCCGCGCCGATCTTGCGGGCGACGACGGCGCCAATGCCCTGGGCGGCGCCGGTGACCACTACAACCTTGTCAGTGAAACGCAATGTTGTGCGTCCTTTCTTTCTGGAATCCTGCTGGTTGAGGCCCATTCGCTCTGTCCTCCATTAGCTGATGGCTTCGCGTTCCAGTGGCGCCGTTGTAGCCGGTGCGATCCCGGCCTCGACTGCCGGACTTCGAACCATCAGGGTGGCCAGGCCGGCCAGGACCAGTGGCACGGCAAGTGCCATGAAGTAGCCGCTGACGCCCAGCCCCATGAGGATGACGCCGCCGAGAGCCGAGCCCACGATGGAACCGAGACGGCCGATTCCGATCCCCCAGCCGGTGGCCGTGGCACGGAGCTGGGTGGGGTAAGCGTTGGCAATCAGATAATTCAGGGCCAACTGCTGGCCGCCGATGCCGAAGCCCGCCAGACCGATCAGCACGAAGACCAGCGCAAAGTTGGAACCGGCCAGGCCCAGGCCCAGCGCGATGACGATTCCTGCGGCAAACATGACCAGCAGCAGCTTCCTGGGGTTGACCTTGGGCAGGATGACGGACAGCGGGATCGCAAAGAGGATGAATGCGCCGTTGACGGTCACGGTTCCCATCGCGGCCTGCGCGCCTGCCAGGCCCAGCATTTTCAGCGCGGTGGGCATCCACAGCAGCAGGAGGAACCAGGCGATCCAGTTGAGCAGGTAGGTGGCGAAGACCGCGATGGTGACCATCCGGTACCTGGCCGAGAACAGTGCGGCAACGGAGCTGCGGGCCTCTGCGCGGTCATTCGTCAGCAACAGCGCCTCGGGGTCGACCGGGCGCCCGGTGACGTCCGCCATGATCCGGCGTGCCTGTGCGTCGGCCGCGGGGGTGGCCTTGGCCGCCAGGAAAACCGGTGATTCGGAGAGCATCTTGATGCAGACCAGCACCATGGCCAGCGGCAGCACGCCGCCGATCAGGAAGATGCCCCGCCAGCCCATCACGGGGAGCCAGGCCGCGGCCACAAGCCCACCGAGCAGCGCGCCGCCGGGCAGGCCCAGCAGCACCAGGGTCATGAACGTGCCGCGACGGGATTTGGGGCTGAACTCCGCCGTCAGGGCCAGCAGCGCTGGGGTGGCCCCGCCCATGCCCAGGCCAATGAGGAAACGCAGGACGACTATCTGCTCCAGGGATTGCGCGAAGGCACCGGCAAGGGAAAACACGCCAAACAGAATGAGGGCAAGGACGATGGTCTTCTTGCGGCCGATCCTGTCGCCGAAAGTCCCCAGGGACATGGCGCCAACGCACATGCCGACGGTGCTGGCGGTGATCACCCACGTCATATCGGTGGCCTGTAAGCCAAAGTCTTCAGCGATTGCGGGTCCGATGAAGGCAATTGACTGCGTGTCGAATCCGTCCAGCAGGGCGATCACGAAGCAGAGAACGACGACGGACCAGCGTTTGAATCCCATGGGCGTGTTGTCGATAACGTCCTGGACGTTATAGGCGGGTTTAGTCACGGGTAACTCACTTTCGTAGGAAGTCTGGCCCGGGTTGGTCCGGGCTCCGCACGCTTGCGGCGGCGTATTTCGGGCAGGCGGCATCACGGCGGGGGGTGCAAAGGGATTTAGGCCGGAACCCAGGGGCCATTGAGAGGCGGTCCCTGGTTCCGGACTGGAGGATTAGTCCTGGGGGTCGAGAACGAAGTTGTAGGTGACTTCGCGGCCCTTGCCGTCGGCGCGCTCCGTGGGGGCGAGGACGAGTTCGGGCTTCACTGCGGAGGCGATGTCGTCAGCGACGTGCTCATCGCCTTCGAAGTAGAGCTGGGTGGTGATGAGCTGGTGGTCCGGGGCCGAGACCTTCAGGTGCAGGTGGGCGGGCCGCCAGGCGTGCCAGCCGGCTGCGGCGATGAGGGCACCGCAGGCGCCGTCAGTGGGGATCTGGTACGGCGCGGGCTGCATGGTGTTGATCTGGAAGTTGCCTTGGGCGTCGGCGATGATGGAGCCGCGGAGATTCCATTCCGGCAACCCGGGGGCGAACTGGGAGTAAAAGCCGAGGTCATCGGCGTGCCACAGTTCGATCAATGCCCCGGCGAGCGGCTCGCCGGCCACGTTCGTGACCTGGCCCTGGAACAGCAGCGGGGTGCCGGGTTCGTCGTCGCGCATCGGCAGGGTGGCAGGGGTGCTCAGCGACGGGGCACCCGGGATGTAATACGGCCCTTCGATGCTGCCCTTCGAGCCATGGCGGTTGGAGTTGGCGACCTCCTCGACGGAGTGCTCAACCCAAACGTCCAGGAACAGCGGCCATTCGCCGTCTTCACCGACCTGGATGAGCCAGGCCTTGAACGCGTTGTACTCGTCGTAGGTGACCAACTCGTCCAGGACGGTGTCGTTGACGGCCTTGATGATCCGGCCGGCGAGGGCGCTGACCCGCGCCTGGTCGGCGCCGGCGGCGAAGTGCTTCTCCCGGAAGCGGGCGGTTGCCCCCGCCCCCGAGGAGGCTGCGGTGGCTTCGGTTTCCATGGTCATGGTGACTCCCTTGTCAAAAGAACGAATCGCTAAAACGGTCTTCGGTGGCTATCGGAACGGCTGGCCGCGCTGCGCGTCGTGCCGCGGATCACATCCGGTGTTGTTTCAACCGTAGGCTCGGAATTGATCGAGGGGAAATACCTATTTCGGGCGCATTGAAAGCTTTTAGATATGAATGGTTGAGGGCTGCGACGGCGCTATCTGATGGCGGAGGGGTGCTTGGCGAGCGGTGTCACTTTGACCTCCATGTACGGGAAAAGGGGCAGCCCGGAGAGCAGGGTGTGCAGCTCGTCGTTGTCCGCAACGTCGAAGACCGAATAGTTGGAGTACTCGCCCACAACCCGCCACAAATGGGCCCAGCGTCCGTCGCGCTGGAGCTGCTGGGAATACTCCCGTTCCTCCGCCTTGACGGCGTCGGCGCGTTCTTCGGGCATGTCCGGCGGAATCGTGACGTCCATGCGGACCAGGTACAGCATGTGGTTCTCCTTGCGGTGTTGGGGCTTTCGGACGGCGGGATGCGTGGAACTCAGTCCTGCCGGTACTTTTGCAGTTTGTCGGCGTCGATGGCCGCGCCGACGCCGGGCACCTCGCGCACCCGGATGGCGCCGTCATGGATCTCCAGCGGCTCGGCGAGGAGGTCGTCCGTCATGTCCAGATAGTTGGAGAGCTCGCCCGCCCGCCGGGAGCTGGCCTCGAAGGCAGCGCCAAAGGTGACCGTGGCGAGGCTGCCGATTTGGGTATCGATTTGGTTGCCCATGGTGACGTCCACACCGAGGCCCTCGCAGAGTCCGAGGATTTGCTGGGCTTCGGTAAAACCGCTGCGTGCGGTCTTGATGCAAATAGCGTTGCTGCCGCCGGAGAGCAGCTCCCGGGAGACGTCGCCGAGAGTGGGAACGCTTTCGTCGCCCACGATCGGGATACTGGAGTTCTGCACCAGCCGGCGGCGGCCCAGGGCTTCACCGGCGTCGCACGGCTCCTCCAGCATGGACAGGCCAAGGCCGTCAGTCCGGCGGAGTACCTCCATGGCCTCATTCGCTGTCCAGCCGCGATTGGCGTCGAGGTAGATGTCGGTGTCCGCGCCCAGGCCCTCCCGCAGTACATGGCAGGCCTCGACGTCGAGCGAGAGCGGCCGCCGTCCGGTCTTGAGTTTGAAGGTGTTGATGCCGTACCTCTCACGGAACTGCAGCGCTTCGTCCAGCAGTTCGACGGCGGGCTTGAAACCCAGCATGTGCGAGACCCGCATGCTGTCGGTGAAGCCGCCCAGGAGTTTGTGCACCGGGGTGCCCAGCGAGATGCCGATGGCATCCCAGAGCGCAATGTCCAAGGCCCCCTTGGCCGTCGGGTTGTTGACCGTGCGGCGGAGCAGCTGCTGGACCTTCGAGCGGTCCATTGGGTCCAGCCCGACCAGTTGCGGGGCAAAGACCTTGGTCACCACCGAGACAATCGAATCCTGGGTTTCGCCGTAGGTGTAGGGCCGCGGCGGAGCGTCGGCAACCCCGCAGATGCCGGTGTCCGTGTAAATCCTGACGAGCACGTGTTCCGCGGAAGTGACCTCGCCGCTGGCGAATTTCAGCGGCCGCGCATAGGGGATCGAATAGGGGATGGCCTCAATGCGTTCAATCTTCACGGCGGGATTCCTTTGTGGCGGCTGCGGTCTGGAGCTCTAACGGGGACTGTGCGGCAGGCCCCATGGGTGGGAGAGGGTCTTGTTGCTGGGCCGGACTGGATGCGGGAAGGGCGCTAAAGAGCTGCAGGAAGCTGCGCAGCAGGGGTGTCTCGGCGTCGCGGATCCATGCGACAGCGAGGTCGACGGCGGGCGGGTTCCGCAGCGGACGGAACACAACGCCCTGGAAGGAGAACATCCGGGAGGTCATTGGTACCAGCGCAATCCCCATCCCGGCTGCGACGAGGGAGAGCAAGGTGGAGGTTTCCCTGGCTTCCTGGACGAGCCGTGGCTGGAACCCGGCCTTGCGGCAGGCATCCACCAGGATGCTGCTCACGGCTGAATAGCTGGGATAGCCGATGAAGTCCTGGCCGGAGAGATCCGCCAGCTCCAGGATGCCCTTGCCGGCCAGCGGCGAGTCTGCCGGGAGCGCTGCGACCAGCTCATCCTGCTCAAGCAACTGGAGGGCCACAGTTCCGGAGCGGACCGGCGGGCGGAGGACGGCGACGTCGAGGCGGCCGTCCTCGAGCGCGGACTCCATCTGCGGGGTCAGCATCTCACCCTGGACTGTGATCCGGAGTCCGGGGAGGGTGCGGCGGGCGGCCTGGACGATGCTGGGCATGAGCCGGTAAGTGGCGGTTCCGGTGAAACCGACCCGGATCACGCCGCTGGCACCGGCCCCGACCTGCTGGACGTCTTCCTCGAGCGCGTCCATTTCCTGCAGCAGCAGCCGTCCCCGGTCCAGCAGGACCTGTCCGGCCGGAGTGATCTCCACCTTGCGTGTGGTGCGCAGCAGCAGGGGTGTGCCGAGCTGTTCCTCCAGCTGCCGGATTTGCTGGGACAGCGGGGGCTGGGCCATGTGCAGCCGCTGGGCGGCGCGGCCGAAGTGGCGTTCCTCGGCGACGGCGATGAAGTACTTGAGGTGGCGCGTCTCCATTGAAGCTCCCGGGCAGCTCGGAGCAGGGCGGACTGCCCTGCTCAGACCAGCTTAGGAGGGTGGATTAGTAAGGGGAAATACCTATTTCCGAGCAATTAGGACGTCCTGAATACCAATCATTGCCCGGCCGCGGCGTGCGTCAGTCCAGCAGCAGCGCGGGTTCCTCCAGGATGGACGCGACGTCGGCCATAAAGCGGGCCGAGAGGTCGCCGTCGACGACGCGGTGGTCGAAGGAGCCTCCCAGGGTGGTGATCCAGCGCGGAATGACTTCCCCGTCCAGCACCCACGGTTTTTGCTTGATGGTGCCAAACGCCACGATCGCCACTTCGCCCGGATTGATGATGGGCGTGCCCGTGTCAATGCCCAGGGCACCAATGTTGGTGACGGTCAGCGAACCGCCCTGCATGTCCGCCGGCTGCGTCTTGCCGGCCCGCGCGGTGGTCGCCAGCAAATTCAATGCGATGGCCAGTTCCTTCAGGGACAGGTTCTGGGCGTCCTTGATGTTCGGCACCATGAGCCCGCGCGGGGTTGCCGCAGCAATGCCAAGGTTCATGAAGTGCTTGATGATGATCTCATCGCCGGTCCAGGTGGCGTTCACCGATGGGTTGCGCGCAGCGGCCCAGATGACGGCCTTGGCCAGAATCAGCAGCGGCGAAACCTTGATGCCTTCAAAGTCGCGCGACACCTTCAGGCGCTTGACGAACTCCATGGTGCGTGAGGCGTCGACGTCCACAAAAATGCTCACGTGCGGGGCCGAGAACGCGCTTTCCACCATGGCCT
>JBKKDK010000323.1:0-7095 GCA_046708245.1 Arthrobacter sp.
TTGCTGACCGAGTACTGGCCCTGGTAGTAGCCCGCGATGGCGGTATCCAGATCCTTGCTGGTGCGGGTCAGCTGGCGGATGATGGCGACGCCGGCCGTGGCGTTGTCGTAGGGGTCCAGCAGGTTCAGCTTGCGGCCCTCGAGGTCCGAGGCCCACTGGCCGGACGAGGGGATGACCTGCATGGTGCCGATTGCGTTGGCCGGGGAGACCGAGCGGTGGTCGAAGCTGGATTCCTGGAAGGCGAAGGCCAGCGCCAGGGACGGATCGACGCCCATCTTGCGGGCGGTGTCCGCGACGATCGACTTCATCTGCTCGCGGCTGGGGACGGGAGAGGCGTTCAACAGTGCCTTGTTCTCGTTTGCCGAGCTGACCACGGCGGCCGGGTAGCTGAAGCCGAGGAAAGTGCTGGGCACGAGCGGTGTCACCGTGGCCGCGGGCTGGCTGGACGCCGGAGCGATCGGGGCCGGAGAGGTCGACGCGCCCGGAATTACCAGCTTCTGGCCGGGGTGGATGATGCTGCTCATCGTCAGTCGGTTGGCGGAGAGGATGTCGGACAACTTGACGCCGTTCCTGGCCGCGATCCCGGAGAGCGTGTCCCCGGACTTGATCGTGTACGAGCCTGGGGCCGGGGCCGGTGTGGCAGGGGTGGAAGCAGGCGCCACCGGAGCGGGGGCGGCCGGAGCGGGGGCGGCTGCGCCGTTGCCGATCTTGACCTGCTGGCCCGGACGGATGATGGAGCCCATGTTGAGCCCGTTCCAGCCGAAGACCTCGGAGAGCTTGACGCCGTGGCGGGCCGCGATGGCGCCCAGGGTGTCGCCGGCCTTGACGGTGTATTCGCTGCCGGTGGAGGCCGGGGCGGACGGCTGTGCCGCGGGGGCGGGTGCAGCCGGGGCGGGGGTGTTGCCGCCCAGCTTGATGGTCTGCCCCGGGTAAATGATGGTGTTGGCCCGCAGGTTGTTCAGGGCCAGGACGGTGTTGGTGTCGAGGCCGAACCTGCCGGCGATGGCGCTGATCGTGTCGCCGCGGGCGATCGTGTACTCGGCGGGCGCCTGGACCTGGGCCGGGCGGAACGAGCCGGGGATGGCCGCCGGGACCGAGGCCGCGGGAATCGTGGCTGCGGTCAGCGCCGGAACGGTCTGTGCCTGCGCGCGCATGGCGGCGGCGAGCGTCGCGGGAATGGCGCGGCTGCGGGACTCCGCCGCCGCCGGCTGGGCGATCGCCAAGGACGACAGGACGACGGCGGGGAGGGCAGCCGTCGTGGCCGCGATCATCGGCAGGCTGGGCCTCGCCTGGTGCTTCGGCGAACGTGACGTCGTCATGGGAAAGATCCTCTTCTCAGCGGCGAACGCTGCGGTCAGGCCGGTTGTTACTGGTGTTACCAGTGTGACCAAAGTTATTGCTGTTACAAATGTGATCTATGTGAATCTCTCACGAATTGGGATTTAGCACAAGAACTGTTGGACATTCTGCAAACGAACTCTTCCGGAGTGTCGGCGAAAAAGCCGATCCGCGCCGCCGGGGCATGCTGCAACAGCCCGGTCCCGACTAGGCGCAGACACGTCAGGCGTGGCAATCTTTATCCGTGAGTACTGTAGAAAGCCTTGTGGGCGAATGGCTGCCCCTGCCCGATGTGGCCCAGCTGCTGAATGTTTCGATTACGAAGGTCCATGCGCTCCTCGATGAACGCGCACTGGCGGCACTGAGGATCGGCGACCGGCGCATCCGGTCGGTGCCTGCGGCTTTCATCCAGGACGGTCACGCCGTCGAGAGCCTGAAGGGGACCATTGTGGTCCTCTCGGATGCCGGCTATTCGGACGAGGAACTCATCACCTGGCTCTTCACGCCGGACGAATCCCTGCGCGGCCGCCCGATCGATGCCCTCCGCGAAGGGCGCAAGACGGAAATCCGCCGGCGGGCGCAGTCCCTCGCCTGGTAGCACGCACTGCCCTCCGGGGAGTCCCTGCAGGGGCCTCCCCGGGGGAGGCTTGATGGGCCGGCGGCAGGGCCCTTAGGCCGTGCGGCTGACGGTGGCCTCGCCGAGTTTCCGGAGCGCCGTTTTCGGCAGTTCCTCAAGGGGCAGCTCGTCCAGGGCCTTGAAGGCAGCATGCCCGAACTGTTCAATCAGCACTTCGGTGGCCTGCAGGGCACCGCAGTCCACGATGATCCGGCGGATCTCGTCCACGTCGGCCGCGTCCAGCCCGGGGCTGCCCAGCTTGGCGTCGATGAACTCTGATTCGGCCGGCGTGGCCTGGTCCAGGGCCAAAGCCACCAGCACGGTCCGTTTGCCTTCGCGCAGGTCATCCCCTGCGGGCTTGCCGGTGGTGACCGGATCGCCAAAGACCCCCAGCACATCGTCACGGAGCTGGAAAGCCTCGCCGAGCGGGAGGGCAAACGCCGAGTAACCGCGGAGCAATTCAACGGAAGCGCCGGCCAGGGCACCGCCGAGGGCCAGCGGATGCTCGGTGGAGTATTTGGCCGATTTGAAGCGGATGATGGACTGCGCCCGGCTGACGGCACCGGCCCGGTCCCGCCGCGGACCCGCGACCTCCTCGAGGATGTCGAGGTACTGGCCGGCCATGACCTCGGCCCGCATGAGGTTGAAGATCATCCGGGCCTGGCTGCCGGAGGCAGCACGGTCGCCGATCTCGGTGAACGACTCCTCGCTGAAGGACAGGCACAGATCGCCGGTCAGGATGGCCGCGGCGTGGCCGAACCGTTCGCTGTCCAACGCCCAGCCCTGGGTCTCATGAAGATCGCTGAAGCGGCGGTGCACGCTGGGTCCGCCCCGGCGGGTGTCCGAGCGGTCAATGATGTCATCGTGGATGAGGGCGGCGGCCTGGAACAGTTCCAGCGCGGACCCGGCCGTCACCACCTCGCCCGCACCGGCCTCTCCGCCCGCGCCGCGCCAGCCCCAGTAGCACATGAGCGCCCGCAGCCTCTTGCCGCCGGTGACGAGGTTGGAGATGGAGCCCATCAGCGGATCGATGTCCTGGGAGATCGAGGACATGATGGCCTGGCGGTGGGTCAGGAAATCGGTGAGCTTGCCGGCGACGGCGGCAACGTAGGCAGTCTGCTCGAGGCGCAGCTGTTCGGCGAGGGTCACTTGACGGACTCGGCGGCGACGTTCGCGCCGATGGTGAAGGTCGCGACGCCCGCGGTCTCGATGACCGAGATGTTGACCGTCTCGTTGTCACCGCGCAGGAAATCCTTGGACGGGACGGAGCCCACCGACTCGCCCGGAACGGCATTGAAGCCCTGGGCCTCCAGATGGGAGGTATAAAACGCCAGGACGCTCGCGGCCGGGGCGGTGATGCTGCCGACCAGAGCCGCCGTGGCAGGCACGGTGGTCTTGTCGAAACTGCTGGAGACCACCTTGGCGCCGGGCATCAGCGGCAGCAGCTGCTGCGGGAAACCCGGGACCATCGCCCCCACGGTCGCCGAGGTGCCGGGTTCCGCGGACGGGCTCGGCGGCGCAGTGGTGGTGGGCGGGGCGGTCGAGGACGCCGCGGGTGCCGACGGCGAGGAAGTTGTCCCGGGGGCGGCTGGTGTGCATGCGGCCAGGGCCATCATGGTGCCTGCCGCTATAACGGCAACCGCAGCACGTTTGCGCTCTCCAAAAACCTTCACAGGGACTTTCCTCCTGGTGTTGACGCCGGATTCAGCCTCCAGTTTAGTCAGTCCCTGGGCATAGGATTGCAGTTGTGGGGCCGGACAGGGATAAACAGCAGCTTGAGGCGAGGCTTCGCGAACTCCGGCGCAGCAGCATCCTGCATGTGGACATGGACGCGTTTTTCGTCTCCGTGGAGCTGCGCAGCCGTCCGCACCTGGTGGGCCGGCCTGTCATTGTGGGCTACCCGGCGGACCGGTCCGTGGTGCTGTCCGCCTCCTACGAAGCCCGCAAGTTCGGTGTGCGCTCGGCCATGCCGATGGTGGTGGCGGCGCGCCAGTGCCCGTCGGCCGTCATCATCGAGCCCCGGCACAAGCTGTACTACGAAGTGTCCGGCCAGATCATGGAGATCTTCGGCTCGGTCACCGACCTCGTGGAGCCGCTCAGCGTGGATGAGGCGTTCCTCGACGTCGGCGGTGCCATCCGCCGGCTGGGCACACCCCGCGAGATCGGCGAACTCATCCGGGCACGGGTCCACAAGGAACTGGGCATCACGGCATCGGTCGGGATCGCGGCCAGCAAGTTCGTCGCGAAAATCGCCTCGACCCGGTGCAAGCCGGACGGGCTGCTCCTGATCGGGCCGGACGAGACAGTGCCGTACCTGCACACGCTTCCGGTCAGCGCCCTCTGGGGCGTCGGCGCCAAGACCGTCGACGTGCTGGCCAGGATGGGCATCCGGACCGTGGCCGACGTCGCCGCCTCGCCGCTGCCTTCCCTGCGCAAGGTGCTCGGCGCCTCCGGCGAACACGTCTACAACCTTTCCTGGGGCATCGACCCCCGTCCGGTAACCCCGGTGCGGCTGGAAAAGAGCATTGGAGCCGAAGAGACGTTCGCGGTGGACACAGCGGACGACGCGCTGCTGCACCGCGAACTGCTGCGGCTCTCACACCGCACGGCGGAGCGGCTGCGCAGTGCTGGCATGCACGCCCGCACCGTGGCTCTCAAGCTCCGGTTCGCCGACTTTTCCACCATCACCCGGAGCCGGACCGTCAGCACTCCGATCGACAGCGCCCAGCTGCTCTACGCCGTCGCAGTCCAGCTCCTGGAATCCGTGGGGGACCGGCCACAGACGGTCAGGCTGGTCGGGATCCGGGCCGAGCAGCTGGAGGAAGCGGCCCAGGCGCCGCTGCAGCTGAGCCTGGACCGCCGGGACGACAACTGGCGGGCAGCCGAACAGGCGCTGGACGCCGTGACCCGGAAATTCGGCACAAAATCGGTGCTTCCGGCCCGGCTCCTGGACCCCGGCACCGGCCAGGGCTGATCGTTTTGCCCTCGGCGGCGTTTCCGGTGACGCCAAGGGTGTGCAGCGTCTTTCAGAACAGGCCGCAACAAACTATCCTAGATATACGTAGGTTTAGAACGACTTGGAACGAGCGTTCGGGCTAATACGTGGCCAGTTGAACAGCCCGGAAGGGACCGTGGAAACTCCACCCGGAGGGACCCACATCCACCAATGACGGCGGACGGGAACCACCGGGGAATCCCGGTCGTTAGGGGTTTAGGGACGCTGGTCCCGTCAAGTCTGGACGTTGGCCGACTTAAGGAGGTCGTGATGCCGCTCTCGGAGCACGAACAGAAGTTGCTTGAGCAACTTGAGAAGCAGCTGCATGAGGACGATCCCAAGTTCGCCAGCTCAATGGGCTCGGACCCGGGACGTTCATGGTCCACCCGCCATCTGGTGATTGGGGTGCTGGCCACACTGGCCGGCATTATGCTCCTGCTGGTGGGGGTGACAGTCCAAAACATCTTCGTCGGAGTCCTGGGCTTCGTTGTGATGGGGGCGGGCGTTTACTTCGCGACGATGCGCAGTTCCGCCGTCGGCAAGGCAAAAGCGGCAGGATCGGCCCGGAAGTCCGGAAAGCCGAGGAGCTCGTTCATGAGCAACCTCGAGGAACGCTGGGACGAACGGCACCGGGGCGAGTCCTAGGCCCCCGGCCCTTCCTCCATTTGCCACCACCGGGCCAGCCCGGCAGGTACGCAGGGACCCGCTTCGGCGGGTCCTTTGCCGTTTAACCCTTACTTTCCGCGGCAATCCGCGCAATTTGGCGCCCCCGCGCCGACGCAGGGCCCACCGCCTTGGCCCGGCAGCGCCGGTTCCGCCGGCCCGTCCGCGCCCGGGGGCCGGAATCCCTCCACTGCGCACCACCAGGCCCATTTCATTGCCGTTGTGCGGAACTTTGCGGCCCACATGCCCACAGAAAACCGCAAATTTCTCCGGCGTGTCGTTGACTGTGGAGGGATGTGGAGTAATGTGGAGGACGTAAGAGGGTAGTGGCAGCACAGGGGACGTTGGGCTTCCTACGAACAGACAGGCGGTGGGCCGTGTTTCTCGGCACACATTCGCCGCGTCTGGACGAAAAGGGCCGGATCATCCTTCCCGCCAAGTTCCGCGAGGAGCTTGCCGGCGGGTTGGTTCTCACAAGGGGCCAGGAACGCTGCATCTATGTCTTCAGTGAGGCTGAATTCGGCCGGGTCCACGAACAGATGCGGGAGGCTCCAATCTCCAGCAAACAGGCGCGTGACTACATCCGGGTTTTCCTCTCTGGAGCCTCTGACGAGGTACCTGACAAGCAGGGGCGCGTGACCATTCCGGCGGCGCTCCGGGAGTACGCAGGACTCGGCAGGGAACTGGCCGTCATCGGCGCCGGTACCCGGGCGGAGATCTGGGACGCCCAGGCCTGGAATGAGTACCTGGCCGAGAAGGAAACAGCCTTCTCGGAGACAGACGACGCCATACCGGGGATTCTCTGAACCCCACGGATCCACCAGTGCACAACGTTTCTTGACCGAGATCTCCAGCCGCCCATCCAGTGTTTTCCTGGCTCACTTCCCCGGAGCCAGGCAGGCGCAGGGTAGGCGCGGATGGGGATCTGGATCAAGAAACGCAACGCGCAGCCGCGCAGGCAGCACCGCAAGCAGGCCACGACCAGGAAAGGACGCAGGCATGACTGACCCCCACCAGAAGCCCACGTCCGAACGCCATGTACCGGTCCTCAAGGACCGGTGCATCAATTTGTTGGCACCAGGATTCGAAGCCGCCCGCAGCCGGGCCGAGACGCCGGTGGCCATCGACGCCACCCTCGGCATGGGCGGGCACTCCGAGGCCATGCTCCAGCGCTTCCCGGACCTGCACCTGGTCGGCATCGACCGCGACGAGGAAGCCCTGGCCCTGGCGGGGGAGCGGCTCAAGCCCTTCGAGGGCCGGATCGACCTCGTGCACGCCGTGTACGACGAAATCCCGGAGGTCCTGGCAGACCTCGGCATCACCGAAGTCCACGGGGTCCTGATGGACCTGGGCGTCTCCTCGCTCCAGCTCGACGAGCGGGAACGCGGATTCGCCTACTCCTTCGATGCCCCGCTGGACATGCGGATGGACACGAGCCGCGGCCAGACCGCCGCCGACGTCGTCAACAACTACAGCGAAGAGG
>JBKKDK010000324.1:0-8526 GCA_046708245.1 Arthrobacter sp.
ACGAACTCGTCAAGGAAATCGCCACCACCGGCAAGCTTCCCGTGGTCCTGTTCACCGCCGGCGGCATCGCCACCCCGGCCGACGCTGCGATGATGATGCAGCTCGGCGCTGACGGCGTGTTCGTCGGCTCCGGTATCTTCAAGTCCGGCAACCCGGCCCAGCGTGCGGCCGCAGTCGTGAAGGCCACCACGTTCTTCGATGACCCCGACGTCATCGCCAAGGCCTCCCGCGGCCTGGGCGAGGCCATGGTGGGCATCAACGTCGACGAGATCCCGCAGCCGCACCGCCTCGCCGAGCGCGGCTGGTAGTTCAGCACGAAGCACGAACGCGGCGGCCGGTCACCTCTCGGGGTGGCCGGCCGCCGTCGTCGTTACCCCATAGATTGCTCCCTAAACGCCCTTATAAGGCCCCAAAAGGGCGGTTACGGAGCAGTCGATGGAGGGTTAGTCGAGGCCGCGGCGCTTGAGCAGCGGTTCGAGCCCGGCGTCGCGGCCGCGGAAGGCGCGGAACGACTCCAGCGGGTCGCGGCTGTTTCCGCGGGAAAGCAGTTCGGCGCGGAAGAAGTCACCGTTGGCGCGGGTGAGCCCGCCGTGCTCCTTGAACCATTCCACCGATTCGGCGTCCAGGACCTCACTCCAGATGTAGGAGTAGTATCCGGCGGCATACCAGCCGCCCGCGAAGATGTGCTGGAAGTAGCCGGTGCGGTAGCGCGGCGGGATCAGGCCGTGTGCCACCCCGGCCGCCGCCAGTGCTTTGGCCTCGAATTCGACGACGTCGTCCGGGATGTCGGAACCGTCCAGCACGTGCCAGGCCAGATCCAGCAGCGCAGCGCCCAGGTATTCAGTGGTGCCGAACCCCTCGCCCCAGAGCTGTGCGGCGTCGAGCTTGTCGGCGATTTCCTGCGGCAGCGCCTCGCCGGTGACGTGGTGCCGCGCGTAGTTGGCCAGCACCTCCGGCCACATGATCCACATTTCGTTCACCTGCGAGGGATATTCGACGAAGTCCCGCGGCACGGCCGTGCCGGAAAACCGTGGATAGGTGACGGCGGAAAACAGCCCGTGCAGGGCATGGCCGAACTCGTGGAACGTGGTCCGCAGCTCGTCCAGGGTCAGGAGCGTGGGTTCCCCGGCCGGCGGCTTGGAGATGTTGAGGTTGTTGATCACTACGGGCCGGGTGTTCAACAGCCCGGACTGCTCCACCAGGGAGTTCATCCAGGCCCCGCCGCGCTTGGAGTCGCGGGTGTAGTAGTCGCCCAGGAACAGGCCCAGTTCGGTGCCGTCGGAATTCCTGACCTCCCAGACACGGACGTCCGGGTGGTAGCCGGCGAGGTCCGTGCGCTCGAGGAAGGTAATGCCGTAGAGGGCGTTGGCGGCAAAGAACACGCCGTCGTTGAGGACCCGGTCCAGCTCGAAATAGGGACGGAGGACCTGCTCGTCCACGGCGTAGCGGTCGCGCCTGACCTGCGCGGAGTAATAGGCCCAGTCCCAGGCCTCGAGCGGATGCCCGGCGACGTCGGCCAGCGCTTCGGCCTCGGCGTCGGCGTTCCGGACCGCGGCCGGGGCCAGCCGGTTCATCATGGTCTGCACGGCTGCGAAGTCCGGTGCGGTCTGGCGGTCCACCATGAGTTCGGCGAAGTTCGCGAAGCCCAGCAGCCGGGCCTTTTCGGCACGCAGCCGCACCATGTCCTTGACCAGGTCCTGGACGTCGAGGCTGCCGCCGCCGATGCCGCGTCCGATCGAGGCCTCGTAGAGCCGCCGGCGTACGTCCCGGCTGTCCAGGGCTGCCAGCGCCGGCTGGTTGCTGGGCTGGATGAGGGTGAGGAGGAACTTGCCCTCGTGGCCGGCGCTGCGGGCCGCTTCCGCGGCGCTGGCGACGTCATCGGCCTGCAGCCCGGCCAGCTCCGCGGCGTCGTCCAGGAGCAGCGACGCGGATTTCATCCCCTCCTTGACGCGCTGGCCGAACTCGGTGCCAAGCCGCGCCAGTTCGGCGTTGATGGCCTTGAGGCGGCCCTGGCCCGCTTCCGCCAGCTGGATGCCTGACTGGCGGAACTCCTTGAGGTATTCCTCGACCAGCCGGACGGATTCGGCGTCGAGCCGGTCCGTGTTGATGGCGGCGAAGCGCTCAAACAGGCCCCGGTCCAGGTAGATGGCATCCTGGTGCGCCGAGAAGCTGGGGGACAGCCGCGTCTCCAGTTCGCGGATGGTGTCCGAGGCGTCGGCGGAGACGACCGTGAAAAACGCGGCCGCCGCACGCTGCAGCAGCTGGCCGGAGCGTTCCATGGGCAGTGCGGTGTTCTCGAAGGTTGCCGGTCCGGCGGTTTCCACGATCTCCCGGATCTCGGCGAGGTGCTCCGCGAGTCCGGCCTCGATGGCCTCGGCGTAGTGCTCGTCGTCGATCTCCCCGAACGGCGGCAGGCCAAACGGCAAGGTGCTGGGGCGAAGTAGCGGGTTAGTCATGAAATGACTCTTTCATGCAAGCGGCGCGTTCTCAACGGTGGCGCGGGGGTTTTGTGCGGCCAGCCGTCGTAGGATTGCCGCCATGGGCATGACAACCGCATCGCTGCGTCGCCGGACACCCGCCGCTGCCGCGGCCGGTGTCCTCGCCGCTTTGGCGGCATCCTGCGGACTCCTCGCCGGGCCGGGGGACACGCCCGGCCCCACTTCCGCGGGCGGCGGCACCGGGGGTCCGGGAAGCGCCGCGCCGCCGCCGTCGGCTACGCCAACCCCGACGCCGACCCCGACGCCCGGGAAGGGCCCCGCCTGCAAGGCTGACCGATGCACGTCCGTGCTGGTAACCGGCGACATGCTGGTCCACCCCCAGCTGTGGCAGCAGGCCCGGGAGGACGCGCGGACGGCCGGGACGGCGGGAATGGACTTTGGGCCGCTGCTGGCGGGCCAGCGGCGGTACATCGAGCAAAGCGATCTGGCCATCTGCCACCTGGAAACCCCGGTGGCGGGCCCGGACGGACCGTTCTCCGGGTACCCCTCCTTCAATGTGCCGCCGCAAATCCTCACCGCCATCCGCGGCGTGGGCTACCAGGCCTGCACAACGGCCAGCAACCACACTGTGGACCGCGGCACCGCCGGGCTCGTCCGCACCCTGGACGCCATCGACGCCGCCGGGCTCCGGCACACGGGCTCGTACCGGACCGAGGCCGAGTCGCGGGAGGTCCTGGTCCTGCAGACCGCGGCGGCGAAGATCGCCGTCGTCAGTGCCACATACGGCCTCAACGGGCTGCGCGCCGAACAGTCGTGGCAGGTGGACCTGCTCGATCCCGAGGCGATGATTGCCAGGGCGCGCCGGGCCCGGGCCCTGGGCGCGGACATCGTGCTGGGGGTTCTGCACGCCGGCGAGGAGTACTCATCCGTGCCCAACGCCCAGCAGCGCGAGGCCGCCCACGCGCTGGTGGACAGCGGGCAGTTCAACTTGATCTACGGCCACCACAGCCATTCGGTGCTGCCGATCGAGAAGTACAAGGGAACCTGGATTGTGTACGGGCTTGGGAACGGCATTACCGAACTCTCACCATCATTTGTGGTCAACAACGAGGGACTGCTAGTCCGGGCGCAGTTCAGCCAGGACGCGGCCGGCGCGTGGGCGGCCACAGACCTGGCCTGGGCGCCGTCGGTAATTGTCCGCAGCCCCTACCGCTGGTGCCCGGTGGCGGCCGACGCCCCGCAGGGCACCTGCGCCGGCGCGGCTTCGGACGCCGCCACACGCAGGCGGACCACCGCCGCGGTGGAAGCGATGGGCGCCGCGGCGGCGGGCGCCCACGAGCTGATTCTTTCCCGGGGACCCTAGACTTGGGCAGCATGGAGATGATCAATGAACGACGCCGCACGGTAGCGTCGCACGGGGCCGAGCTGGCTGTCTTTGAATTCGGGCCGGAGCCGGGACCGGATGTGCCGACGCTGCTGCTGGTCCACGGCTACCCGGACGACCACCGGGTCTTCCTGCCCGGCATCCGTGACCTCGGCCGGACCCACCACGTGGTGGCCTATGACACCCGGAACGCTGGCGCGTCCGCCGTCACCGGCCATCCAGTGGACTTCACCCTGAAGACCCTGGTGGATGACATGTTCGCCGTGCTGGCGGCTGTCGGGGCCACCGACGTCCACCTGGTGGGCCACGACTGGGGATCGATCCAGGGCTGGGCCACGGTCCAGGACCCCAGGGCCGCGGGGCTGATCGGCCGGTATACGTCCATCTCGGGCCCGGACCTGCGGCACTTTGCCCGCTGGGTGCAAAGCCGCTCTTCACGGCCCCGGGCGTGGCCGCAACTGGCCGGCCAACTGGCCCGCAGCTGGTACATCGCCGCGTTCCTGATGCCGAAGCTGCCGGAGGCCGCCTGGCACCTGTTCCTCACCAAACGCTACGAGCAGACGGCGAAGCGCGACGTCGGGACGGATCCCGTCCGCGGGCTGGCGCTCTACCGCGCCAATTTCTTCGCCGCCCGGAACTGGCCGGCCGGCGGCCGCGTGACGATGCCCGTCCAGGTGGTGGTGCCGCTGAAGGATTCCTTCCTCTCGCCGGACCTCGTGGACGGACTGGAGTCATGGGTGGATGACCTCACTGTGATCCGGGTGGACAGCGGGCACTGGTGGCCGGCGTCCCGGCCGGCGGAGTTCGCGGAACTGCTGCGCGGGAGCTACGTCAGCCGATGACGGCGGTCGAGCGCACCGCCCGGCGGGGGACATTCCGGAATGGAATGGATTACCTGTGCTGGGGCGGCGGCCCGAAGACGCTCCTCTTTATCCAGGGCGGGCCCGGGAGCGCGGCGCCGCAAGGGCTGATGCGCTGGATGTTCCGCCGGCAGTTCGAGCCCTACCTGAACGCGGGGTATTCCGTCTGGATTGTCACCCGCCGCCGGAACATGCCGGCCGGACACACGATCACCGACATGGCCGGCGACTACGCCAGCGTGATCACCGAGGAGTTCGGCGGGCGTGTCGACGTTGTGGTGGCAGAATCCTTTGGCGGCATGATTGCCCAGTATCTCGCCGCCCTGCATCCCGGTGCTTTTGGCCGGATCGTCCTGGTGATCGCCGCCGCCGAGCTCAGCGACTGGGGCAAGGACGTCGATGCGCGGATGGCCGGCGCGCTGGCCAGCGGCGACACCGGGAGGGCCGGGACGGTGTTCGCCGAATACCTGTTTCCGGGGCGGCGCCTGCGGTGGCTCCGCCGCCTTCTGGGCCCACCGATCGGCGGCCGCGTGTTCGCCGGCTCCGGCTACCCGCCGTCGGATCTGCAGACGGAAGTCCGGGCGGAGCTGAGCTTCAACTCACGGGACGTCCTGCCGAGGATCCGGCCGCCGGTACTGCTGATCTGCGGGGACAGCGACAGGTTCTTCCCGAAGGACGTTGCGACTGAGACCGCCGCGCTGATCCCGGACTGCACCCTGATTTGGTACGAAGGACTCGGCCACCTCAGGGTGGCCGCCAGCAGCCGGGTGGCCCGCGACGTGCTGGCGTTCGTCAGCGGCAGCTAGCGCAGTTCCAGGGTCATGAAGACACTGTTCGGATCGAGCACGTAGCCGGCGAACGGCGGGCACTCGATGAAACCGTCCCGCTGGTAGAGCCGGCGGGCGGGGGCGAAGAAGTCCTGGCTCCCGGTCTCCAGGAACAACCGTTCGTAGCCGCTTCGCCGCGCATCCTCAAGGATGCGGGCGAGCAGCAGCGTGGCCACGCCCCGGCCGCGGGCATGGACCGCGGTGCGCATTGATTTGATCTCGCCCTGACCCGGTTCCAGCTGCTTGAGCGCACCGCAGCCGAGGAGTTCGGAGTCCTGCCGCGCGGTCCAGAACGTAATTGCCGGGTCGGAAAGCGCCGCGGGATCCAGCGCGTGCACGCTGTCAGCAGGCGACGTGGCATACATGTCCGCGAGGTGCCCGCTCAAAAGTTCCCGGACGTCCGGGCTCCCCGGGTCATCCTGCTCAATCCGTATCATCTGAATCCTTCGCTCAACCGGTAACCGGCCACCTAATCTACCGCGGCTACCAGTTCAATTTCGAAGCCGTCGGAATTGACCAGGTAAGCGGCGAAATGTCCGGGGCCGCCGGCATATGGGTACTTTTCCGGAAACAGGGGAGTCCAGCCGTGCAGCGGGGCCGCGCCCGCCAGGGCGTCAACCTGCTGTGCACTTCCGGCGTGGAAGGCCAGATGGTTCAGGCCAGGTGCCGTGCGCTGGTGCCCGCGGCTGCTCAGGTCCGGCGATTCCTCGACCACGATGTAGGTCCCGGCCCGGCGCCAGCTGATTCCGTGCGCCCAGCTCTGGTAGGGCTCATAGCCCAGGCGGCCCAGGATCCAGCCCCATTCCGCCGTGGCCCGTGCCAGGTGCGGCACCCACAGTTCGACATGGTGCAGCGCGCCGACGGAACCACTCTCCACGTCCCGGCTCCGCGGTCAGCGCGGCCGGCGGGCGGCGTGCTCGCGGGCGAGGACCGCGTACGAGTCGTCCGGATCGCCGGGGGAGAAGCTGCCGTACTTGCGTTCGACGGCGGTCCGGATCAGGAAGTCGGCCAGGGCCGGGTTCTTGGGCAGCAGCGAACCGTGCAGGTAGCTGGCCACGATGTTCCGGTAGCGGGCGCCTTCCTGGCCGTCGCTGCTGTTGTTGCCGGTGCCCTTGGCGGTGGTGCCCAGCGGTGCGATGCCCGGTCCCAGCGTGGTTTGCCCGCTGTGGTTCTCGTAGCCGAGGATGGTGCCGAACTCGGCGGAGGACACCGAGACGTTGCCGATCAGGCGCTCCTCTGTGCCGTGTGTCTCCACATCCAGGATGCCGATGCCCGGGATCACGGACCCGAGCCGGGTTTTGAAGAACCTGCCGAACAGCTGGTACAGCCCGCAGATCACCAGCATGGGTGTGCCGTCCTCGGCCAGCTCCTTCAGGGCGGACGCCCGGGACAGGAGATCGTCCTTGATGACGAGTTGCCCGCTGTCCTGCCCGCCGCCGCCGACGATCAGGTCGACGCCGGCGGGGAAGGCGTCACCGACGTTGTATTCGAGCAGCTCCGGTGTGTATCCGTGCCAGCGCAGCCGCTGCGCGAGGACAAGGACGTTGCCCCAGTCGCCGTAAATGTTCATGTCCCGCGGATAGAGCTGCAGGATCCGGATGGTTCCCTTGCTGGGGGCGGCGGAGTCCCTGGGCGGAAGATCGTGCCCGAAGGCGGGTCCGTGCGGGGATGCCGGGGACTGGGGGGTCATGAGACCACCTCCACTGTGGTGATTTTGGCCAGCTCGCGGCGGATGGCCAGCATGGCGGTGTAGGTGCAGAAAATCCGCTTCGGCTTGTCCTTGGCCCCGCGGATGAACGCGGCCAGGGCAGGGGCGATATCGGTGTCCGCGGCGCCCACCGGGACGTCGTCGTATTGCAGCCGGAGGGCCATGTCGTAGGCGCGCGAACCGCTGACCTGGTCCACGCCGTCCCCGCGGAGGGTGTCGAACTCGACATCCCACAGCCAGGACATGTCCCGGCCGTCCGCGTAGTTGTCGTTGATCGCGATCATCGTGGCGTAACCGGCGGCGGAGAACGACTTCAGGCCGAGCCGGAAGCCGCTGGGGTTCTTGACCAGGACCAGATCGAGCGGCAGGCCGTCCACCACGAGGCTTTCGCCGCGGCCGAAGGCCGGTGCCACCTTGGACAGGGCCTGCAGCAGGGCCGCGTTGTCCGCGGCAGTTTTTCCTTGGGGCGCTGGTCCGGTTCCCGCGTCCCGGGCCGCGATCGCCCGGGCCAGGGTCAGGGCGGCTGCCGCGTTGAAGATGTTGTAGACGCCGCGCAGCAACATCGGCGTGGTGACAGTGGCGCCGTCGTACTCAAAGTCCGCGTCGCCGGCACCGACCCGGCGCAGCACGACGTCGGCGTGCGGCCTCTCGGGGGCAGGCGGCACCGGGCTGCCGGGGGCGGCCCGCATCTCGTCGTCGTTGGGAAAGGTGCTCAGCAGCGAGTCATCGAGGCCGAAATAGAGGGCCTCGGGACCGTTGAGTGTTTCCGCGATCCGGGCCACGCGCGGGTCTTCCCGGTTGAGCACGACGGTTCCGGTGGTTTTGGCCGCAATCTGCTGCAGCAGCTCCGCGGTTTTGTCGATCTCGCCGAAGCGGTCCAGCTGGTCCCGCAGGACATTGAGCAGGAGGCTGTAGCGCGGCGGGACCTGGCGGACGAAGTGCACAGCGTGCGCCTCGTCCAGTTCCAGCACCGCGACGTCGGCCTTAAGCCGGCCGCGCCAGTCCACCTCGCCGAGCAGCGCGGCGGCGACGCCGCGGGTGAAGTTGCTGCCGGTGCGGTTGGTGAAGACCGTCAGGCCCTGGCTTTCGAGCAACTCCACGACCATCTTTGTGGTGGTCGTCTTGCCGTTGGTGCCGCTGACGACGGCGACGCCGAGGGGCAGCGTGGACAGTGTCCGCCGCATGAAGCCGGGGTCGATTTTTTCAACCAAGAGCCCGGGAAGGGCAGATCCTCCGCCCCTGAGCCGGGAGACCCGGCGGACGAGCTTGCCGAGCGGAACACTGAAGTAAAACATGCTTTGTAATATAT
>JBKKDK010000325.1:0-4641 GCA_046708245.1 Arthrobacter sp.
GAGCGTCGACTACTACAACCGCCTCGAACGCGGGAACCTCACCGGCGTTTCGGACAGCATCCTCGAATCCCTCGCCCGTGCCCTCAAACTCGACGACGCCGAACGCACCTACCTCTTCGACCTCGCACAGGCGGCAAACCAGAAACGGCACAGGCAGCGCCGGCGCGGCCCGCAAAAGCTCAGCTCCAGCATCCAGCACCTCCTCGACGACATGACCGGCATCCCTGCCTTCGTACAAAACGGGCGGCTCGATATCCTCGGCATGAACGACCTTGCCCGCGCGCTGTACCACCCCAACGGTGACGAGCCGGACCAGCCGCAGAACTTCGCCCGCTACGTCTTCCTCGATCCCACCTCTCCCGGACAAGTGGCGGACTGGGAATCAATGGCGCAGGACGTCGTCGCCATCCTGAGGCAGGAAGCAGCACGAGACCCGCACAACCGCGACCTCACCGACCTCGGAGAGCTGTCCACCCAAAGTGGGGACTTTAGGACCATGTGGGCCGCGCAGAACGTCCGCCTTCACCGTTCCGGAACCAAGCCCTTCCACCACCCCGTCGTCGGGGACTTCGTTCCGCTATCAGAGTCTCGAACGCGTCTTCCTAATCAGAGACTTGCAGCGGGTAGGAGAACTCGGATCTGGGTTCTGATGTCCTGCACAATGTCCTCGACGGGGTGCATGGAATTCACACTGGCTGCCATGCTGAGGAACATGATCGCCGAGACGATGCGTGCGGTGGTTGCGGCATCGCCGGCGCTCATCAGTCCATTGCGGTCCAGGACTGCAGTGATGGCATCCTCGGTCTGCGCGACGATGCGTAGGGCTTCACTGTGGTGTGGCTCCGTCGGGTCGCCGAAGACCATCTCCTTCAGATAGGTGCGCCCGTTGTCGACCTGAACGCGGTTGCACTCCACGATCGGCTGCACGATGGACATCACCGCATCCAGTGCATCCGGGATAGTTTCTGCATCACCCCGGCCCCCCTCGAGCGCTTCGGCATAGTGGACATTCTGCACGAGCAGGAGGAGTTCTCCCTTGGTCTTTGCGTACAGGAACAGGGTTCCGGTGCCAATGTCTGCCTTGTCGGCGATCTGCTGCGTGGTCACATCCTCGACCCCATGTTCTGCGAACAGCTCAGTGGCTGCGGCAGTGATGCGGTCCAGCTTTTGCTGCTTATTCCGTTCGCGCCGTCCGAGCGGCTGGGAAGCGACAGGCATGAGGACTCCTCCGGAGGTGAACTGACTGGACTCAGTTATGAGTTTAGTGCCTCGACTGCCTTCTCTCAGAGGGCCGGTCAGGTGTCGAGGAATTCGACGGCGGCAGGGGCGAACGTGGCGTGGTGCTGGAAGATACCGCCGTGACCTGAGTCGGGGTAGATGATCAGTTTGGATCCCTTGATACGCCGGTGCAGGTCCTCGGAGAGGACGGAGGGCACCATTCGGTCGTTGTCGCCGTTGGCGATCAGGGTGGGGTTTGTAAGCGTGGACAGGTCCGAAGGGGCCGAGCGCCCGAACTTTTGGATTGCCTTCAGCTGGGTCTGGAATGCGCTGGTGCCGATCGGCTTGTCGCGGTCTACCGTTCGTTCTTGGAGGCGCCTGATGAACGCCTTCGCGGCAGGCTTTCCGGTGGTATTGCGGTTGAAAAACAGGAATTCCTTTGGGTCCGACCGTGTCAGGGTTGCGCGGAGCATGTCCCAGTAGGTGGTGAGGACTACCTTGTCCATATCCTTGCCTCCCCGCGGGCCCGTTCCCGCCAGCACGAGCTTGCGGACAAGGTCGGGATGCTTGAGGGCCAGGTCTTGGGCGATCATGCCGCCCATCGAGAATGAGAAGACGTCGATCTTGTCGAAGCCAAGGGCCGTGATGAAGGTGTAGGCGTCGTCGGCCATTGCCTCGATACTGTCGGGAACCCGCCCGGTGGAAGCGCCGACACCAGGCTGGTCGAAGGTGATGACGTGGCGGTTCTTCGCAATGGGGTCGATGATGCGTGGGTCCCAGTTATCCATGGTGGCCGCGAGGTGCACGAAAAACACGACGGGAATTCCGTCCTTCGGTCCCAACTGCCGGTAGGCGTAGGTGGTGCCATCTGCGGTAATGGTTTTGGCAGGTGCTTTTGCGTAGGAGGTGATGACGGCGTCGTGCGGGGTGTCGGTGTTGTCCATGATGGTTTTTTCTCCTGGATGGTCTGATGGATGAAAAGGCCGGCGGCGGGTCAGGCAGCGAGGGTGACCACTGCTTTGCCGCGGAATCCGCCTTTGGCGAGGGATTTCAGCGCCTGCGGGGTGTCGTCGAAATCGAAGACTTTGCCCACAACGGGGCGCAGCACGCCGTCGTCGACCAAAGCACTGATCTGGCGTAGCTGGTCGCCACTGGCGCGCATGAAGAGGAACTCATAGCTGACGCCCAGTTTCCTGGCCTGCCGCCGAATCTTGCTGCTGAGCACGGTGATTGCCAGGCGCAGCACGGGGTTCAGGCCGGCATTGCGGGCGAAGGCCGGGTCCGGCGGGCCGGAGATTCCGATCGCCTTGCCACCGGGTTTGAGGATGCGCAGTGACTTCTCGAGGTTTTTCCCGCCGAGGCTGTCCAGCACAAGGTCGTATCCGGTAAGGAGCTGTTCGAAATCTTGGTTGCGGTAGTCGATCACGATCTCCGCTCCGAGGTCACGGACGAAGCCGGCGTTGGAGCCGCTTGCGGTGGTTGCAACGGTAGCGCCGAGGTGCTTGGCGAGCTGGATGGCGATCGAGCCGACCCCGCCGGCGCCGGCGTGAATGAGAACCTTCTGTCCTGGCTGCACGTTTCCCTGCTCGACGAGGGCCTGCCAGGCCGTCAGCGCGACGAGTGGCAATGAGCCTGCCTCTTCCATGCTGGTCGTCGCGGGCTTAAGTGCCAGGTCCTCCTCGGCGACGGCGATGCGTTCGGCAAAGGTGCCAATGCGGTCTGTGGCGGGGCGGGCGTAGACCTGGTCGCCGGGCTTGAACCCCATCACCTTCGACCCGGTGCGGATTACGGTGCCGGCGAGGTCGTGGCCGAGGATCATTTGGAGCTTGTAGGGGAGGATCTGCTTAAACTCGCCAAGCCGGATCTTCTCGTCCAGCTGGTTCAAGCCCGCTGCCTCCACGCGGACCAGAACATCCCGGTCCCCGACCGTTGGCTCAGCGACCTCCGCTTCCCGCAGCGGCTCCCTGTACTTGGTGACGACGAACGCTCGCATGCCGTGATGCTTCTTTTGGCTCGGTTGTTGGTTAGTGGGTGCTGCTGTTTGCGCAGCCATATCCGGGAGTCCTAGGCCTTGTTATGGGCAAGTTGTGGGTAGATAGCCTCGATGGGGGCGCTAAGTCCGGCCTTGAGCCGCACGGAGGTCTCGTCTGCGAGAACCTCGTACTCGCCGGCTTCGACTGCATCCATTACGGTGCGTACCAAGTCGGCCGGGTCCATTTTAGGATTGGGGGCGTTCGAAGCCATCGCCGTGTCGACGTACCCGACGTGGACGCCCGCCACATGGACCCCCTCGGGGGCGAGTTCCAGGCGCAGCGAGTTGGTGGCCGACCAGAGGGCAGCCTTGGTTGCGCTGTAAATGCCACCGACGGCATACCAGCTCATTGCTGAGTGCATGTCGATGATTACCGAGCCGTCCTTAGCGGACAGGATCGGGGCGAATGCGCGGGCGAGGAACAGCGGGCCGAGGAAGTTCGTCTCGACGTTGGTCCGGATTTCCGCATCGGTGTGGGTAAGGATGCCGGGACTTGCCACGCTGGCTCCGGCGTTGTTGATCAACACCGTGACGTCACCGGCGGCCTCGACCGCGGCCTGAATCGAGGCGGGATCTGTGACGTCGAGTGTAAGCGGGACGATGCGCTCGTCCTCCCAGCTGCGGGGGGTACGGGCCGTGGCGTATACCTTGCTGGCGCCCCGTGCGAGGGCGTCGTGGACGAAGTGGCTTCCGATGCCGCCGTTCGCACCGGTGACGAGAACAACTGCTTCATTGAATGAGGGCATTTCACTGACTTTCGTTTGATGGGACTGCATCCGCACCTGGGCGGCGTGAAGGGCGCTGGTATTTTCTCGCTGGGGTCTTATTAGAGTCGGCACCACTGGCTGGATGGTTAGGTCCTTTGCAATTGACGTTGCAGAAGAACTGACGTTACTCATAACTGAGCGCAATCAGAATATATTCCAGGCAAAGGAAAAGGGATTGGCCTCCTTCTAGCCCCTTTGAACGCCGGGGTTTGGCCTTCACGTCTTCGAGTCCTGGGGTTGTGCCGTTGACATGACCTGGCAGGCGTACATGGGACGCGGCCGTCATCACTGATGTGTTCAATGGAGTGGGTTCAGCCGGGATGCCGCGTGTGCACGGTGAACCTATTCTTGAAGCTCGTGACGCAGGGGCGACAGATATCGTCGTGGGGCTGGGCGGCTCAGCGATGACCGACGTCGGCTCGGGAGCGTTTCGCGCCTTGGGCGCCGGGTATTGGATATCCACCGCGACGAGATCCCGTTGGGTGGTCTGCACCAATGCTGTTCCTTGATCAGCGTCTGGTAATCAAAGACCGTGTTAAAAATCTCCCCGATCGCCAGCGGCGTCGTGGTGTGCTGCCGGACCAGGCGCAGCGCCTCCTGGTTCTCCGCCGGCGTGCAGTCCTC
>JBKKDK010000326.1:0-17808 GCA_046708245.1 Arthrobacter sp.
TTTCCGGCGGCGCCGCTTTCCCCCGCCCCCCCACAAATCCCCCCCGCCGGGGGGGGCCCCGGGGGGCCGGGGCCTTACCGCGTGTTGCGACGCGCAAGAGGGAGTTTCTTATGGTCCACAAAGTCAAAGGCGTTGTAGCCCGCTCCAAGGGAGCACCCGTCACGGTGGAAACCATCCTGGTCCCCGAGCCCGGACCCGGCGAGGCCCTGGTGGACATCCTCACCAGCGGCGTCTGCCACACCGATCTGCACTACAAGCTCGGTGCCATTAACGACGACTTCCCGTTCCTGCTCGGCCACGAGGCCACCGGCGTCGTCAGTGCCGTGGGCCCGGACGTCACCTCAGTCGCCCCGGGCGACCGCGTCGTGCTGAACTGGCGGGCCGTCTGCGGCGAGTGCAGGGCATGCGCCAAGGGACAGCCGCAGTACTGCTTCAACACCCATAACGCCACCCGGAAGATGACCCTCGAGGACGGCACCGAGCTCACCGCCGCGCTGGGCATCGGCGCCTTCGCCGAGAAGACGCTTGTCGCCGCCGGCCAGTGCACCAAGGTTGATCCCGAGGCCGATCCCGCCGCCGTCGGGCTGCTGGGCTGCGGCGTTATGGCCGGACTGGGCGCGGCCATCAACACCGGAAACGTCAAGCTGGGCGATTCTGTCGCCGTCATCGGCTGCGGCGGTGTGGGCATGGCCGCCGTCGCCGGCGCCGCGCTCGCCGGCGCCACCACGATCATCGCGGTCGACATCGACGCCAAGAAGCTCGCGCGTGCCACGGACTTCGGCGCCACCCACACTGTGGACTCAACCGGCGTCGATCCGGTCGAGGCGATCCGGGAACTCACCGGCGGCTTTGGCGCCGACGTCGTGATTGACGCCGTCGGTCGTCCCGAGACGTACAAGCAGGCGTTCTACGCCCGCGATCTCGCCGGGACCGTGGTCCTGGTGGGCGTCCCCAGCCCGGAGATGACCCTCGAGCTGCCGCTCCTGGACGTGTTCGGGCGGGGTGGTTCGCTGAAGTCCTCCTGGTACGGCGACTGCCTGCCCTCCCGCGACTTCCCCATGCTGATCAGCCTCTACCGGCAGGGCAAGCTGGACCTTGACGCCTTCGTCAGCGAACGGATCGCGATCGACCAGATCGAGGAGGCGTTCGACAAAATGCATGCCGGCTCGGTCCTGCGCTCGGTGGTTGAACTGTGAGCGCCGGAAACGCCGGACCGAAGGGACAGGCCGGGGTCCGGATCGACCGGCTGGTCACCTCGGGCACCTTCTCGCTCGACGACGGCACGTGGGACGTCGACAACAACGTCTGGATCATCGGCAGCGACCAGGAATGCCTCATCATCGACCCGGCCCACGACGCCGACGCCGTCGAGGCCGCCGTCGCCGGCCGGAAGGTCACGGCCATCCTGCTGACCCACGGGCACGATGACCACATCGGCGCCGTCAGCGAGGTCCGCAGCCGCGTCGGCGCCCCGGTGTACCTCAACCGCGAAGACTGGATGCTGTGGGAAACCGTGTACCCGGGCACCGAACCGGACTCCTCGATAGCGGACGGCGACACCTTCGAAGTCGCCGGCGCCCGGCTGCTGGCCCTGCACACGCCGGGCCACTCACCGGGCTCCACCTGCTTCTATCTGGAAAGCGAAGGCACGGTCTTTTCCGGCGACACGCTGTTCCAGGGCGGACCGGGCGCCACCGGCCGGTCATTCAGCGACTTTCCGACCATTATCCAGTCCATCCGGGCGCGCCTGCTGACGCTCCCGGCGGACACGGTGGTCCGGACCGGGCACGGGGAGACGACGACGGTCGGCGCCGAAGCCCCGCAGCTGGCGGAATGGATCGCCCGGGGGCACTAGCTGTACTGCCCAGCACCCTGCGCGGTCAGCCGCGCAGGGTGCCGAAGTCCGCGTAGTCCAGCTGCGCGTAGCCGGCATACGTTTCGACCACGGCCGCTTCAATGGCGTCCACGTCCAGGTGCGGTACGAGGTCGTTGACTGCGCCCGCCGTGGCCGGGTCCCAGTCCAGGCCAAGCGCCGCGTAGCTGGCTTCCAGCACGGCACGGATCGGGGCCGAATTCTCCACTACGATCACCGAGCTGAACAGCCAGCCGCCGGCCACCACCCGCTGCGCGGTGCCGATCAGCTTGATCCGGTGCTGCGGGAATTCCGGGTCCTGGCCGTGCACACTGAATTCCCCGGGGCAGTACTCCCCCGGAATTTCGCCGACGGCGGCGTCCACTCCGGCGCTGCGCAGCGCCTGGGCCAGCAGTCCGCCGAAGAAGGAGAACCGCCCCTTGGCGCCGGCGATCGCGTCCCGGTGCGGCTCCAGGTGGTCGATCACAAGGGTGCCCTGGTGGTAGGCCGCCGCACGTCCCCCGGCTTTGCGGACCAGCGGCTCAAACCCCAGGTCGCGGCACGCCCGGGCGGCGGCGTCGAAGCCCGGAAGGTGGGTGTCGCGCTGCCCGAACGCCACTGTGGGCACGGGCCGGTAGAGCCGGAGCATGGGCCCGGCCGCACCGGTCTTGACCTTGTGCAGCAGGTCAATGGCGAAGTCCAGGTCCCCGGCCGCACCGAGGGATTCCTCCTGCCGGACGATCGTCAGCGTCCGTGGTCCGACCCCGGCCTCCGGCATGTTGCTATGCTCCCTTATGATCATCTTGCAGTTCCTCGTTGTAGCCGCCGCGTTTGCCGTCATCGATTCCGTCTGGCTCAAGACGATGAGCAAGTTCTACCGGCGGAACCTGGGCCACCTCATGGCCGACAAGCCCCATCTAGGGTACGCCGTCGTCTTCTACGTCCTGTACATCGCCGGGATCGTCTTCTTCGCCCTCCAGCCGGCGCTCGACGGCGGCAGCTGGCTCACGGCGCTGGGCTACGGTGCCGCCCTGGGAACCTTCGCCTACGCCACCTATGACCTGACGAACGCCGCGACCCTGAAGAACTGGCCGCTGGCCATTGTGGTGGCGGACATCGTGTGGGGCGCGTTCCTGACCGGCCTGGCCACGCTGGTCGGCTGGCTCGTCTTCCACTAGGCGAGGCCGGAGGTCAGGACTTCCGCAGGGTCAGAATTTGTTCCGCGCGTCCGAAGGGTCCGTTGAGGTCGTGCAGCACCGTCGAGGTCAGGCCGATCCCGTCCGTGCCGAAGGAGACTTCGTTGTCCAGTCCCAGCCACTCACCTACGGGCCGCCGGTACATGTGGATCTGGAGGTCCAGGTTGGGGAACGCGTAGCTGCCCTTACCCGGCGGGACCCGTGCCGCAATCCCGTTGGCGGTATCCACCAGGCCCACCAGTCTGGCCAGGTCGCTGCTGTCCTTTTGGTCCGTGAGCGGGTGCCCGGTGTGCAGCCAGACCGTTCCGGAGCCGGCACGGTGCCCGTCGGCGATCCTCATCTGCAGCGACGCGATGTAGCCGCCGGGCCAGATGCTCGCGGCGTCATACGGTTCACAGGCCTCCGGCGCGGGAATCCGGGGGTCCTCAAAGGCTGCGATGGCCGTGGTGTCGGACATGATCATCCGCCAGGCCGTCGCGCGGATCGCCACCCGCCCCTGCGCCACCAGCTCGGCCTGCACCAGCTCGATCGTCCGGCCCGGGCGGAGCGTGGTGGTGGTGACCTCGAATTCGCCGCCGGGGATCAGCCCCAGGATCTCGTAGCTGAGGCGGGCCATCCGCATGTCGTCCCGCGGTTCGTGCCGGTCCAGGCAGTGCGCCATGATGCCGGACGCCGGGGCCATGTGCTGCTCGTGGGCGTTCCAGGCCCCCTGGGCGTGGATGGTGGAGCGGAAACGGGCCTGCCCCAAAGCCTCGTAGTAGAAATCGCCTTCGGCAAGCACCGGTAGTTCAGCAGTCAACGTCTGCCCTTTCGCGTGGCTGGTAATCCCAGAACACACTATCGCTTCGGCCCGGCCGGCAGCCGCCAGGGCCCCGGTGCCTCCGCCGGTGCGCTTTTCACAGCTCCCGCTAAACCGGGCCTCATGGCGCGCATAAGTCCGGCGCCTAGAAATCGCATGACTTCCAACAGCACCCCACCCCTAAGAACGGCGGCCGGATACGGCGCGCCGTGCTGGCCGGCACCCTGGCCCTGACCCTCTCGGCGGGAGGCGCTACCGCCTGGGCGCTGGGTGTGGGCGAGGGAACGCTGGACGGCGCGCAGGAGCAGGGCACCGTGACTGCCGGGGAGTACACGGCGGCGCGCGGACCCGGCGGCGGCCGCTAGGCACAGGTAGACTCGGGACCAGGTTTCCCCGACTATTCTCCGAAGAGGTGCTCCCCTGATTCGAGTCATCAGCTACAACCTCCGCAAGCACAAGGCCAGTAATGAGCTGGTGGATCTGGCCCGCGATTTTGAGATTGACGCTTTGTGCCTCCAGGAATGCGACACGAACGATCTGCCGGACACCATCGGCGATCTGCACCTTGCCGACTCAACCAAGGGCAACAGGCTGGGCCTGGCGATCTACTACCGCATGGACCGTTTCACGGCCTATGAGACCAAGACGTTCGCCCTGAAGAAGTCCATGCATGACCACATCCTCTCGCCCGCGCACGAGCGGCTCATCGGGACCCGGGTGATCGACCGGGAGACGGACCACGACCTCGTCATCGCGTCCTTCCATGCGGCCCCCTTGACCGCGTCGAACTCGTTGCGGCGCAACCAGATCCACGCGGCGCACGCGGAACTGCTGAGCATGGGCGGCGGCCTGATGTCGCTCATGGTGGGCGATTTCAACTACCCGTTCTTCACGAAGTACCTCACCGCCCAGATGAAGGACGCAGGCTACGACCTCACCCTCAGCGACCGGCGGACCTACACCCGGTACAAGGTCTTCAAGGGCCACTTCGATTTCGCGACCTCGCAGGGACTCGAAATCGAAAGCGTGGAGACCCTTCCACGGGGCGCCTCCGACCACCTCCCCATCCTGATTTCGGCGGAGTATGGCCAGGAGGCCCCGGAAGGCGGCCCGCCGCCGGCAGGCTGACGGAGCCAGGCCCCGGCGCGCGCCGCCGGCGCTCAGGCCCGGCGCTGTGAGATCGCGCCGGCCAGCGCGGCAAGACCCTTTTCGAAGTCCGTTCCGACCATTTTGTCCATGTTCATGAACAGGGCGAAGAGCTTGCCGACGCCTTTGTTTTCGCCGGTCATGGTCCAGGTGACCTGCGTCCCGCTTGCGGACGGCGCAAACGTGAAGGTGGTCGGATTGACGGCCTTGAAGGGCTCGGTGATTTCCAGGCGGATCCTGATGAGGTCCGGCTCGGTGGATTCGACAATCTCCATGGTTCCGGAGCCTGCTTTGCGGTTGACGTTCCAGGCGTACTTGGCGCCGACACCGGAGTCGCTGCCCGAGTAGCTGCGTTCCATCGCCGGATCCACCGATTCCCAGGGGGACCATGCGGTCCACTCGTGGAAGTTGTTGACGAGCGGGAAGATCTTCGCGGCCGGGGCCGGGATGACTGCGGTCCGGGTGACTTCGTATGTTGACATGCGGCAATCCTAAGCGGAGGCCCGTCCGGCTGCGTGCCGGACCGGTCGGCCGCTAACGCGCTAGTTTTCCTCGATCACCGATTTCAGCTCCTCGAGCTGGTCCACCTCTGACTGCATTGTTCTGGTGATGAGCCCATCGAGGACCTTCATGAGGCCCGTGGGCTTCAGGTCCAGGATAAAGCGGACCGTGGTGCTGCCCCCGGACTCGGTCAGCAGGTACTGGCCTTCGGGCCGGGCCGGGCCGGCAATGACCTGGAACGCCAAGGCACGTCCGGGATCTGCGGTGCACTGGGTCTGCCGCCACATTACCCCGCGGTGGGCCCGCACATCTCCAGGGTCCGCGATCAACTACGCTGACACCGTGGACAGCAAGTGGATCCGTGCGTTGCCACCCGGCCTCCGGCTGGTCCGGGGTTACCAGCGGCCGTGGCTGAAATCCGATCTGGCCGCCGGGGCCGCCCTCAGCGCCGCGCTTGTTCCGGCCGGCATGGCGTACGCCGAGGCCGCAGGGCTGCCGGCCGTCACCGGGCTGTACGCCTCGGTGCTCCCACTGCTGGTCTATGCCGTGTTCGGGCCGTCCCGCGTCCTGATCCTGGGGCCGGATTCGACCCTCGCACCGATGATCGCTGCCGCCGTGCTGCCCCTGGCGGCAGCCCGTCCGGAGAAAGCGGTGGCGTTGGCCGGTGTGCTGGCCCTGCTGATCGGAGTGATGCTGCTCGCCGGCCGCGCGTTCCGGCTGGGATTTGTCACGGGCCTGCTGTCCAAGCCCATCCGCGTTGGCTATCTCAACGGAATCGCCGTCGCCGTCATCCTCAGCCAGCTGCCCAAACTGCTGGGGATCCCGTCCACGGGCGGCAATCTGCTGGAGAGCGCAGGCGGCACGGCACGGGCCGTAGCGCAGGGCGACGTCAACCCGATTGCCCTCGCGTTTGGGACAGGGACACTTGCAGTCATCCTTGCCGGCCGCCTCGTGGCCAGGAAAATCCCCGGCGTGCTGGTCGCCGTCGTGGCGGCCACGGCGCTTGTGGCAGCCCTGGACCTGACGACGGCGCTCCCCACCGTGGGTGCCCTGCCCCGAGGCCTCCCGGCGCCCGCCCTCGCGGGAGTCAGCCTGGACGACGTCCCCGCCCTGCTCGGCCCCGCGGCCGGCATCGCCCTGATCGCGTTCGCCGATACGACAGTGCTCTCCAAGAGCCTGGCCGCCCGGCGGGGCAGCACGGTGAACGGGGACCAGGAAATGGCTGCGCTGGGCCTGGCGAACGCGGCGTGCGGGCTGTTCGGCGGATTCCCCGTCTCCGGCAGCGCTTCACGCACTCCGATCGCACTGCAGGCCGGTGCCCGGACGCCCGTCAGCGGCGCAGTCGCCGCCGTCCTCGTGCTGGCGTTTATGCTCGCCGCACCGGGGGTCACCGCATTCCTGCCCTCCAGCGCCCTGGCCGCCGTAGTGATTGTGGCCGCGGCGTCGATCGTGGATGTGGCAACCTTCGTGCGACTGCTCCGGATGAGCCGGACCGAGGCTGCCTTGCTGGTCATCACGTTCCTCGGGGTGGCCTTCGCTGGCGTGCTCGAAGGCATTGTCGTGGCGATCGGCCTGTCGCTGATCGCGTTTGTCCGCCGTGCCTGGGATCCCTACCGCACCGAGCTGGGCAGCGTCGGGGACGTGCCCGGCTACCACGACCTGAGCCGGCATCCGGAAGGCCGGCGCCTTCCCGGCCTCGTCATCGCACGCTTCGACGCTCCCCTCTTCTTCGCGAACGGAGCCGTCTTCACCGCGCACATCAGGATGCTGGTGGCCAACTCCCCAGGACCCGTGCGGTGGGTGATTGTGGCCTCCGAGGCCATCACCGACCTGGACACCACGGCGCTTGACGAGCTTGTCGCGCTCGATGACGAACTGGACCGGCACGGGATCAGCCTCGTCTTCGCCGAGATGAAGGGACCGGTCAAGGACCGCCTGCTCCGCTTCGGGGTCAGCAGCCGCTTCGGTCCTGACCACTTTTTCCCAACGGTCAACAGCGCCGTCCGGAGCTACAGGAAACTCTTTGACCTGGAATAGCCGCCTCAGCCCTGCAGCGGCACCGCCTCGATCCTGCCGTCCCGGCCCACCATCACCAGCACCCGCCCCGCGGGAAGTCCCTCGAGAACAGCCGCGAGCCGGCCCGCGATCTGCTGGTCGTTGTCGGGGCCAGGGAGCGCGGTGTCGGCACGCCGCCACACGGTGACGCCCGCGCCGGTGGCCTCTTCGATGACCCGCCGCAGTGGCGCCGGGTCGGTTCCGGTGACCAGGATGACGTGTCCGATCGTGTGTTTCCGGGCTGTCCCTGCCGCGTCCGGCGCGGGACGGTCCCGGCGCCACACCGCGAAGTGGTAGCCGGACACCAGGCCGGTGGCCGCCAGGAGACCAAGCGGGGCACGGATGCGGTCCACCAGGCTGCCGCCCGTGACGTCGCCGAGGACATACTCGAAGAGCCGGAATCCGATCACCAGCAGCGTGACGGCTGCGGCCACAGCGCTGATGCCGAAAACCACTACGAGGTAGACCCGCCGGGCGTTCTGCCGGTTGCCGGCCGCGGCAGTGTCTTCCCCGGCAGTACCTTCCCCGCCGGCGCCGTCCCCGGGGTGCCGGCCGCGCGGACGCCAGGCGAGCCACCAGACCGGGCCGCCGACCATAAACGAACTGAGCCCGCCCAGCAGCAGGGTGCGGACCCCGGAACCTGCCAGCGGAGTCGCCGCCATGGCCAGGGCCGCGTTGACGATCACCCCGATCCCCGAGGCGGCCGCGACGAGCGCGACGCCGGAGGTCACCAGCTTGCCTGCCTGCCGCGTCGGCCCGGCCCGCCCCAGGGCGATGCCGCGGTGGTAGACCCACACCAGCGCGCCGACGGCAGCTGCCGCGAGCGCAGGGCCAGGCGGCTCCAGCGCAATGTCCGTCGCGGTGCGGTCGAAGGCCAGCCGCAGCAGCACAAAGAGGGTTACCCCCGCTCCGCCCAGCGTGAGGATGCCGGCGCCCAGAACGCCGACGGCGATGAGGGCGACATCGGCGGGCCCGGTGCGGAGACGCTGTCCGGCGTCGTGCTTCCAGTGCCACCACCACACCAGCCCGCCGCCCGCGGCCCAGACGAGGGACTGCAGCGCGGTAATCCACCACGGCTTGCCCACCGCGGCCGCTTCCTGCAGGGCCGCAGCAAACAGGGCAGAGAGCGCACCGACTGCTCCGCCGACGCCGATCAGCAGCCCCAGGACCGAGCCGAGCACGGTGGGAACGTCGGCCAGTTCCGTGGGCCGATTCCGGGCGTGCCGCCACATCCACCGGTGCCACAGCCACACCGCCGCCCACACCAGCCCGGTGGCCAGAGACAGCGGCCACTGCAGTGACTGCCCGCCGAGCAGCGCAGCGGCCGTTCCGAGCAGATTGGTGCTGGCAAGAAGGATCGCCAGCGTGGAGGCACCGGCGAGGTATAGCCCCCAGGCCACCGAGCCCCGTTCCGGTTCCTCGCCCAGCCTCCGCCACACCGTCCACCACAGCACCGCCGCGAGGGGACCTCCGATCAGGGTGAAGGCCAACGAGCGCGCCAGTCCCGCGACGTCGCCCGTGGCCAAGGTGGTACCGGCTGCCAGCAGCCTGCCCAGCAGCCCGCTGAACCCGACGGCGGAGACCACCACCAGCGCGAACAGCAGCATGTACACGATCAAGCGGCGGACGGTGCGCTGCGCCGGACCGGCCGGCGCGGGGGCACTCATGATTTCGCCGGCCCGTCCGGGCAGACCGTCAGATGCCACGGTGCGTTCTCGATCTGCCAGGTGTCTCCGGACCTGGCGAGGTCGAAGACGTCCTCAACCTGGTACTCGGCACTGCCGAACGGCCCTCCGCCCTCCGAAACAGTAATCAGCACTTTCACATCCGCTGTCTCCGCACGTACCGTCGTGGCGACCAGGACAACGCGCAACTGGCCGGCGGGGCTCCGGTCCACATCGCTGCATTTGTTCCTGGCTGACGCACTCAAGTACGCCGCCGCAGCCGCCTCATCACCGTCGATGACGGCGGCAGCGTAGCGCTGCACCACACCCGCCGGAGAGGTCCCGTCCAGGGGCGCGGGCTCCCCCCGCGTGAACACAACGGCCAGGGCGACGACCACAAGGACGCCGATCGCGGCCAGGATGCCGATGAGGGTGCGGTCCGGCGACCGCCGCTGGATTTCAGGCGTTGCCGCGTCCGGTGGGCGGCCGCTCGCCTCTGGGCTCATGGCTCCAGTATGGCCGCGCGCCACCGGCCAGTCACGATGTCTGCAGGCCGCATTTGGCCCTTCGTCGACGCGGCAGACGGCAAGCACTACGCTCGACGAATGGGAACTCTCCGGAAAGCGGTCGGCGTCGTGGTCCTGGTCCTCGCCGGGCTGCTGGGAGCCGGCCCGGCCGCCGTCGCCGTCCGGCCGGTGGACGTCGTGGTGGAGGACCGCGCGGGCGTCCTGGACCGCAACACGCTCCTGCCGGCGGTGCAGTCGGTCGATTTCCACGAACCAACCAAGGTGGCCGTGTACACCTACAACGGGGCGGCTTCGGAGAACCTCAACGAGGAAGTCCTCCGGTTTGCCCGCGCCGAACACCCTGACTGGATCAGCAGCGACGGGCAGAAGTGGGCGGACGGGCTGTTCATTTTCGCGCTGGATCCGGTGGGCCGGCACGTCGGGACCTACATGGGCGAGGACCGCAAAGTTTCCCTGCAGCAGCGCGAGGATATCCAGAACGCGGCCAAGGACCTGCTCCGTGACGCCCAGTGGACTGACGGCACCATTGCGGGCATCCGGCGCGGCGCCGAGCTGATCAACCAGCCGTGGTACCGGTCCACAGGCTTCCTGGTCACTGCCTGGGCCACGGCGACGGCGGCCGTGGCAGGCGCTGCCGCCTGGCTGGCCGTGCGCTGGCGGACCCGGGTGGGCAGCCGCAAGGAACTCGCCCGCGGCGATGCCAGCTATGCAAACGTGAGCGTGGACCTGGAGGTCACCGAACTTAACGCCAGCACCATTCCCGAGTCATCGCGCTACGGCAGCACTGTGCTGGAGAAGCATCGCAACTACATGGCGAAGTACAACACCGCCACAGGGCTCTCCAACACGGTGCATGCGTTCGGTCCCCGGGAGCTGAGCCGGCGGCCAAACCTCAAGCTGGTCCGGAGCTTCGCGGACGCCGCGGCCGAGCTCGATGCCCTCGACGATGTTATTGCGGACACCAACACCCTGCTCAACCGCGGGGCGTCCTGGGCCCCGGCCTGGGACCGGCAACTGGCCCCGTTCCGCAACGACCTCGCCGCCATCGAGGAAATGCTCAGCAGCCGGCATGCCGGAAGTGGCACGGCGACGGCGGCTGCGCTGCGGTCCTTCCGTGATCAAAGCAACCGCGAGCTGGAACGCTGGACGTCCGAACTCGCCGAAGGCACCATCACGCCGGAAACGGCACTCGACCGCCTGCGCGACGCCCGCACCCACCTGTCCGAATTGCTCAAGAACCACGCCGACACGGTCATCGACGGCTTCGCCAGGAATGAGAAGGAAGCCGAGCTCATGCGCCAGGGCATGGAAACCGCGCAGGCCGGCACCACGGCCAAGTTCGGCCGCAGCTACGAACCCAGCATCCTGGGCACGGTCTACCCGTCCTACTACTTCTTCTCCGTGCCCACTTTCGACTCCGGCTTCAACGCAGGCGTCAGCAGCGTCAGCGGCTCCCGCAGCGGCGGCAGCAGCAGCACCGGTTACGGCAGCAGCGGCGGCAGCTTTTCCGGTTCCGGGAGCTCCTCGAATTTCTGACACCGCCGCGCCGCCGGCCGCGCCCAACCGGGAGTCAGCCGTCCTGCCGGCTTTCGACGACGAAGTCGCCGCCGGGAAACAGGATTGTTTCGTGGCCGTCGTCGAACCTGACATGGTACGGCGGTGCCCCGTCGGCGCCCCTGACTTCCAGGATCTCCCCGTGCCGGTCCGCGGACTCCACGGTGTGGCCCCGGATGATGATGCGGTCCCCTTGGACTGCTTTCATTGCATTCACCTCCCTCATCCAGCCTACGATTGTCCGCCCCGCCACGGAACGGTCATTCGGTGCCGCCGGTCCGTGGACGGACCTCAGAACAGGCCTGCGGCGGCGGCCTGGGTCAGCTGGTGGATGACGCGGGTGCGGGCCGCCATGTCCGACCCGTCCTTGCCAAGCGTGTACACCACGAAGGCGTAGGCCTTCCCGCCCTGGACCAGGATGCCGGCGTCATGCAGGTTCCCGGACAGCAGGCCGTATTTGTGGAAGACGGTGATGCCCGCCGGCACCGCGGCCGGGATGAGCGATTCGAAGTTGGTGTTCTGCATGTAGGAGAGCAGCTGGGCGGTGTGCTCCGCGTTGAGCAACTGGCCCGAGTAGAGCAGCGACAGCGTTTTGGCTGTCTCGGCCGGGGACAGGTGGTTCAGCGTGCGGTCGTAGGTGATGCCCAGGGACGCCGCGTAGGCGGTCAAGCCCTTGTGCCCGACGGCGCCCAAAATCAGCGCCCAGGACTGGTTGTTGCTCTGCTGGATCATCTGCCGGATCTGGGCGCCCGACGTCGAGCCACCCATCCGGGCCGTCAAGGAAGCCCGGCCTGTTTCCACCAGATGGTAATACCCTGCCGCGGCAAGGACTTTGGCCGTGCTGGCAGCCACAAACTTGGTTTTGTCCCCGTATTCGTGGGGAACGCCGTCCTTGACGTCGATGATCGCAACCCCCACCTGGTACCGGCTGTTGGCGGCAAGAATGGCGTTGATTTGGGCGTCGAAGGCGGGGGTGAAGGGCGTCGCAGGCACTGCAGGAACCGCGACGGCGGGTGGTGCCGTTGTGGTTGCAGCTGACGCCGGGGCTTCGGTGGCGGCGGCACTGGCGGTGCCCGGCGCGGAGGAAGCCGGCAGTGATGTACCGGGCCGCGCAAACGCGCCAAGCGGCACGTCCGACTGGACGGACGCGTACACTGCCGTCCCCGAGACCAGGGCCAGGGCAGCGGCGACAGCTGCCAGCAGCCGCGGCCGCAGCCTGCGGAGTCGCCCGGGCGCAACCCTGTCCGGACCCAGTCTGTGGCGGCCGGAAGGGTAATGCCGGCGCGGGTCGGTCGAATCCACGATGTCCTTAGATCCGGCTGCCAGGATCTCGGAACTCGGGAAAGAGCAGGGTCCCGGTTGTCGCCACAGGCACGATCGCAGGCATGCGTTCCCTCCGAAAGCAAAAACCACAGTGGACTTTAGATTTCCCTGATTGTGCTCCAGGCCGGGCCGGAGTGCAACCCGTGACTCTTGCTGGATCCACCTCAAGCGGGCGTACGCTGGGTCCGTGGAAACGGAGGAGTCCGGCATGCGAAAGATCATCCTGATGATGCAGGTGTCCCTGGACGGGTACATGGAAGGCCCGGACCGGGACATCGGCTGGCACATGGTGGACGAGGAACTGCACCGGCATTTCAATGACGAGCTCCGCTCGATGGGCGGATTCCTGGATGGCCGGGTCACCCATGAACTGATGGCCGATTTCTGGCCCACTGCGGACGACGACCCGGAAAACAGCGGGCCCATGAGCGAATTCGCCCGCATCTGGCGCGACATGCCAAAAATCGTGTATTCGAGGACGCTGCCGTCGGCAGGCTGGAACACCACGGTGGTACGCAGCGTCGATGTCGACGAAGTGCTGGCGCTCAAGGCGCAGCCGGGCGGGGACCTCGCGCTCGGCGGCGCGGACCTGGCCGCCACTTTCCGCGAACTCGGCCTGATCGATGAGTATAGGATCTACGTGCATCCGGTCCTCATTGGCCGCGGCAAACTCCTGTTCCAGCCCACCGACACCACTGCCCAGCTCCGCCTCGCCGAAACCCGGTCTTTCGGCAACGGCGTGGTGCTGCTGCGATACACGGCGTAGGGAAGGCTTTCCCGGAAGGCTTCCAGCGTTGAGCTCCCATCCCCGCCTGGCCCGCAGGCTGAACACTGTTGATGCGGTGGTTATCGGCCTGGGGTCGATGATCGGCGCCGGCGTGTTCGCTGCCTTTACTCCCGCCGCGCAGGCTGCCGGATCCGGACTCCTGATCGGCCTGCTGCTGGCCGCCGGAGTCGCTTACTGCAATGCGACGGCGTCGGCCCAGCTGGCGGCCGAATACCCGACGTCCGGAGGGACCTATGTCTACGGGCGGGAACGGCTCGGCGAGTGGCCGGGGTTCCTCGCGGGCTGGGGTTTCGTGATCGGCAAAACGGCCAGCAGCGCCGCGATGGCGCTCACTTTTGCCGCCTATGCGGCGCCTGCCGGCTGGGAACGGCCCGTGGCGATCACCGCCGTCGTTCTCCTGGCCGCCGTGAACTACCGCGGCGTGACCCGGACCGCCGCCCTGACCCGGATCATCGTGGTGGCCGTGCTTGTGGTGCTGGCCATCGTCGTGGCCGCCTGCTGGGCCCCGGGCGCGGGGGTTCACGTCGGGACGTTCGACGGCGGCGTCTTCTCCCGCGGCTGGTATGGGATCCTGCAGTCGGCCGGCCTGCTGTTCTTCGCCTTCGCCGGCTACGCACGCATCGCCACGATGGGCGAGGAAGTTCTCAATCCGCGCCGGACCATCCCGCGGGCCATTGTGGTGGCGCTGGGGATCGCCGTCGCCGTGTATGCCGCCATCGCCGTCAGCATCCTCTCGGTCCTCGGCGCCGACGGCATCGCCCGCACGCCGGTGCCGCTTGCCGCCGCCGTGGCCGCCGGCACATGGGACTGGGCGTCGCCGGTGGTGCGGGCCGGCGCGGCACTGGCGGCACTGGGCGCGTTGCTGGCCCTGATAGCAGGGCTGGGACGGACCAGCCTGGCCATGGCACGCGAGGCCGACCTGCCCCGCTGGCTCGCCGCCGTCCATCCCCGTTACTACGTCCCGCACCGTGCCGAGCTGGTCCTGGCCGCAGCCATCTGCGTGATCATCGGCGTGGCCGATCTGCGCGGCGCGATCGGCTTTTCGTCGTTCGGCGTGCTCATCTACTATCTCGTGGCTAACGTTGCCGCGTACACCCAGACCGGCTCGAACCGCAGGTATCACAAGGCCCTGCAGCTCATCGGCGCCGCCGCGTGCGTGGCTCTGGTGGCCACCTTGCCGCCCGGGTCCGTGGCCGCCGGGCTGCTGATGTTCGGTGCCGGCATCGTGTACCGGTTCCTGCGCCTGCGCCGCGCCGGTCCACAAATTCCCTGACCGCCGTCCTGCGATGATGGGTCGGTGACTATCGCAAAAACCGTCGTGTTGTTCGTGCTGGCCGCCGCCGCGGAGATCGGCGGCGCCTGGCTGGTGTGGCAGTCGGTGCGTGAAGGCAAGGACTGGTGGTGGGCCGGGCTCGGGGTGCTCGCCCTGGGATTCTACGGTTTCGCCGCGACGCTCCAGCCGGATGCGCACTTCGGCCGGATCCTTGCCGCCTACGGAGGCGTGTTCGTCGCAGGGTCCCTGGCATGGGGCATGGTTTTCGACGGCTTCCGGCCGGACCGCTGGGACATTGCGGGATCGGTCATTTGCCTGCTTGGTGTGGCCGTTATTATGTTTGCCCCGCGCAACGCCAGTTAGGCGCGGGCGGGCATGCAAGAGGCCGGTGATCCGCTGCCCCCAAGGCAGCTGATCACCGGCCTCTTTCGCCGTTGTGCGGGTTAGGCTCCCACGCGGACGAAGGTCACTCCACCGGTGGCGGTCAGCCAGGACAGCGGGTGTGCCATTGTGGCGTTGACACCGTTCATGCCGCCGCTGACGGCCTGGCCGTTGCCTGCGTAGATGGCAACGTGGCCGGACTGGACGATGATGTCGCCGGGCAGCGGGGTTGCGACAACCTTGCCGTACTTCAGGAATGCGGTCGGGCCGATGTTGCCAACCGGGATACCGGCGGCACCGAGGGCCTTCTCCACCATGGCGGTGCAGTCCTGGGTGATGCCGACCTGGCCGTAGGCTGCGGCCAGCAGCGTGGCGTTGGCTCCGCCGGCCGCGGGGGCAGCGGCCGGTGCGGGGGCAGCGGCCTGGACCCGGATGGACGGCTTCTGGACAGCAGGAGCGGCGGCCGGGGCAGCGGCAACCGGCGTGGGCTGTTCGATGACCGGCGCGGGCGTCGAGACGACGGCCGGTCGCTCGAAGGTGATCTGCACTGCGGAGTCCGCGCTGACGGTGGCGCCGACCTGGTCCTTGACGTCAACGGACGACGCCGGGGCGGAGTCGCGCTCGACGGGCGCTTCGGCTGCATTGGCGGCCATAGCGCTGCTGAGGACGAGGCCCGATGCTGCGGCGATCACCGCAGCCTGGCGGCCGACAATGCCGGCCTTGCCCGCAAAGGCGGAGGAAATGACCGTACGCCGGCTGGCCGGGGTGCTGCTGCGATGGCGCGCGGAAGTATTGCTTGAAGACATGAATGTAGCCTCTCCCAATGCCTGCGAGGTGAGCTGTCGGATTCGGATGGGAGGCACCCGGCCGCACTCCGGGCCCGTGTTGCGGGCCGTGCGGCTTCACCCCAAGACCGGCGTATCAAGCCGGCCAAAAAGTGGTTTCCCCGTCTCTGCCGGACGTTGATGCGAGTTATCCCCTGGCCGCGGCAGAGTTAGGCAATCGGCTGGGGAGCGCCCGTATCGGAGAAAACAGGCACCTAACAACGGTAACGGAATGATTACGTAAAGTCACATTGAGGTAACGGGGAGGTGTACGCCGGCAACAGCGTTCCGGTCCGGTTCCGGGGCCAGGCATAGGATGATGCCATCAGCGATCCTTGCAGCGGAGGCCCGAAATGAACAGCCACTGTGTCGCCATCTGCCAACTGAGCAGCCAGCCTCAGGAGGACTTTGACGTCAACACGGAGCTGCTGATTCTCGAAGGAAACGAGGTCCATGTCTCAACATGGGACGCCGAGCCCCGTGACGGCGGATTCGACGTCCTCGTCCTGACCGACCGCGTTGACGCACTCGGCTTCATGGTGGTCAGCGACTGGCAGTTCCTGGACGGCAAGGCCTATGCCGTAGTGGAGCGGCGCCGGGGCGAGGCGGCCGGACCCTTCGTCACGTCGCCGCGGCCGTAAACTCCAGCTCAGGCCGGTTTTTCGCCACGTCGCCGAGCACCAAGGCCACCGCCTCCCGGAGCAGCCCGCCGTCGTCGTGCTCCGGCCGGGACAGTGCGCTGTTGGCGTGCCGGACGAATTTGCTCCAGTCTCCCCCGCCTGCCCGGAGCGCGCGGAGCGGCGAGAGCAGGGCCGTGCGGCGCAACCAGACGTCCTCTTCCCTGGCCCACCGGTCCAGCACGCTGTCCGCCCGGATCCTGCTGACGGTGTCCAGTCCCTCAATGAGTGGACCGACGACTTCCACAGCGAGCGGATCGGCCAGTTCGCGCAGCTGACCGGTTCTCAGGAATCCTTCGATCCGGGTCAGGTCCGCATTGTCCAGGACACGGACTTTGGACTGCAGGAGCACGACGGCGGCGAGCCGGCGCTCGAACACCGGTACCAGCCACAGCTCGGAGCTCAGCGCAGTGACATCGTCATGGCCCAGCCCGCGGTAGCGGCGGAGTGCGTCACGCACTGTCCCCCGCACCGCTCCCACCGACGTCCCGTAGAAGCGCAGCCCGCCGCCCAGCCGCGCCTGAAGCTGTTCTGCCCGCAGCCAGGACGCCTCGCGCTGCAGGGCTGCGTCGATAAAATCGCCGGCCTCGCTCATCTGGTGGCTCCTTCTGCTGGGCGGCCGCTGGGTTTGCCTTAATTGTCACAGGCCGCGGCGGCTCCACCCCGCCCCGGCACCGGCGGACGAAGCTCCGGGCATCAGCCATTTTGGCGGGAAGGTAACAGTCCGGTAACGTTGGCGGCTGGCCTTCACGGCCTGGCCCGAATGCAGGGCCCCGGTGCCCGCCGGCAGGGCACCGCTGCGCCGACCGGCGCCTGCTCGCTCCCGCCCAGTGCAGGGGGCCGAACGAAGCTTCGAGCACTCGCCGCCGCCTCAATGGAGGCTGCCGTGTGCGTCAGTCCTAAGCCCGGAGGGGTCCCTTGTTCAAGAAATTATCCATAACACTTACCATGGGCGCGCTTGCCCTGACCGGGTGCAGCATCGCCCCGGCAGCGGACGGGTCTGCGTCCACCGGCAAGGCCTCGGCGCCCGCCTCCGCGGCGCCGTCAAAGTCGGCCACCGCAGCAGCGGCTAAGCCGGCGGCCACAACCCCCGCTCCGTCCCCGACGCAGAGCACCCCTGCCGCCGACGCCGCCGTCGCAGCCAGCAAGGACACCGCAGTGTCTGCCGTTCCGGGCGCGGCCCCTGCCGCCGCGGCAGCCGACGCCGCTGCAGCACCCGCCGCCGCGGCGCCGGCCCCCGCCGTGGCAC
>JBKKDK010000327.1:0-3123 GCA_046708245.1 Arthrobacter sp.
ACGCCCCCGGCCGCCGCTCCTGTCTCGAGGCGCAGGTCATGGACCTCGCCGATGACATCTCCTACTCGGTGCACGACGTCGAGGACGCGATCGTCGCCGGCCACTTCCAGCTGCGCTGGATGGACAACCCGGACCACCGCGCCCGAGTGGTGGGCTACGCCAAGCAGTGGTACCTGCCGCACAACGATCCCGCCGCGATCGACGCCGCCCTGGCCCGGCTCGAAGCCACCAGCGTCTGGGTGCGCGAAGCCGACGGCAGCCGCAAGTCGATGGCCGCGCTTAAGGACATGACCAGCCAGCTGATCGGCCGGTTCTGCCAAAGCGCCCTGGAGGCCACCCGTGTCCTCTACGGGCCGGAGAACCTGACCCGCTACAACGCCGAACTCATCGTCCCGGACGAGACCGTGATGGAAATCGCCGTGATGAAGGGCCTGGCCACCACCTTCGTGATGACCACCGAGCACCGGCAGCCCATCTACGAGCGCCAGCGCGAGGTGCTGCACGCCCTCGTGACGGCGCTGAGCGCCACCGGAGACCGCCATCTCGAACCGATGTTCGCCGCCGACTGGCGCGACGCCGCGGACGACGGCGCCCGACTGCGCGTCGTGATCGACCAGGTCGCCTCGCTCACCGACGGTTCCGCGCTGGCCATGTACGAGCGGCTCGTCGGCAGCCTGCCGTCGCTCTGGTGACCGGCACCATAGGCTGCCCGGCGGCGCCGTACCCTGGGGCTAGGATGACACTGTGGCCGGCCTGATCAAACGTGTTGATATCGACGAGGTACGCCAGCGCACCGACATCAAGGAAGTCGTCGACGGGTACGTGACCCTCAAAGGCGCCGGCCTGGGCTCCTACAAGGGCCTGTGCCCCTTCCATGACGAGCGCTCGCCCTCGTTCACCGTGCGCCCCCAGGTGGGCAGGTACCACTGCTTTGGCTGCGGCGAAGACGGTGACGTCATCTCCTTCGTGCAGAAACTCGACCACACCTCCTTCCATGAGGCCGTGGAGAAGCTGGCGGCCCGCATCGGCTTCGAGCTCCGGTACGAGGACGGCGGCTCCGGCCCGAACCGCGAGGAAGTCGGCCGGCGGCAGCGGCTGCTCGACGCCCACAAGGTGGCCGACGAGTACTTCCGCGCGCAGCTCCTGACGCCCGGCGCCACCGAGGGCCGCAACTTCCTGCACGGCCGCGGCTTCGATCGTGCCGCAGCCGAACAGTTCGGCGTCGGATACGCCCCGCAGGGCTGGGACTCGCTGCTCAAGCACCTCCGCGGCCGCGGCTACACCGACGCGGAACTGAAGCTCACCGGGATGTTCTCGGAAGGTGGCCGGGGGATCTACGACCGCTTCCGCGGCCGGCTGATCTGGCCCATCCGCGACATCGCCGGGGACACCATCGGCTTCGGCGCCCGCAAGCTCTACGAGGACGACCAAGGCCCCAAATACCTCAACACCCCTGAGACCGCGCTCTACAAGAAGTCGCAGGTCCTCTATGGCATCGACCTCGCCAAGCGAAACATCGCCAAGGAGCGGCAGCTGGTGGTGGTGGAGGGCTACACCGACGTGATGGCCTGCCACCTCGCCGGGATCCCGACCGCCGTGGCCACCTGCGGCACCGCCTTCGGCACCGAGCACATCAAGATCGCCCGGCGGCTGCTCTCCGACGACGGCAGCGGCGGCGAAGTCATCTTCACCTTCGACGGCGACGCCGCGGGCCAGAAAGCGGCACTGCGCGCCTTCGAGGAGGACCAGCGCTTTGTGGCGCAGACCTACGTCGCCGTGGAACCCGGCGGACACGATCCCTGCGAGCTGCGCCAGTCCAAGGGCGATGCCGCTGTCCGGGACCTGATCGGCACCCGCCGGCCACTCTTTGAATTCGCCATCCGGGCCGCCTTGAAACGGCACAACCTGGACACCGTGGAGGGCCGGATCGCCGCCTTGCGGGAATCCGCCCCGGTCGTGGCGCAGATCCGCGATGCGGGCATCCGCCCGGCCTATGCCCGCGAACTGGCCGGCTGGCTGGGGATGCCGGTCGAGGAAGTCAGCCGTGCGGTCGGAGTGGCAGCGAAGCGTGCCGCCCAGGTGTCCTCCGGCGGGCCCGGCGGGCAGAGCCAGGGTTCAGGCTACCCACAGGCCAGTGGCGGGGGAGCCCCAGCGCGGTCCGCGCCCGGTGTGGCGCCGCTGCCGCCGTCGGCCGTGCTGTCCTTCAACCGTCCCGACCCGCGGGATCCGGTGGCCGCCATGGAGCGCCAGGCGCTTGAGGTCGCACTGCAGGAGCCGGGCATGCTGGAAGGGGACACGTGGGAGCGGTTCTCCTCGGCGCGCTTTTCGACGCCGGCGTATCTGGCCATCCATGAAGCCATCCGGGCCACGGGCCTGGAGTTCACCGCAGATCCGGCGCGGTGGGTGGAGAAGCTGCTGCAGGAAGTCCCGGAGCCGCTGCGGCCGCTGGTGTCCGAACTCGCCGTCGTGCCGCTGCCGGCAAGCACGGCAGAAGGCGTACAACGGTACTGCCGGGACATTCTGGCGCGGCTGTTCGAGCTCCAGATCACCCGGGTCAAGGCGGACAAGATGGGCCAGCTGCAGCGGCTGGACGCTTCAGCGGACCCGGAGGAGTTCCAGCGGCTGAACCGTGAACTCATGCAGCTTGAGATGCAGCGGCGGTCGCTGCGCTCGGACGCCTGACTCTTCCGCCCTGGGGTTCCAGCCGGCGTCAATTTCACTTCCCGGCCGAGTGTTTGCTAGGCTTAGACCCGCTTCATTCCTCCTTAGCTCAATTGGCAGAGCATTCGACTGTTAATCGAAGGGTTGCTGGTTCAAGTCCAGCAGGAGGAGCGCGCAGTCCCCGTTCCGGGTTTCCGGGACGGGGACTTTTTTATACCAGGTGGGGGTATTTCCGGGGTTCCCGCGCCAGGGCATCGGGCCGATTTCCTTCGCGGCAAAACCTTTGCTAATGTCATACCTGCTTCATTCCTCCTTAGCTCAATTGGCAGAGCATTCGACTGTTAATCGAAGGGTTGCTGGTTCAAGTCCAGCAGGAGGAGCGGACAGGCCCCGCGGGCCGGGGTTAAACCCCCCCCCGGGGGGTTTTTTTTTTGGCCCCGAAAACCAAAAAAAAAAGGCCCG
>JBKKDK010000328.1:0-14431 GCA_046708245.1 Arthrobacter sp.
TGTCCCCAAGCCCGGCCGGCCTCCTCCCCGGTTTTTTAAATTCCCCTAAATTTTTTTTTGGCGGGGGGGGGGGGCAATGTGGGGGGGGGGGGTTTGGGAGGGGGCGGCGGCTGTCCGCCGGGCGGCGGCCCCGCGAAGGACGGCCCTCCGGGGGCGTATCCCCCAGAACCGGGCTGGCCGAAGGGTGGCGGGGCAGCACCGTGGGGTGGCGGGCGCTGTCCGGGCCCGGCCCGCGGGGGCCCGCCTCGCCCCAGCCCGACGGCGCCTGCCACAATCAAGGGCACGCCGACGGCGAGAAACAAAATCCCCGTGCTCAGCAGGCCGACGAAAATCGGCCAAAGCAAGTCCGTCCTGGCCCCGGCTTCGAGATTAACGGCAACCGGCGTGCTGGCGTCGGCGTTCATAATGACGACCGCCCAGTTCCCGGACCGCAGGTCCCATTTAAGCTCCTGGGTCCCCGGCCCGGTGGCAGACGCCGCCCAGAACGTCTGATCGGCCGGCCGCGCCGGGGTCCTGGTGCCGGGGATCTCGCGGTACTGGGCGCGGAACGGGGAGAATCTCACGTCGACGATCTCGGAGTGCCTGACGCCGGCCAGGTACGCCGCCACATCAGCCTGAGGGGCGATGCCGAGGAAAATCGCCTTGCCCGCATCGGCTGTTGAACCCCGGAGCACGATGCTGGCCGGTACGTTCACGGCACGCGTCCGGTCGAAACGGCCGCCGGTCATAACATCGAGGGGCGGACTGCTCAGGGCGTAGGAATTGGCGGCGAAGCGTTCCGAGGGTGTTGTGAAGTAGCCGTTGTTGCGCTGCAGGTAATTGGCCCACCCCGTTCCGGCAGCGCCAACCAGGAGAGCCAGTCCAAAGAGCGCGCTGAGCGTGCCCAGCACGAGCATGACAATCCGGCCTGGTCGCATGGCCGCCGTCCTTTCACTCTGTCCTGGTCAGGGCTCCCGGTTCAGTGGGGCCGCTGTGAACGAGCGCCTTCATGCGTTCGCCTTTACCCGCCGCAAGATGACCGGAGGGTCCACGATCCGGAGGCGGCAAGGCGTCACCGAGGCGTCGATGCCGGAGGACAGAATGGACTGGCGGGCATGCTCCCGGAGTTCCTCGAAGGCATCCGCCGTCACCCGGGCGTGGGCAAGGTCAACGACGATTTCGTAGCCCGGCAGTTTTGAGACCACACGGCGGCAGACCACATAGAGGGCGCGAATGTTGGCCCGCGTCACGATGCCGCGGACCTCGACTTTCGCAGACTCTGCCGCGGCATCGATCCGAATCAGCACTTTGATGCGGGGATCCCCGTGTGAAGGATGTGCGTGGTAGGCGCTGGAGCGGTTTGCCTGATGACTGTGAGTCACGGAGCCTCAGCGCTCCCGCCCGGATCGTGAGTCCCGAAGGACCCGTGGTGGATGTTCATCTGGCTGTGGTCTCCTGCCTTTTCCTGCTGAAGCCGGAAAGTGCAAAGTGCCATTTCCTTCCCCAAGGTTCTAGCGAGACCGGTACTGCGTATCCACGAAGCGGTTCATCCCCAATGGCCGTGCAGGAACCGCCCCAAATCCAGAATGACCCCGCGGCGGAGGGCGGGCAAGGGGGCAAAAGTCCCTTGTGCCCCGATAGCCTGTTGCAATGCCCCGCCCCTTCGCCTATGCCTCCCCGCCCGAGCTCATCCTCGCCTCGGCCCGCTTCCCCGGCGAGCTGGGATTTTGCGACCTCCACGTCGCCGACGGCGCCGTCTCGCGCATCACGGACACCGCCGTGCGGCCGGCGGATGTGCCCGTGGTGGAACTCGACGGCCGGTACGTCATCCCGGGGCTCTGGGATGAACATGTCCATATGACGCAGTGGGCCCTGCACGCCAACCGGGTCGATCTGTCCGGCGCCGCCTCCGCCCGCGAGGCGGCCGGCGTCGTCCGTTCGTATCTTGCCGCACCGGGCCGGGCAGGTGTTGCAGGCAGAAGCCTGACGCTCGTGGGCGTCGGGTTCCGGGACGCCATCTGGGGGGATGCGCCCAGCCTGGCGCTGCTCGACAGCGTGACACAGGGCCTGCCTACGGCGCTGATCAGCCATGACCTGCACTGTGTCTGGCTCAACAGTGCCGCCGCGCAGCGCTACGGTGTGCCGGTGGACGCGAGCGGGCTGCTGCGTGAAGAGCCGGCGTTTGAACTGACCCGCGACCTGGGCAAACTGCCCGACGGTGTGGTGGACCGGTGGGTCCGGGAAGCAGCGGAGGCAGCGGCCGCGCGCGGGATCGTGGGGATCGTCGATTTTGAAATGACCTGGAACCGCGACGTCTGGCTGCGGCGCGTGGCCGGGGGCTTCGACTCCTTCCGCGTGGATGCCGGCGTCTATCCGCAGGACCTGGACCGGGCCGTCGCGGCGGGACTGCGGACGGGAGAGCCGGTCGACGGCGGAGCGGGACTGTTGCGGGTCGGGCCGATCAAGGTGCTCATTGACGGCTCCCTCAATACCCGTACCGCCTACTGCGTGGACCCGTATCCGCACGGCGGCCGCGGCCTGCTCACCGTGAGCGGACCGGCATTGCGGGAGCTGCTGGTCCGGGCCCGGGATTCCGGCTTCGTTCCGGCGGTCCACGCGATAGGCGACGGTGCCAACGAGGTGGCCTTGGACGCGTTTGCCGCCGCCGGGATCAGCGGCAGGATTGAGCATGCCCAGTTTGTCCGGAGCGGGGACTTCGCGCGTTTCGGCGAGCTGGGCGTGACCGCGAGTGTCCAGCCGGCCCACGCGCTCGATGACCGCGACGCCGCCGACTCCAACTGGGCAGGCCGCACCGACCGGGCCTTTCCGCTGCGGTCGCTGCTGGCTGCGGGGGCGACCTTGGCATTCGGTTCCGATGCGCCGGTGGCACGGCTGGAGCCGTGGACTGCGATGTCGGCGGCAACCACGCGGGCCCGCCAGGACGGGCGCGGGCCGTGGCATCCGGAGCAGGCCCTCACCAGGGAGGAAGCCCTGGCTGCTTCCACGCGGGGCCGTGGCCGCGTCCGCGCCGGTGACCCGGCAGATCTTGTCGTGCTTGACGGCGACCCGTTCGCGGTGTCCGATGCGGTGTTCGCTGCAATGCCCGTCGCCGCGACGCTGCTCGCGGGCCGGTTCACGCACCGCAACGGCATCTAGCGCCCCTACCCGCCCTTGACGCGGGCCTGCACCAGGTTGGCAAACGGCAGCCGGCCGAACTCCTGCCGGAACTCGGCGTGGTACTGGGCTTCGGCCGCGGTCAGCTGCCCGGCAGGCAGCTCCTTCCAAGCGACGACCAGGGATCCCGCGCCGGCAAGCTGCCAGATCAGCCTCCCGTCCCAGTGGCCCGGCGGCTTGCCTTTGCCGAAGTCGACAAACTCCTGGATCTGCCGCCGGAGCCCGCGGTTCCCCTTGCTGCCCGGTCCGGCCTTCCCGAGGTAGAGGAGGTCGGCGTCGTCGACCCATTCGGCCTGGAGCGGCTCGGCCGGCAGGGTGGGGTCCTTCTTTTTGAAGACTCCCGCGGTGCTTCTGGCCAGGAACTGCGGCCGGAATCCCTCCGGCCGCAACACCGCGAAGACCCCGGGTTTCTGCGGGATCCGGTTGATCTCGAGGTCCGCCAGCGTCCGGAATCCGGTGAACCCGTCGGCCTTGAGGCTCTGTCTGTTGACTGGCAATGGGTTCCTTGGATCGGGGCGCGGGGCGTCGTTTAAAGCATACGGATACGCAGCTTCCCTGGCGGCACTCCACCTAAGCAGTGGCGCACGCCGCACTCCGGGCCCAAACGTAAAGCCTGCAGGTACCTTCGCGATCTCGCTATGGAGATGGCCCGGACACCGATGTGTCCTGACGACCCGACTAAATCAGATGGCTACCTGCAGGCGATTTAAGCCTACGCCCGGACCGCCGGCGCCGGTAGGGCAACGGGCAGGAATTTGGGCCCGGCGCAACTGCCGCTTGCGTCGCAGAGCGGTCCGCAGGAACACGCCCCCGACCAAAAGCGTAGAGTGGGATCAGACGCCTGATTCTGGACGCCGAGCGCTGAGGGAGAAATCGTGACGATTGACTGGGACGAAAAGAAGACCCTGCTGCAGGAACCGAACATCGCCGCCGTAACGCAGCTTTGCGACGAACTCATGGAAAAGAAGCCGGGGTCCGTCGTCCCCTACATCGATCCCGTGCACGACGAGGACGAGTGCCGGATTGTCAGCCTCCATATCGCGCCCGGCAAGGGCACCGAATCGGGTTTCGTCTCCCACTTCAACGACGACGAAGCCGCCCGCCGCGCGACCTCCATCTACGAGGCCGTCGAGCTCGATCCCCGCTACGTCATGCCATGGAACGCCTACCCCTGGGTCCGTGACCCCGAGTTGCCCTCCGCCCTGAATGTCCAGGAGAAAACGGACGGCCTGCGGCCCTTCCGCCAGTTCCTGAAGATCAACAAGCGCGTCTCCGCCGTCATCGCCCACGGCGCCGACGCCCACGCATTCCTGACCCTGTTCGAGAAGACCTACCACTCCTCGCTGAAGAACCGCGGCGTCAAAATCTACAAGGCCACCGCCCTTGGCGGCCGGGCCTTCGCCGTCTCGGCTGCCAAGCAGGAAGAGCTCCTGAGCAAAAACGTCGAGGTCTACAAGGACGCCATGCAGCGGGCAGGCATCCAGCACCTCTAGGGCACTACTACTCCCGCCCGTCCGCGCTCCCCTGCTCGAACCGCGGCACCACCGTCACCGACCCCAGGTGCGGCAGCACCCTCCGCGCACCCTCGTCCAGGCTGGCGGTCAGCGAGGCAAGCTCCCCTAGGCTGCCGTGTTCCCCGACCGGCACCGTGATCTCGGCATGCAGCCGGTGGCCGGACCAGCGCAGCCGCGAGGTGCCGCCGTTCCGTGAATGCTGCTCGACGACGTCGGCGAGCCGGTCCGCGAGCCCGGCGTCGACACCGTCCATCAGCCGGCGCCCGACGTCGCGCATGGTGCCCCACAGCAGGACGACGATCGCGGCCGAGATGAGCAGCCCCACGATGGGGTCCGCGAGCGGGAAACCAAGCCAGACGCCGATGACGCCAACGACGACGGCGAGCGAGGTGAAGCCGTCCGTCCGGGCGTGCACGCCGTCGGCCACGAGGGCCGCGGAACCGATCCGCCGCCCGACGCGGATCCGGTAGAGCGCCACAAGTTCGTTGCCCGCGAACCCCACGACGCCGGCAGCCAGCACCCAGCCGAGATTCAGCACTGGCTGGGGCTCGAAGAAGCGCCGGACGGATTCGACGGCGGCCACTACGGCCGAGAGAGCAATCATCGCCACGATGAAGAGCCCGGCGAGATCCTCGGCCCGGCCGAACCCGTAGGTGTAGGTCCGGGTGGCCTTGCGCCGGCCCAGCAGGAAGGCGATCCAGAGCGGCACGGCGGTCAGGGCGTCCGAAAAGTTGTGCACCGTGTCAGCCAGCAGCGCCACGGAACCGCTGATCAGCACGATCACCAGCTGGAACACGGCGGTGGCCCCCAACCCAAGCAGCGAGAACTTGACCGCCCGGATGCCCTGCGCGCTGGATTCGAGGGCTTCGTCGATGGAGTCGGCGGCGTCGTGGGAGTGCGGGACGAAGACCGACTGGAGCCAGCCTTTCAGCCCGGTGGCGTGGGAGTGTCCGTGACCGTGGGAGTGGTCGTGGGCATCACCGTGGGTGTGGGTGTGGGTGTGCGCCTGACCGTGGCTGTGGCCGTCCACGGCGCCCGGCGGGCGGCTCATGCTCCGTGCCGCGGGGCTGTGCCGAGCGCGTGCTCGGCCTGGTGGACGGCATCCATCACCAGCTGCCGGGCGTGGTGGTTCTGCAGCCGATAAAATACCTTCGTGCCCTCCTGCCGGGTCGCGACCATGCCACCGAGCCGCATCTTGGCAAGATGCTGCGAGACGGCGGGGGCCGGCTTCCCCACCCGCTCGGCCAGGGCGTTGACCGGCATCTCGCCCTCGCCGAGGGCCAGGATGAGCCGGACGCGTGTGGCATCGGCCAGCATGGAAAACACCTCCACGGCGAGTTCCACGTGCGGGCCGTCCACTTCGATCTGCATATCTGCATTCATATGCAGATACTTTCACATCCCAGGAGGCAGTGACAATGCCTGCGCGCGGCGTCGGACCCCAACGCCGCGCACTGACGTTGGAGACAGGTAGCCTGAAACCGATACCGACAGCACCGCAGGGGGGAGGAGTGCCATGACCGGAGTGCCATGACCGACGCAAGCGTACGCCCGCCGTTTTCCCTCCTCCGCCGCGCCGCCCTGCTGGCCGGGATCCTCGCCGTCGTGGCAGGCTTCCTTGGCATGCACATCCTCGCCCCGGCCCCGGCCGCCGCGGAGCCTCACAGTGTCCATGGCAGCCGCGACGCCGGCTCCGGGCTGATAGCGGCCGGCGGCTGCGCCGAGAAGTCTGCGGCCCACGTCGACTGCACGCCGTCCATGGCTGGCACCTCCCTGAGTGCACCTCCGCGCGGGTTGGCACCGCTGGCGATCCAGCCGTGGGCGGCCGCCCCGGAAGACCGGGCATCGGGCTACGCCTACGTGCCCGCGTCCCCCACGCCGAGCGATCTGTCGATTAGCCGGACGTAAAGGGGACATGCGCCGGGGGCACCCCGGCGCATGTCCCCCATGACGCGCCCGTCAGGACGGCCTGGCGTGCCGCGTCCCAGACCACCGGCGCCTGCCGGACTCCGAAGGACGAGATTCCATGAAGAAAACCCTCACAATATCCGCCACCATGCTCGCCGTTGCAATCGCCCTGGCCGGCTGCTCCGGCGGCAGCAACACATCCGGCATGGACCACGGAACAGGCCATGCAACGCCGGGGGCGGGCTCATCGGCCGCCTCTGCGACCGGCCACAACGCCGCGGACACGATGTTCGCCCAGACCATGATTCCGCACCATGCCCAGGCTGTGCAGATGAGCGAGATGATGCTCGGGAAGCAGGGCATCGATGCAAAGGTCACCGACCTGGCCAGCCGGATCAAGGCCGCACAGGGCCCCGAGATCGACAAGATGACGGGATGGCTCAAGGACTGGAACGAGTCCGCCCAGATGCCCAGCGGCCACACCATGTCCGGAATGATGGGCGATGGTGACCTCAACGGACTCGACACCGCCCAAGGAACCGAGGCCGCCCGGCAATTCCTCACCCACATGATCGCCCATCATGAGGGTGCCATCGAGATGGCGGACACCGAAGTGCGGTCCGGCACGAATCCCGGGGCCGTCCAGTTGGCCCGGGACATCGCCGCCGCCCAGCAGGCGGAGATCACGGAAATGAAGCAACTGCTGGCGGCGCTCTAAACCGTGCACTGGCGCCGGCCAGGAACCGATCCTGGCCGGCGTAACGCAACGTCTCCGCAACCCTGCGTGCACCTGGTTCGCATATGCTCAGCGGACAGGCTCAACTTGGCTCAACGACGAACCATCCGGGAGACAGCTCATGACCAACTGGCGGATTAGGGATTTCCATTCGGCCGATCTTGACGGAATCCTGCACCTCTGGGAATCCCTCAAGGCCACCAATGTCGAGCCGGTCTACGCCCTCTCCGAAGTGCTTGCCTCCTGCGAAAAGGACCACGCCGTCGTGGCAGTGCAGGGCGAGACAGTGGTGGGCGCCGCCGTCGGACGGGCCGCGCACGACCAAGGCTGGATCGTCTTCCTGGCCACCCTTCCGGAGTACCGCGGCCGCGGGATCGGCACCTCGCTGCTCGCCGCGGTGGAAAACCGCATGGCCCCGCACGGGCTGAACAAGCTGTCCGCGCTGATGCCCGAATCCGAAACCCGGGTGGAGGCCTTCCTGAGCCGCGGCTTCGCCCTGAAGAAGAACCTGCGGTATTTCGAACGGACCATTCCCGTGCAGCGCCAGGAGCTCGGCGCGCTGGGCCAGCTCGGCGGCCGGATCCTGGCCCGCGACCTGTGGGAAAACGTCGCCGGCATGCGGAACGAGAAGAAGCTGCTCGAACGCCGGCTGGTCCTTCCCCTGGCGGAGGCGGACCTCGCCGACGAATACGGTGTAGTGCCGCCGCGCGCCGTCGTCCTGTTCGGCCCGCCCGGCACCGGCAAGACCACCTTCGCGAAGGCCATCGCCTCCCGGCTGGAGTGGCCGTTCGTGGAGGTCTTTCCGTCCCGGCTCGCCTCCGACCCCAAGGGGCTGGCCGGTGCCCTCCGCGAGACCTTCCTGGAGATCTCCGAACTCGAACATGCCGTGGTGTTCATCGATGAGGTCGAGGAAATTGCCTCCCAGCGTTCCGGCGAACCTCCGTCGCCGCTGCAGGGCGTCACCAACGAACTGCTCAAGATCATCCCGGCGTTCCGCGAACAGCCCGGCCGCCTGCTGGTCTGTGCCACGAACTTCATCCGCGCCCTGGACTCGGCATTCCTGCGCCACGGCCGCTTCGACTACGTAATCCCGATCGGTCTGCCCGACCGCCAGGCGCGCGAGGCCATGTGGCAGCGCTTCATCCCCGCCTCCGTGGTGGACGACGTCGACGTCGAGCTGCTGGTGGACCGCACCGAGGGGTTCTCCCCCGCGGACATTGAGTTCGCGGCCCGCAGCGCCTCCCAGCGGGCGCTGGAAAAAGCCGTGTACGACGACGGCGGCGTGGCGTCCGGCGGCAACGCCTCAGTCCGCGAGGCGGTGCGGAAGGGCCCGTCCACCCAGGACTACCTCGACGCGATCGCCGATACCCGGACCACGGTCAGCGAGGAAGTCCACCAGCAGTTCCTGGAGGACATCGACGCCCTCGGCCGGGTGTAGCGACGGCCCGCGGCGCATCCGCAGGCCGGACTATTGTTCAGGGGCGGCTTCGTAGGAGAGGTTCTCGTAGTCGGTGTCGTCCGCCTCGTCGAGCATGTCGTCCAGTTCGGCAAGCAGCCACGGGTTGATCCGGGCCAGGATCTTCCGGGTCTCCTCGACGGGGACGGCAGCGTAGAGCACCGGGCGGGCGTCGTTGTAGCGGGTGACCGGAGGCTTGTCCGGCCACTTTTCCGCCAGCGCCTTGACGCGTTCGGGCAGTGAATTGTGTGCGTTGTCCGCAATTTTGACGAGCGTGGCGTCGTGGTCCTCGGCGATGTATCGGATGCCGGCCTCGTAGTCGTCCGGGTTCTCGTGCAGCCGTTTTGTGACCCGCTCGATGATGTCCACGGCCCGCTCGGAGACGCCCATGTCCAGCAGCGCCTGCCGGGTCATCGGGGTGTCCTCGGCGATGTCATGCAGGTACCCGGCGATCCGGATGTCGTCGTCGAAATCCGCCAGCGCATCACCAACGGCAATCACGTGCTCGCGGTAAGGGCGCTTGAGCTTGTCCTTCTGCCGGTTATGGGCGACCTCAGCAAGGATCTTCGCCGTCTCCACGGTGAAACTCGGTCGGGGGGAGCGTGCTTCCGTGAATTCTGGTTCTGACATGATTCCAGCCTACGCGCCACCCACGCCCAGTCCCGGCCACACCCACGGCTCCTTGGGCAGCGCGGCGGGCTCGAACACAGCCAGCGCGTTCTCCAGCGGGCCCGGGGGCAGCCCGAGCGAGGCCAGCACCGCATCCCGGACCCGGTCCGGCGGCACTCCGGCGGCCGAGAGATCCGCAAGCGTGACGGCGCCGTCCCGCTTGGCCAGCCGAGCGCCGTCGGCGTTGAGCACCAGAGGCACATGCGCATATTCCGGAACCGGCATATTCAGAAGGCCCGCCAGATAGGCCTGCCGGGGCGTGGACGGCAGCAGGTCATCGCCGCGCACCACCTGGTCGATGCCCTGCTCGGCATCATCGACCACCACGGCCAGGTTGTACGCGGTCACCCCGTCGTTGCGCCGGAGCACAAAGTCATCCACCACCCCCGTGTAGCTGCCATGGAGCAGGTCCTGCACCGTGGCTTCCGTGACGTCGGCGCGCAGCCGGATGGCCGCTGGCCGGACCGCCCGTTTCACCTCGCGCTCCGCGGCGGTCAGGTTCCGGCACGTCCCGGGGTAGGCCCCTTGCGGGGCATGCGGCGCGGACGGGGCTTCCTGGATTTCGCGCCGCGTGCAGAAGCACTCATAGGTCAGCCCCGCAGCAGCGAGCCGGGCGATCGCCGACGCATAGTGCCCGCCCCGCTCTGTCTGGCGGACGACGCCGCCGTCCCAGCTCAGACCGATGGCGGCCAGGTCCCGGAGCTGCGCCGGTTCCGCGCCCGCCCGGGCCCGGTCCAGGTCCTCCACCCGCATCAGGAACCGCCGCCCGGTGGAGCGCGCGAAGAGCCACGCCAGGACAGCCGTCCGGAGGTTGCCGACGTGCAGTTCGCCGGAGGGGCTGGGGGCAAAGCGGCCGGCTGAGGTCATGGGACCAGCCTATGCGGAGCAGCACGAGAGCCCCTCAGCTACCGATGACTTCGGAAAACCGACGTCGGTAGCTCAGGGGCTCTTGCCTGTGGAATGCGGAAGATATTTATGCGGAAAGACGACTGCGTGAACAAGAGTCGATCAGCGGCGGGCTCCCTGCGGGGAGCCTCCTCCAGGGTCCGGGTGGTGTGCCGGAGTGCCTGTAGCCTCTCGGGATCCGGCGGTGGCCTTGTCCCTTTGTTGTCATCATTTCAGCAGAAGCCCTACAGTTGGTGCAACAGACCTCCCCCGGACCGGTCAGACTGACCAATACTTGCCGGAGAAATGAACAGGAAGTGGTCACTTTGCAGGAACTCGACGCGACGGACCGGCGGATCCTGGTGGCCCTCGACGAGGATCCCCGCGTGCCGATCATGGTGCTGGCCCAGAAGCTGGGCCTGGCGCGGGGAACGGTGCAGTCGCGCCTGGAGCGGATGACGGCGTCGGGCGCCCTCCGCGCGAACAGCAGCCGCGTGCTGCCTTCCTCGCTGGGACGCGGCGTCGCGGCATCCGTCAGCGCCGAACTCGACCAGAGCCATCTGAACGAGGCGATCGCCGCACTGCGGAACATCCCCGAGGTTCTGGAGTGCCACGCACCCGCCGGCGACACCGACCTGCTGATCCGGGTGGTGGCTCGCAGCCCCGACGACCTCTACCGCGTGTCCGAGGAGATCCGGCTGTGCCCGGGAATCGTGCGGACGTCCACCAGCATGTTCCTGCGCGAGGTCATCCCGTACCGGACCACCGGACTGCTGGGAGCCTGACGCGGAGGCTGGCTCCTGGGCTCACACCGGGGGCCCGCTGTTGGCTTTCAGGTTCTTCATGACCAGCGTCGAAGTCAGCCGTTCGACGCCGGGCATCGAGGTCAGTTCGCTGTCGTAGAAGCGCTGGTACGCGGGCAGGTCCTCGGCGATGACCTTGAGCAGGTAGTCGGGCGAGCCGAACAGCCGCTGCGCCTCGACGATGTTCGGGTTGGCCGCCACCCGGTTCTCAAAGATCTCCATCGTGGCGCGGTCCACCTGCCGCAAGGTGACGAACACGATTGCCTCGAAGCCCAGCCCGACGGCGGCCGGGTCAATGTCCGCCCGGTAGCCGCGGATGACGCCGGAGGCCTCCAGGTCGCGGAGCCTGCGGTGGCAGGGCGCCACGGTCAGACCCACCCGCGCCGCGAGGGCCGTCGCCGTCATGCGGCCGTCCTCCTTGAGGTGGCGCAAAAGATTCCTGTCAATATGGTCAATCACGCAAGAATCTTACCTCCAGACCGCGATTTATGGCGAAAAGAGGGAGCACTTATGGCCCGAATTTGCCTAGAGTTTCTCCTGTAACCAGACCTCAGGAGTGCCGGATGAATCCCCAGCTGTTTCTTGCCTTCATGGTTGTCGCCGGCGCACTGGCCTGCACCCCCGGAGTGGACTGGGCGTATTCCATCACCGCGGGGCTGCGGCAGCGCAGCTTTGTGCCGGCGGTCGCGGGCCTTTGCGGCGGCTATGTCCTCCACACCGTCCTGCTGGTGGCCGGACTGGCCGCCCTGCTTACCGGGGTCCCCGGTGTGCTGGGCTGGCTGACCGTGGCCGGGGCCGCCTACCTGATCTGGCTCGGCGCCGCCACCATCCGGTCCTGGCGCGCGGCGAGCTTCGGCGGCAGTCCGGCCGACCTTCCCGCACCGGCCAACCAGTTCCGGACGTTCCTCCAGGGCATGGGCACCAGCGGCATCAACCCGAAGGGGCTGCTGTTCTATGTGGCCCTTGTGCCGCAGTTCGTCAGCCCGGAGGCGTCCCTGCCGGTGCCGGTGCAGTCCGGGCTGCTGGGGCTGACCTTCGTCCTGCTGGTCGCCGTGGTGTACAGCTGCGTGGCGCTGCTGGCCCGGAGGCTCCTGCAGTCCCGGCCCGGGGCGGCCCGGCGGGTGACGCTCGCCAGCGGCATCATTATGGTGGCGCTGGGCGTGGCGCTGTTGTCCGAACAGCTCGTGCCGCTGCTGGGCCAGGCCCTCACGCGCAGCTGATCAGCCGGCCGGCGGCTTCCGTCCCGGTGCGTCACTTCCGCGGCATGTACCACTCGGTGAAGGACGATGCCCGGCCGTCCGCGCAGAGCTGGATGATCCAGAGGTTGTCATAGCTGCGGTGATCGCCCAGGTACCTGGTGAGGCCCTGCACGAAGGCCCGGCCGCCGTCGACTCCCAGCAGCTTCCATTCGAAGGTCCAGTCGCCGGGCTTGTCGCGCGCTGCAATCCAGCGCGCAACGATTTCCTCACGCCCCCGCCACGGCTCTGTCTCGTGCGGGCTGGTGAAATAGACGGCGTCCTCGGTGAACAACGCACGGATATCCTCCGGCTCGTTCGAACTCCAGGCCGTGATGTAGTGCTGTACCCAACGGTCGGCGGCGTCTCTCATGCCCACGTTTTACTACCTGCCCTAAGGGCCCACAAGCGTAGCGAATACGTGGATATGCACCCTGAACTGGGACGAAGACAGGACGCGTCAGCTGCCGTCCCCGTCTGCCGCCTGGCCGTATTCGCGATCCCAAAGTTCATGCATCTCGGCATCCTTCCGGATTGCCTTCACCGTCTCCAGCTCGGCGGGCCGCCGGCGCTGCCAGTCCCGCGGGTGCAGCGACTTCCTGCCGGCGTCCAGCAGCAGCAGCGCCCGGTCGGTCAGGGCATCGCTGCGCAGGGTGAAGTCGGTTTTCCGCCGGCGCAGGACTTCCTGCAGCGCGGCCCCGGCGGCACCGTAGGCGCCGATTTTCCGCAGCGAACGGGCCCGCACCAGCAGCAGGGCCGCCGAGAGGTCGTCGCCGTTGAGCAGGCCCTCGGTGTCCGCCGCCACCTCCGAGTGCCGTCCCAGGGACGCTTCGAGGGAACAGCGTGCCACCGCCATGGGCAGCGACGGCGGCAGCCCGGCCAGTGCTGCCAGGGCGGCCTCCGTCTGGCCGGTCTCGCGCAGCGCATGCGACAAGGCGAGAAACGCCGCCTCCTCACTGAACAGGACCGGAACTTCAACCCGCTCGGCAACCTCCACCCGGGTGAGCACGCCGGGAAGGTACTCCGCGGCGTAGCGGTTTGCGGCGTCGTCGTTCCTGACGGACAGCCCGCGCTGGAGCAGCTCGGAGGCCCGCAGGTATCCGCCGTGTGAGTAGGCCAGCAGTCCGGCCATGAGGTAACAGAGCCCGGCCCAGCCGGGGTAGGTGCGGGCCAGCCCGATGAGCCGGTCCGGGTCGGTGCTGTTGAAGATGGCGGAGTGGACCGCCCTGGCCGCCTTTCCGGGCGTCCTGCCGGCGACTTTGCCCAGCCGGGGCACGCCGCCCTCGACGGGCAGCGTGCCGGGAACCCGCCCGGCCATGGCATCGGCAACAACGCGGTGCACACCGCTGGCAAGACCGCGCACCGACGTCCGGATCAGCGCCCTGCGGAAGGGTGCGAGGTCCCGGGTGTCGCGGTACAGAAGAGGGTGCTGGTGGGCGGATTCTGTGGGTCCGGCGCTCATGAACCCATGCTAGTGGGCTCCGGGAGAAGCTGGACCCGCCTGCGGTCCGGGAGCCGGGATCCCTAGGCCGCCGCGGTCACCCAGAGGCCGATCAGCCAGGTGCTCGCGGCCAGGCAGGCGAGGCCGAACTCGGCGATCATGCCAAGGCCGGTGGCCTTCAGGGCGGCCCAACTGGAGGCCACGGCGGTGCCGAGGACGCGCGTGCGGTGCAGTTCGCTCAGCAGCAGACCGGCGGCGAAGCCCACGAACAGGCCCACCACGGGAATGATGAACATGCCCACCACACCCAGGACCAGCCCGGCGATGACCGAGCGGCCGGGGATGCTGTGCTGCTTGAGTTTCCGGCCGGTCAGGACCGCGCTGGCCGCCATTCCGGCCAGGACGAACACCAGGCCGATGCCGAACACCACCCAGCCGGTGGTTCCGGCGCCGCCCCAGATGGCCCAGGCCAGCAGGCTGAGGCCAATCAGGATGCTGCCGGGGAGCACCGGGATGATGGTGCCTGCCACGCCCACCAGGATGGCCAGGCCGCAGAGGATCGTCACAACGGTTTCGGGGTTCATTGCCCCAGTCTATGGCCGGCCCGGGCCCGCAGTTGGCGGACCCGGGC
>JBKKDK010000329.1:0-19498 GCA_046708245.1 Arthrobacter sp.
CAGGTGTCGTCCCGGGCCTGGAGGAAGCGGCGCAGTCCGGGCGGGAACAGCCGGGCGCGGGAGTCCATTGCGGTGAGCTCCCCGGTGCCGGGGGCGGTGTAGAGCCGACGGAGCCAGACGTCCATGGCGTTGTCCCCGCTGCCTTTGATGAGTTGGCGGGCCCAGCCGGCGGGGACGGTGCCGTAGCCCGGGAGCCGGGCGGGTTCGGCGTCACCCTGGAGCAGGGTGCGGTCGGTCAGGACGAGCTGGATCTCGATCCCGGTGTATCCGGCCGGGGTGCCGGTGAGGCGTTCGGTGAGGGTGTCGGCCATGAGCTGGCCGCGGCCTCTGGGGTCTCCGGCGTTGCGCAGGGTGTCGGCGTGCCGGGTGAGGGCGGCGTAGGCGGCGACGCCTTGTGCGACGGGGAGCAGGGCGGTGAGGTAGGTCATGGTGTCCGGGGCGGGGCGGAGGCTGACGTGCCGGTCGGTCGCGGCATGGCTGGCGCGCTGGGTGACGGTGCGCGGGTCCCGGCGGGTCCCGGCGGTACGCTGCGGCGCGGGCTGCGGCCGTAATGGCGCGGTCGCCGGCGCTGTCGAAGGTTCCGGTGTCGGGGGCGAGTTCGGCGTCGACGGCGGCCCGGTCCGCCGCGGACAGGCACGCGGTTTCGCGGACCAGCAAGGTGGCGCGCCATTCGTTCAGCTGCCCGGTTTCCAGGGCGGCAAGGGTATGCGGCATTTCGGTCACGAGGGCTTTGGCGATGCCGAGGAGCCGGCCGCCCTTCGCAGGTGATTCGCGCCGGGCCAGGGCGATCTGCGCGGCGACCCCGGCGCCGAGGTCCGCGGCGGGCATCCCGGCGTCGGCCTGTTCACGCCGTTGGAGCAGATCAAAGGCGACGGACAGACGTGCCTGGCGGGCCGCCAGGGCAGACTTTTGGTCCTCCAGGCTCCGGATTTCAGCAATCAAACCCGCACCGCTTCGAGCACCGTCGTCTGTTGCCGGACCCATTTGGGGCCCCTGCTTGCCGTCCATGATTCCAGTGTTCCAGTGACCTGTGACAATTGATTCCCGTCCCCGGTAATTGGCCATGCTCCGGCGCGCAGGGGTAGCGTCGAGGCATGACTCCTGGACGCCCTGTACCGCCGCCTCTTGCCAAGCCGCTCCCCACCGCCGACACGCCGCCCGTGGCTGCCGACGGATCCCGGCTGGTCGCCGCGTACGGCGCCACGTCCAGTGAGAGCGGACTCGTTCCCCTGACGGTTGCGCGGCGCGCGCCGAAGGACGACGACGTCGAGATCGCCGTCGAGTTCTGCGGCCTGTGCCACTCGGACGTCCACGCAACCCGCGGCGAATGGGGCGCCCAGAGCTACCCGCTCGTGCCGGGCCACGAAGTCGTCGGCCGGGTCACCCGGGTGGGCTCCGCCGTCGACGACTTCACGGTGGGGGAGCGCGTCGGCGTCGGCTGCCTCGTGGATTCCTGCCGCGAATGCGACAGCTGTCTGGACGGCCTCGAACAGTACTGCGAAAACGGCAACGTGGGGACCTACGGTTCCAAGGACCGCCGCAACGGGGACACCATCACCCAGGGCGGCTACGCCAGCTCGATCGTGGTGGACCGCCGCTACGTTCTGCATGTTCCCCAGAGCCTGGACCCGGCCGCCGCGGCGCCGCTGCTCTGTGCCGGCGTCACCACCTTCTCGCCGCTGCGCCACTTCGAGGTCGAGGAGGGCGACGTCGTCGGCGTTGTCGGGCTCGGCGGCCTGGGCCACATGGCCGTCAAACTCGCCAAGGCGATGGGCGCCGAGGTGACGGTATTCACCACCTCCGAGGCGAAGTTTGCCGCGGCCCGAGAGCTCGGCGCCGACCACGTGGTCCTCTCCCGCGACGAGGCCGCCATGGAGGCCGCAAACCGGAGCATCGACGTCATCATCGACACCGTCGCAGCGCCCCACGACCTCAATCCCTACTTCCGCACGCTGCGCCGCGACGGGGCCCTGTTCCAGCTGGGACTCCCGTCGGAGGACATGCCGCCGGTCAAACCGGGCGCCCTGATCCGGCGCCGGATCGCCTACGCAGGATCTCTGATAGGCGGCATCGCCGAGACCCAGGAGATGCTGGACTTCTGCGCGGAGCACGGTGTGCTGTCCGAGGTTGAGGTGGTCCGGGCGGACCAGCTCAACGAGGCCTATGACCGGATGGTGGCCGGCGACGTAAAGTACCGTTTTGTACTGGACGCCAGCACCCTGGGGTCACCTTCGGAAAAGGCGGACGCATGAGCACTCTCTTCACCAGGATCATCACCGGCGAGATCCCCGGCCGTTTCATCTGGCGCGAGGACGACGTCGTCGCGTTCCTGACGGCGGGTCCGCTCGCCGACGGCCACACCCTGGTGGTCCCCACCGAGGAGGTGGACCGCTGGACGGATGCGGCCCCGGAGCTGCTGGCACGGGTCATGGAAGTGGCCCGGAAGATCGGCGCCGTCCAGGTGGACATCTTTGACGCCGCCCGGGCGGGGCTGATTGTCGCCGGCTATGAAATCAACCACCTGCACGTACACGTCTGGCCGTCCAACTCGATGGCCGACTTCGACTTCGGCTCGGCGGACCATCACCCCGATCCGGCCAGGCTGGACGCCAACGCCGAGAAGCTTCGCGAGGGCCTCCGGAAGGCAGGTTTCGCGGAGCACGTCCCGGAAGCCTGAGACGTCAGACCGGCGCCAGCGCCTTGTTCAGGACCGCGCGGATCCGCTTTTCGGAAACCGAATAGGCCGTTCCGAGCTCGACGGCGAACAGGCTGACCCTGAGCTCCTCGATCATCCAGCGGACCTGGGTTAACTCGGTCCCGGCGCGGCCGCCCGGCAGCAGTGCCGACACGGCGTCGTCGTAGTCGTCTTCCAGTGACTGCACAGCGGCCATGTGCTGCGCATCCCGCTGGACGTTGTTGGGGAGCTTTTCGAGGCGCTTCTCGATGGCGGCAAGGTAGCGCGGCAGCTGGCTGAGCTGGGCGTAGCCCGTGCGTGCTACGAAACCGGGGAACACCAGCTGCCCCAGTTGGCTCTTGATGTCGTTGAGGGCGCTGATCAGGGCCAGGCTGGTGGTGCCCTTGAGCTGCCGTTCAATCCGCCGCGTGCTCGCCAGGACACGTTCGACGACGGCGGTCACGCTGAAGACGGTGTCGATCAGCTCGGCCCGGACCTGCTCGTACAACGCCTTGAACGAGGCCTCGTCCCAGGGCAGCGCGGCAGGGGTGAGCTTGTCGATGCCGGCCAGGGCGCAGTCCGCGATCAGGGCTGCGACGGAACCATGCGGGTTCTGGCTGAACGTCAGCTTCTCGGTGTTGTTCAGATGCTCCAGGACGTAACGGTCCGGCGGCGGCACTTTAAGGGCGAGCAGGCGGATGACACCGCCGCGCATGGCCTGTTCCTGCTCGGAAACGGTCTGGAAGAGCCGCAGCCCCACGGAAGTGCCTTCGTCCACCAGCGCCGGGTAGCCGGTGACGGTGTGGCCCTTGACCGTGCCCTGGACCTGGCGCTGGACGGTGCCGAAGGACCACTCCGTGAGGCCGGAACGCTCGGTGAATCCGGCCGACGCCGTTGCGGCAGGAGCCGATCCGGCCGCCGCAGCGGACCCTGCAGCGGCACTTGCGCCGCGTCCGGTTCCGCGCCCGGTGCCGCCCTGGCCGCCTGCCTTCGCCGCCCCGGGCGCCGTCGTCGCCGGTGTCGCGCCGAGTGATTCGGCTATCGCCCGGCGCGTCGCCGGGGCGAGGCGCTCCTGCAGTGCGGGGAGGTCCTTGCCTTCGTCCAGCAGCTTCCCGCGCGGGTCAACCACACGGAAGCTGACGCGGAGGTGCGGCGGTACCGCGTCCCAGTTCCAGGAGCCCGGAGGGATGACCTGGCCGCGGATCCGCCGCAGGACCAGCTCGAGCGAGGGTTCGAGCTCGTCGGTGGCGGGATCGAAGTCCGCCTCCAGCGCCGCCACGGCCTGGCGTGCGACATCCGGAGCGGGAACGAAGTTCTTCCGCACCTGCTTGGGCAGCGATTTGATGAGGGCCGTGACGAGCTCCACCCGCTGGCCAGGAATGAGCCAGCGGAACGCGGCGTCGTCCAGCTGGTTCAGGAAGAGCACCGGCACCTCGGCGGTGACGCCGTCGGACGGGTTCGGCGGCGAACCCGGCGCCACGGGGTTGAATTCGTAGCTCAGCGGCAGCTCGAAGCCCTTGTGCAGAAGGGTCTTCGGATAGGCCGAATCGTCAAGGGACTCGGCGTCCTCGCTGATCAGCAGCGACTGGTCGAAGTCGAGCAGCGTGGGGTCCTGCTGCCGCGCTTCCTTCCACCATTTGTCGAAGTGCCGTTCGGAGACAACGTCTTTGCCGAGCCGGGCGTCGTAGAACTCGAACAACGCCTCGTCGTCCACCAGGATGTCCCGGCGCCGCATCCGGGCCTCCAGCTCCTCGATCTCGTGGAGCAGGGCGCGGTTGCGGTGGAAGAACTTGTGGTGCGTCTGCCAGTCGCCCTCAACGAGGGCATGCCGGATGAACAGCTCGCGGCAGAGTTCCGGATCCACCTTGCCGTAGTTGATGCGCCGGCTCGGGATGATCGGCACCCCGTACAGCGTGACCTTTTCATGGGCCATCACGGAGCCCATCTTCTTGGACCAGTGCGGTTCGCTGTAGCTGCGCTTGACCAGGTCCGGCGCCACCTGCTCGGCCCAGAGGGGATCGAACTTCGCGGCGACGCGGGCCCACAACCGGCTCGTCTCCACGAGTTCGGCGGCCATCACGAACGTGGGCGACTTCTTGAACAGCGCCGAGCCCGGGAAGATCGCGAAGCGGCTGCCCCGGGCGCCGGCGTATTCGCGCTTGCGCTCGTCGAGGATGCCGATGTGGCTCAGCAGGCCGGAGAGCAGGCTGATATGGATGCCGTCGTGGTTGGCCACAGGATCGGCCAGGCGCTTGTTGTCCAGGCTGATGCCGAGCGGGCGGGCCAGCTGGCGCAGCTGGGCGAACAGGTCCTGCCATTCCCGGACCCGCAGGTAGTTGATGAACTCGGCGCGGCAGAGGCGGCGGAATGCCGTGGAGGAGAGCTCCTGCTGCTTCTCCTGGATGTAGTTCCACAGGTTCAGGAAGCCGGTGAAGTCCGAGTTCTCGTCCCGGAAGCGTGCGTGCTTCTCCGCCGCGAGCTGCTGCTTGCCTGAGCCGTCCCCGGTGGGACGCTCGCGCGGGTCCTGGATGGTGAGCGCGGCCGCGAGGATCATGACCTCACGGACGCAGCCGCGTTTCCCGGACTCGACGATCATCCGGCCGAGCCTCGGGTCCACGGGAAGCTGGGCAAGCTGCTGCCCGACGGCGGTCAGGCCGCCGCCGTTCCGTGCGGCACTCAGGGCGCCAAGTTCGCGAAGGAGGGTGACGCCGTCGTTGATGGCGCGGGAATCCGGCGGTTCCACAAACGGGAAGTCCTCAACATCCTTGGACCCGCGGGCCACGCCCATGGCGGTCATCTGCAGGATGACCGCGGCGAGGTTGGTGCGCAGGATCTCCGGGTCCGTGAACGGCGGCCGGGACTCGAAGTCCTCCTCCGAGTAGAGCCTGATGGCGATGCCGTCGGACACGCGGCCGCAGCGGCCGGAGCGCTGGTTGGCCGACGCCTGTGACACGCGCTCGATCGGCAGCCGCTGGACCTTGGTGCGGTGCGAGTACCGCGAGATGCGCGCGGTGCCGGTGTCGATGACGTACTTGATCCCCGGCACCGTGAGCGAGGTTTCGGCGACGTTGGTCGCCAGCACGATCCGGCGTTTGCTGCCGGGGTGGAAGACCTTGTGCTGCTCCTGCAGGCTCAGCCGGGCAAAGAGCGGCAGCACCTCGGTGCCGGCGAGCCGCCGGTTGGACTGGATCCTGGCGTTGAGGGCCTCGGCGGCGTCGCGGATCTCGCGTTCCCCGGAGAAAAAGATGAGGATGTCGCCGGGGGCTTCCAGCGCGAGTTCGTCGACGGCGTCGCACACCGCGTCGAGCGGGTCGCGGTCCTCCTCAAGTTCGTCGTCGGACGCTTCGTCTGGCTCGCCCCCGGCGGGCTGGGAGAGCGGCCGGTACCGGATTTCGACCGGATACGTGCGCCCGGAGACCTCGATGATGGGGGACGGGTCCTCGTCGGTGCCGAAGTGCTTGGCGAACCGCTGGGGATCGATGGTGGCGGAGGTGATGATGATCTTCAGGTCCGGCCGCTGCGGCAGGATCCGCTTGAGATAGCCCAGGATGAAGTCGATGTTGAGGCTGCGCTCGTGGGCTTCATCGATGATGATGGCGTTGTATTTGCGGAGCAGTTTGTCGCGCTGGATTTCGGCCAGCAGGATGCCGTCGGTCATGAGCTTGACCTTGGTGGAGCGGCTGACTTCGCCGGTGAAGCGGACCTGGAAGCCGACTTCCTGGCCGATTTCGACGCCCAGTTCCTCGGCAATGCGCTCCGCCACAGTGCGCGCGGCAAGCCGGCGCGGCTGGGTGTGGCCGATCAGGCCGTTCTCGCCGAGGCCAAGCTCCAGGCACATTTTGGGAATCTGGGTGGTCTTACCGGAACCGGTCTCGCCGGCGATGATGGTCACCTGGTTGGCCGCGATGGCGGCCATCAGGTCCTCGCGGCGCTCGGAAACCGGCAGCTCGGCGGGGTAGGAAATATGCAGTGTCATGGCTGGAGACAGTCTACTGGGCTTGCCGGCGGGGCGGTTCCGGACCAAAGAATTGCCCGGTCCCTGGTGGGGCCGGGCAGCGGGCGGGTGTTGGGGCGGGGTAGGGATTTTCGGGAATGGCGGAGCTCAGAAGATCCGCAGGGTGTAGTTGACGCTGGGCAGATCAAGGGCTGACCAGGAGTCCTCCGAGCGGACGGGCGGGTTGTGACCCAGGCCGTCCTTGCGGAGGGCGGAGACGGTGGCTGCGAGGCCGGCGATGATCAGGACGATGAGGGCGATTCCGATGAGTTCCATACCTCCATGGTTCTCCGGCCGGGGAAACAAAAAAAGTGGCAGAAATGACCAAAAAGATATAATTTCTGCCACTGTTCTGTCAGGATGGAGTCATGATCAAATCAGTGGCAATGATCGTGGTCCCCAACTTCTCGATCTTCGAGTTCGCGACCGCTTTCGAAGTGTTCGGCATCGACCGCTCGGCCCGCGGAACCGGCGTCCCCGCGTTTGATTTCCGCGTCTGCACGCCCGAGCCCGGCGACGTTCCGCTCAAATCCGGCCTCTCCATGCACGTAGGGCTTGGGATGGAAGCGGCGGCTGACGCCGATCTGGTGGTGATGTCGCCATACGGCCGGGACGAGGACGTCCCGGAATCCGTCCTCGAGGCGCTGCGGGCCGCCCACGCCCGCGGGGCCTGGGTCATGTCCATCTGCTCGGGGGCCTTTGCCCTGGCACAGGCGGGCCTGCTGGACGGCCGCCGTTGCACCACGCACTGGCACTACTCCCAGGAACTCGCCAGCCGGTTCCCCGCGGTCCGGGTGGACGAAAACGTCCTCTACGTCGAGGACGACCGGATCATCACAAGCGCGGGCACGGCCGCAGGCATCGACGCGTGCCTGCATCTGGTCCGGGTGGAATTTGGCGCCAATGTGGCGGCGAGCATTGCGCGGGACATGGTGGTCCCGCCGCACCGCGACGGCGGCCAGGCCCAGTTCATCGACCGGCCGATCCCGCCTTGCGGCTCCGAGCCCATGGAGCAACTGCTGCAGTGGATGCAGCGGCATCTGGGGCAGGACCATTCGGTCAACGAACTGGCCGCCCGGGTCCACATGTCGCCCCGGACGTTCGCCCGGCGTTTCCGGTCGGAGACCGGGGCCACGCCTGCCGCGTGGCTCAACTCCCAGCGGGTGCTCCGGGCCCAGGAGCTGCTGGAGACCACAGACCTCAATATTGACGAGATCGCCCGGGAATCAGGCTTCGGCCACTCGGTGCTGCTGAGGCACCACTTCACCAAGGTGCTGGACACCAGCCCGCAGTCCTACCGCCGGTCCTTCCGCGGGCACCTGGCCGCCGCCGTCTAGGTCGACGGGCCGGGCAGTCCTCCCGACGGCGGCACCGACTCGGCCGCGGCCCGGGTGTGGTCGACAAGTTCCCGCCACGGTCCCGTGAGGGCCTGCTCCGGCAACGTCGCGCGCCGCTGGCCGGCGCGGATGCTGTAGAGGAAACGGTCAGGCTGACCGTCGGCCGCGCGCGCGCTCTTCGGGGCCTCGTCCCAGGGACAGGCCTCGACGAGCGGCTGCCACAGCTCCTTGTCATCCGGGGGCGTGGCCAGAACGGACCAGGTCCGCTTCATTCCGGCGATGCCGCCGCTGCGCTGGACGGTGATTTTCACGGAGGTGGGGTTTTCATGGAGCCGGAACCTTCATGGAGTGATCCTCAAGGGTTGCTCAGAGCTTGACCTTCACAGTTTCCCACGCCGAGCGCACGGCGTCATGCTCGGTGGAGCCGGCGCCGAAGAGTTCCTTGGCGGACAGTGCCGTGGCCTTGGCGAAGGCCGGGAAGGTGGCGTTCGGCGCCAGGCTGCCGCCAGTCAGGGTTTCGTACCAGATCTGCGCCGGCGCGTCCCAGGCGTTGCCGCCCAGGGCAGTCGCCACGAGGCAGAATGCCCGGTTGGGGATCCCGGAATTGATGTGCACGCCGCCGTTGTCAGCACTGGTCCGGACGTAGCCGTCCATCGAATCCGGCTGCGGGTCCTTTCCCAGCACGTCGTCGTCATAGGCCGTTCCCGGGGCCTTCATTGAACGCAAGGCCGAGCCCTCGACCTGGTCCGTGAACAGGCCCTCGCCGATCAGCCAGCTGGCCTCCGCGGTGGACTGCTTCCGCACGTACTGCTCAACGAGCGCGCCAAAGACGTCGGACATGGACTCGTTTAGTGCACCGGCCTGGTTCCGGTAGGCCAGCCCGGCGGAGTACTGCGTCACACCGTGGGCCAGCTCGTGGCCGATCACGCTCAGGGACTTCGTGAACCGTTCGAAGACCTCGCCGTCGCCGTCCCCGAAGACCATCTGCCGGCCGTCCCAGAAGGCGTTGTCGTAGAGCCGGCCGAAGTGGACTGTTGCAACGAGAGGCAGCCCGTTACCGTCGATGGAGTTCCGGCCGAACGCCGCCGCGTAGAGCCGGTGGGTGTGCCCGAGCCCGTCATAGGCCTCATCGGCGGCCGGATCGCCGGTGGCGGGTTCGCCCTCCTTGCGGACCACGCTGCCGGGCAGCTGTTCCGCGAACTTCGCGTCGTAGACCGTCCGCTCCGGAGCGGCGGGCTTGAGCTCGCGCATGCCCGGGGGAGCTGCCGGGGAGGGGGCGGTCCTGGACGCCTGGAAGCTCTTGACGTGCATCAGTGCTTCGCGTGCCGCCCGCGCCGCCACGGACAGGCGTGGTTCCCGCTGCGCTGCCAGCCGGCGCAGAAGGTACGGAGGAATGATGGAACAGAACATGTGAGACCCCTTTTGCCGCTGCCGATGCACAAAGCCTACGAGCGGGCACCGACAATTGGCAGGGGACCGGCCCGGTGATTATCCGGGACTGTTCGCGCGCAGTGCGCGGACGTAGAATCGCGCATGGAAAAACTGCGATATTCGGTGACAATCAATGCGCCCGTGCAGGTTGTGTGGTCCTCGATGCTGGATGATTCCAGCTACCGGGACTGGACCAGTGTCTTTAACCCCGGGTCCTACTATCAGGGCGACTGGGACCAGGGCAGCGAAATCCGGTTCGTTGGCTCGGACGACGACGGCTCGCTCGGCGGGATGATCGCGGTCGTTGAAGAGAACAGGCCGCACGAGTTCATTTCGCTCCGCTATACGGGACAGATTGTCGACGGAGCGGACGACAGAACGAGCGATGCCGCAAAGGCGTTCATCGGCATGCATGAGAAATATGTCTTCAAGGAGGCCGACGGCGTCACCACCGTTGAGGTGGAGCTCGACAGCGAGGACGAGTTCGTGGCCGAATTCAACGCCGCCTGGCCGCTGGCGTTGGCCAAGCTCAAGGACATCGCCGAGTCGCGGAGCTGAGCCGGCTGAGCCGGCGGCCTTGCCCGCGGCCGCCGTCGCAATTCACGGGGTCCGCGGGTCAAGGACGAACTGCTGCACCATGGTCCAAAAATTCGTTGTGGTCCAGTAGACCAGGACGCCGATGGGGAAGACGATGCCGCCTGCGGCGAACACGACCGGCAGGACGTAAAGCAGCGTCTTTTGCTGCAACAGCAGCGGCCCGGCCGGAGCCTCGGCCGGCATGTTCCGGGCCATGATGTGTTTTTGGGTGATGAACTGCGCCGCCGTCATGGCAAGGATCATCAGGACAGCCAGCACTGTGACGCTGACGGGGTCGCCGCCCCGGCCGTGGAGCAGGGACGCGGACAGCGGTGCGCCGAAGATGCTTGACGCGTGGAACTGCACCACCTGCTCATGGCTCATGGCGCCGAGGCCCTGTCCCTTGCCGGCTGCCGCCGTCATGCCGGAGAGCACGGTGAAGAGCGCGAGGAAGAACGGCACCTGGATGAGCAGGGGCAGGCAGGCCGAGAACGGGTTGGTGCCGTGCTTTTTGTACATGGCCATCTGCTCCTGCGCCATGGCCTGCCGTGACAGCGGGTCGGTTTTGCCCTTGTACTTGTCCTGGAGTTTCTTCAGGTCAGGCTGCAGGAGCCGCATGCGGCGCTGGGCCTGGAGCTGCTTCAGGGAGACCGGGATCAGCACGGCACGGATCACCAGCACCAGCCCGATGATGGACAGGGTCCACGTCCAGCCGTTGGCGGCCGGCATGCCGATGGCGCCCAGGCCGTCATGGAGTCCCACCATGATGGCGGATACCAGCCACTGAAACGGAAACAGCAGCTCAGCCATAACGTCCATACGATGTCCCCCATCTGCCGGGCCGCAGCGCGGCCCTTAATCCTGCACCCAGCCAGCAAACACGAAAGAACCCCCAGAATCCAGTGGATCCTAGGGGTTCTTGGCTGTGCCCTCGATTGGAATCGAACCAACGACCTTCTGCTCCGGAGGCAGACGCTCTATCCCCTGAGCTACGAGGGCAATCAGGGTTCCTGCCGTTACCGGCGGGACGTCCTAGAGCTTAGCAGGAAGGTGGCCTCCAAGGGAAAATCGACGCTCCTAGTACCCCGAAAAGGAGTCCACGTGGACGCGCCGGGCGCCGGCGCCGGCGCCCCGCGCCGCGGCGCGGAGCGAGCGGACGCTGGCGGGCGAACCGGAAACGAAGACATCACGCCCGGCAATGTCCGGCACCAGCGCCTTCAAGGAGTCCCCGTCAATCCGGCCGGACCCGGCATCGTGCATAAACGGCGGCGGGGCCGAACCGTCAGCGAGCCGGGCCACGATCCGGGCGCCGGAATTTTCAAGTTCCTCGGCGTAGGCCAGCTCTGCGGCGTTTTTGGCCAGGTAGAGCAGCACCACGTCCCGGTCCCGGGCCCCGCCCGCAGCCAGCTGGGCCAGGTACGGGGTGATGCCGATCCCGGCCGCAATCAGCAGCACAGGCGCCGAGTGATTCCGGGGCAGGACGAAATCTCCGCCCACGGTGGTGGCCGTGAGCTCCTCCCCGCGCTGCAGCTCCAGGAGGGAACGTTTGGCCGAGGACAACGGCCCGGCCGTTCCCACCCCGATCCGCAGTTCCGGGGCACCGGGCGCGCTGGTCAGGCTGAACACCCGCCGGCGGCCCTTGCTGTCCGGTTTCCCGGCCGCCTTGTCATGCGGCACATGCAGTTCCAGGTACTGCCCCGGGCTGAACCGGACGGGGCGTTCCGGGATGAAGCGGAACTCCGTCGTCGTCGGTGTCAGCGGCCGGGACCCCTCGAAGCGGAGCCGGACACCGCCGCGCTGCCCGGCAGCGAAGGCGAGGGCGTTGCCCGCCAGCAGGGCCAGTTCGGGGGAGTTGGCGACGAAGCCCAGGTTGTAGGGGATGGCGAACAGAAGCCCGACGACGGCGGCCAGCGCCAGCTGCTGCCAGCGGCGCGGCGGCAGCGTGAGGGGCTCGGTGAGCATAAAGCCGACGAAAAAGAGCACTGGACGCTGGGCCAGCGGTTGCCACAGTGCCTCGCCGACTCCCGCGCCGTACCGGAGCAGCTCGACCGCCACGATGGACACGGCCACCACGGTAAAAACGGCGGCCATCAGCATTTTCCGCACCCGGTACAGCACCAGGAGCACACCGGGCAGCAGGAGCCAGAGCATGGCCGGTGTGGCAGCCCACCAGGTGGCGATGTTCAACCCGGTGAGCCCCGCCAGAAAGGCCCCGGCCGCCGCCGGATTGAAGATGTGGCGGCCGCGCCACGCCAGGGCGTACTTGGAGGCGGAGGCCAGCACACAGGCCAGCGCCACCCCGGCCAGGTCCAGCAGCTGCACGCCGGCCGTAATCTGCGTGGGCCAGAACAGGAAGTACAACAGCAGGCCTGTGATCAGCGACGATTCGGCGTGCGGGTGGACGCGGAAGAGGGCCGCCAGCGCACGGTTGGAGCCATACGTCAGCCCGAGGCACAGCGCCAGATGTGCCAGCATCTCCGGCAGCCCGAAGGTCAGCCAGCCGAGCACGTTCAACAGCATGCTGTACGCGGCGAGTGCGGCGAGGACCCAGAGCACCAGCCGGTACATCGTGAACCGGCCCAGCGCCGTCTCCAGCCGCGAGCTGATGGGAGTCGAGAGTACGGCAGTCATGCGAACAGTGCCCCTTCAAATTCGGCCGAATATTCGGCGTGCCCGTCCGAGTACACGGTCAGCCAGGAAAAATCGAAGGCCGTCCGCAACCGGGGCCCCTCGACAAAAAACAGCGCAGTGGCCAGCGCGTCGGCCATCATCGCGGTGCCGGCCATGGCCCAACTGGCCACCACCGTGCGCACGGGTGCGCCCGTGGTGCCGTCCAGGACATGATGCAGCCCGTCGCCCCAGGCCCGCCGGTTCGCGGCTGACGCGCACAGCGCGCCGGCGCCAAGGGTGATGACGCCGATGGCGCGGGAAGAGTCATAGGGATGTTCCAGCGCGACCTCCACCGGGGCGGGGCCCGGATTCAACAGGTCCCCGCTGGCGTCGATGAAATGCCCGCCGATCCCGGCGCCGAGGAGCTCTGCGGAGAGCAGGTCGGCCAGCTGCCCCTTTCCCGCCGCGCCGACGTCGATCACCACAGGTGAGCTGGTGGTCAGCACCGTGCCGTCCCAATCCAGCACGTCTTCCCAGCGCGGGGCGGGAAGCGGGGGACCGCCAGGTAGCAGCGAATATCCGGCGCCGTAACCGAGCTGGTCGAGGCTGCTGCCGATCAGCGGTGTCATGGCGCCGTTGCTGAGCCGGTACAACGCACTGTAGAGCAGGCCGAGAGCGGCGGCCTCGGCCGGCAGCTGATAGCTGCCCGGCGCCCGGGCCGCGCGGGCTATGACGGAGTCCGGCCGGAACCGGGACCACGCGGCGTCGTAGTCCGCCACGACGCCTAGCAGCTTCCGGCAGAGCCGGTCCGGCAGCGGCGCGGCCGTGGAAACCACCCAGCGGGTACCGATTCCCTCGAAACTGAAGTCCGTCCAGCCCGGATGCGGCATGTGAGCACCTACAGCCCTGCTTGCGGACGGCTACGCGGCATCGGCCTTGATCTTCTTCAGGGCCTGGTTGAAGCCGCCGCTGGTCAGCGAGGAACCGGCCACTTTGGAAACCTGGATCTCATCGAGTTTTTTGCCCACGATCTGGGATTTGATGCCGCCGGCGAACTCGCCCTGGAACTTCCTGGTGTTGGGGTTGGACGGGTGCTGGGTGATGGCGACATCGGATACCGTCCCGCCGGCCACCGTCAATTGCACGCCCACCGTCTCGGTGCCGTTCGGCGAAACGTAGTTGCCGTCGGCGGAGTAGGTGCCGTCCTTGTAGGTTCCGGCCGAGGCGCCGGGCGCGGATGTCGCCGCCGGGGAACTGGGCGCGGGAGTGTTCTGGGCGCTGGGCGCGCAGCCGGCCGCGGTTCCGGCCAGGGACAGGCCGGCGACGCCGACGAACAGGGTTCTGCGGAGCGAGGTGTTCATGCCGCGGCTCGTTTCATGGGTTGATCGGACAAGTTGCTCGGACAGTTTGCTCGGACAAAGGATTGGCCCAAGGGTTAACGGACCCAAGGCACTTACACGGATGACAACGTTCCCTTCACCCTAATGGTTCACTCCGTGGCTGAACCTGTGAAGAATATGACGTCCGGCACCCGGCCGGGTCCCGTGCAGCGCAGCTCACTCCGGCGCCAGATTCCGCCACAACGCGGGCCACCGGTAGGCTGGGACAGTGACCCCAGAAGAACTCTCCCTCGCCATTTCCGCCTGCCTGAAGGACGCCGTCGCTGCCGGCGAAATCGGGCTCTCCGCATCCGATGTCCCGGATGAGGTGCGCGTGGAGCGGCCGAAGAACCGGGACCATGGCGATTGGGCCACCAACATCGCCCTGCAGCTGGCCAAGGCCGCGGGCACCAATCCGCGGGAGTTCGCTGCCGTCCTCGGTGCCCGGCTGAAGTCCATCGACGGGGTATCCGCCGTGGACATCGCCGGCCCCGGCTTCCTGAACATCACGGTGGACGCCGGCGCGGCCGGAGCACTGGCCAAGGCCATCGTTGAGGCGGGAACGGCCTACGGCACCAACTCCGCGCTCGCAGGCCACGTGGTCAACATGGAATTCGTCTCCGCCAACCCCACCGGCCCGCTGCACATCGGGCACACGCGCTGGGCGGCCCTGGGCGACTCGATCGCCCGCGTCCTCCGGGCCTCCGGCGCCGCCGTCACGGCCGAGTACTACGTCAACGACGCCGGTTCGCAGATGAACGTCTTTGCCCACTCGGTCCTGTCCAGGCTGCACGGCCGCGGCGTTCCCGAAGGCGGCTACCCGGGCGAGTACATCGCGGACCTCGGCCATGAGGTGCTGACGCAGCACCCGGACATCCGCGAACTGACCGACGTGGCGGCGCTGCCGGTCATCCGGGGCGCCGCGTACAAGGCGCAGCTGCACGACATCAAACGGACCCTCGCGGAGTTCGGCGTCGACTTCGATGTCTACTTCTCCGAGCAGGAACTCCACGACGCCGGTGCGATCGAGGACGCAGTGGCCCGGCTCCGCGACCAGGGCCATGTCTATGACGACGGCGGCGCGGTCTGGCTGCGCACCACGGATTTTGGCGACGACAAGGACCGCGTCCTGATCCGTGCGAACGGGGAGCCGACGTACTTCGCGGCCGACGCCGCCTACTACCTGTCCAAGAAGGACCGCGGCTTCACCGAAAAGATCTATCTGCTCGGCGCCGACCACCACGGCTACATCAACCGGCTCAAGGCCATCGCCGCCGCCGCCGGCGACGACCCCGAGGTGAACATCGAGGTCCTGATCGGCCAGCTGGTGTCCGTCAACGGCGCCAAGCTGTCCAAGCGGGCCGGCAACATCATCGAGCTCAAGGACCTCATCTCCTGGCTGGGCAAGGATGCCGTGCGCTACTCGCTGGCACGCTTCCCGGCCGACTCGCCACTGACCCTGGACCCCGAGCTGCTCAAGAAGCACAGCAACGAGAACCCGGTGTTCTACGTCCAGTACGCGCACGCCCGGTCCCGCGGCGCTGCCCGCAACGCGGTGGCGGCCGGCGTGGACCGGAGCGCATTCGAGGCCGCCCTGCTGGACCATGCGACCGAAAACGAGCTGCTGTCCTACCTGGGCAGCTACCCCTCGATTGTGGCCAAGGCCGCCGAACTGCGCGAGCCGCACCGGGTGGCCCGCCACCTGGAACTCATTGCCGGCGCCTACCACCGCTGGTACGACGCGTGCCGTGTGGCGCCGCAGGGCGAGGAGCCCATCACCGATGTCAACCGCACCCGGCTGTGGCTTAACGACGCCACCAGCCAGGTGCTGGCCAACGGCCTGGAACTGCTGGGCGTCTCGGCGCCGGAACGGATGTAACGCCATGACCGCTGCTTCAGGAACATCTGCCAGCGCACCCAACGCCGGCAATGCCGGCTCGCCGCTGGCACCGGACTGGCTGCAGGTCCCCGCGGACCTCAACGCGCTGCACGACCCGATGTGGGCGGCCGGTGTGGCCCGGAACGACGACGGCGAACTCGCCATCGACGGCGTTCCGGTCAGCGAGCTGCAGCGCCAGTACGGGACGCCGCTGTTCGTCATGAGCGAGAACGACTTCCGCGCCCGGGCCCGCGCCTTTTCCGACGCCTTTAATGACGCCTTCGCCGACATCTGCGGGGGAGTGGATGTCTACTACGCCGGGAAATCCTTTTTGTGCACCGCCGTGGTCCGCTGGGTCGAGGAAGAGGGGCTGCGGCTCGACACTGCCTCGGGCGGGGAACTCGCCGTCGCTGCGCGGGCCGGGATCCCCGGCACCGACGTCGCGCTCCACGGGAACAACAAGTCCGACGCGGAGATCCACCGCGCCCTGGACATGAAGCTGGGCCGGATTGTCGTGGACAGCCTCGTCGAGCTCGACCGGGTCGCCACGATCGCCGCGGCCCGGGACGAGACCGCCAGGGTCATGCTGCGGCTCACCCCCGGCGTGCACGCCCACACCCACGAGTTCATTGCCACCGCGCACGAGGACCAGAAGTTCGGCCTGTCCATGGCGGGCGACTCCACGGACCAGGCCGGGCTGTCCGCGGCCGAGGAGGCGGTGGCCGCGGCGTCGGGCTATGACAGCGTTGAACTCCTGGGCCTGCACTGCCACATCGGCTCGCAGATCTTCGAACCGGACGGCTTCGCCCTCGCGGCGGAGAAGCTTCTGGACTTCCTGGCCGCGATGCAGGCCAAGTATTCGATCGTGCTTCCGGAACTGGACCTGGGCGGCGGCTACGGCATCGCCTACACGCCGGTGGACACCCCGCGCCCGCCGGCCGAAATTGCCCAGGCCATGGCCGCCGTCGTCCGTGCCAAGTGCGCCGAACTCGGCATCACCGCCCCCCGGATCTCGATCGAACCGGGGCGCGCGATCGTCGGCAGCACCACGTTCACCCTCTACGAGGTGGGCACCCTGAAGACCGTGCGCGTCGATGCCCCGGCCGGCGGAACGGCCGGAACGGATGCGGAACAGGCCGAAAACGTTACGTACCCGCGCCGGTATGTGTCAGTGGACGGCGGCATGAGCGATAACGCCCGTCCGGTGCTGTACGACGCGGATTATTCGGCGATTCTCGCGACGCGGACCTCCGCGGCGGCCCCGCAGCTGTCCCGGGTGGTGGGCAAACATTGCGAGAGCGGCGACATAGTTGTTAGAGATGTATATCTGCCCGAGGACGTGGCAGCCGGTGATCTGCTCGCTGTACCGGGGACCGGCGCCTACTGCTGGGCCCTGTCAAGCAACTACAACTATCTGGCCCGGCCGGGCGTTGTCGCTGTGCGCGATGGATCTGCCCGGCTCATTGTCCGCGGGGAAACCGAACAAGATCTGCTGAACCGCGACATGGGAGTCTGAATGACAGAATTGCGAACCCTGAAAGTAGCCCTGCTGGGCTGTGGCAACGTTGGGGCCCAGGTTGCGCGGATTCTCATTGACGACGCCGAATCACTGGCCTCCCGGACGGGGGCCCGCCTCGAACTGAGCGGCATCGCCGTCCGGAACGTTGATGCGCCGCGCGGCGTCGAGCTGCCGCACGAACTGTTCACCACCGACGCCGAGACCCTCGTCAAGGACGCCGACGTTGTGATCGAGCTGATGGGCGGCATCGAGCCGGCCCGCAGCCTCATCCTGACCTCCATCCGCCACGGGGCCTGCGTGATTACCGGCAACAAGGCCCTCCTGGCGCTGGACGGCCCGACGCTCTACGAGGAAGCGGACAAGGCCGGCGTCCAGCTGTCCTATGAGGCCGCCGTGGCCGGGGCCATTCCGATTCTTCGCCCCATCCGGGACAGCCTGTCCGGTGACCGGATCACCCGGGTCCTCGGAATCGTCAACGGCACCACCAACTTCATCCTGGACCAGATGGATTCCACCGGGGCGCAGTTTGCCGATGCCCTGGCCGAGGCCCAGCGCCTGGGCTACGCGGAAGCGGACCCGACGGCCGACGTCGAAGGCCATGACGCCGCCTCGAAGGCCGCCATCCTCGCCTCGCTGTCCTTCCACACGCGCTTCGCCCTCGAGGACGTCTACTGCGAGGGCATCAGTTCGGTCAGCGCGGCGGACATCGCCGCCGCGAAGGATGCCGGTTTTGTCATCAAGCTGCTGGCGATCGCCGAGAAGCTCACCGACGCCCAGGGCGGCGCCGGAGTCTCGGTGCGGGTCCACCCCACCCTGCTGCCGCGCGAACACCCCCTGGCCGCCGTCCGCGGCGCGTTCAACGCCGTCTTCATCGAGGCGGAAAACGCCGGTGAGCTGATGTTCTACGGCCAGGGCGCCGGCGGAACCCCGACAGCGTCGGCCGTGATGGGAGACCTCGTTTCCGCTGCCCGCCGGCTGGTCCTTGGCGGCCCCGGCCGGACCGAAACGACCACAGGCCACGTCCCGGCCCTGCCCATCGACGCCGCCATCACGAGCTACTACATCGGCCTCGACGTCGCGGACCAGCCCGGCGTGCTGGCACGGATCGCCCAGCTGTTCGCAGAGCACGGCGTGTCCATTGAGATCATGCGGCAGACCATCCACCGGGATGTCGATTCCAAGGTGGAGTCGGCGGAGCTGCGGATCGTCACCCACCGCGCAAGCGAGGCTGCGCTGGCAGCCACCGTGGAGGCCGTGAAGGGCCTCGACGTTATCAATTCCGTTACATCCGTACTGCGGGTAGAAGGAGTCTAAGTGGCTCACCAATGGCGCGGAGTCATCCGCGAATACGCTGACCGCCTGCCCGTCACCGAGGCCACGAAGGTCATCACCCTGGGCGAAGGCGGCACCCCGCTGGTGCGTGCCGGGAAGCTCTCCGAGCTGACGGAGTGCGAGGTCTACCTCAAGGTCGAAGGCATGAACCCGACCGGTTCGTTCAAGGACCGCGGCATGACGATGGCCATGACGGCCGCCGTCGCTGCCGGGGCCAAAGCCGTGGTGTGCGCCTCCACCGGCAACACCTCCGCCTCCGCCGCGGCCTACGCGACGGCGGCGGGGCTGCAGTGCGCGGTACTGGTGCCCGAAGGCAAAATTTCGATGGGCAAGCTGAGCCAGGCGATCGCTCACGGCGCCACGCTGCTGCAGGTGGACGGCAACTTCGACGACTGCCTCGACATCGCCCGGAAACTGGGGGAGTCCTACCCGGTGTTCCTCGTGAACTCCGTCAACCCGGCCCGCATCGAGGGGCAGAAGACCGGCGCCTTCGAGGTAGTGGACGCGCTCGGCGACGCCCCTGACTTCCACGTCCTCCCGGTAGGAAACGCAGGCAACATCAGCGCGTACTGGAAGGGCTACAAGGAGTACTCCGCGCCGTTCGAGTCCGCCACTGCCGGCACCCTGGCACCGGTGGCCACCAAGACCCCCGTCATGTGGGGCTTCCAGGCAGCCGGCGCCGCCCCGTTCGTGGCCGGCCACCCGATCACCGAACCCGACACCATCGCAACCGCCATCCGGATCGGCAACCCCGCGTCCTGGGACAC
>JBKKDK010000330.1:0-3309 GCA_046708245.1 Arthrobacter sp.
GAATACAAAAACGCGCTGAAGGCACTGCTCGAAGCGGACCCCCGGCTGGCCTCCGTGGAGGACATCGGCGTCGGAGCCAACGACTCCACCGCCTACCCGCACCTGGCCGTCACCGCGGCCCGCAAAGTCGCCGAGGGCGAAGCCGACCGGGCGCTGCTGATCTGCGGCACCGGCCTGGGCGTGGCTATCGCCGCGAACAAGGTCCCCGGCATCCGCGCCGTCACCGCGCACGACAGCTACTCCGTGGAACGCTCGGTCCTGAGCAACAACGCCCAGGTCCTCACCATGGGCCAGCGCGTCATCGGCCTGGAACTGGCCAAAAAACTCGTCGGTGAATGGCTCAGCCACCGCTTCGACGAAAACTCCTCCTCCGCCGCCAAGGTGGACGCCATCCACTCCTACGAAGCCGACTGAGTGTGTGTGCGTACCGGTCTAGGGGGGTGTGGTGACTATTGGTTTGCAGAGTGGTAAACCTGTACTGTTCCGCTGAGGGACCCCGGCGGGCTCGTTTCTGACAGCGAGGTGCACGATGACATCAATGAATCCTGCAAACCATCTCGACGAGCTCGGCCAGCGCACACTGCGCCGTGTGCGCGGCCGGATTATGCCGCTGATCGTCCTGCTTTATTTCATTGCTTATCTTGACCGGAACAACGTCGGCTTCGCAAAGCTGACCATGAGCGAGGACATCGGCCTGAGTGCCTCGGCCTATGGTCTCGGCGCAGGCATCTTCTTCCTGGGCTACGCGTTGCTGGAAATCCCGAGCAACGGCGGAATGTACAAGTTTGGCGCACGCAAATGGATCGCCCGGATCCTCATCTCCTGGGGCATTTTCGCCACCGCCATGGCCCTGGTGAACGGCGAGACCACCTTCTACATCATCCGGTTCCTGCTGGGCGCGGCGGAGGCAGGGTTCTTCCCGGCCATCCTCTTCTACCTGACGCTGTGGTTCCCCGCCGCCCAGCGCGTTACAGTGCTGGGCATCTTCATCCTCGCCCAGCCCATCTCCAACGCCCTCGGCGCTCCGGTGTCGGGCCTGCTGCTGCAGATGGACGGCATTTGGGGCCTGCAGGGGTGGCAATGGCTGTACATCATTGAAGGCATCCCGGCCATTCTCCTCGGGATCCTGACCCCCATCCTGATGACCGACCGTCCGAGCCATGCGCACTGGCTGGCCGACGACGAGCGCGAATGGCTGACCAGGACCATGGACGAGGAGCTTGCCCACAAGCAGAAAGGGCAGCCGCATCACTTCCTGGCGGGCCTCAAGGATCCCCGGACCATCGCCTACTCAGCCCTGTACTTCGGACTGGTCTGCGGTATCTACGGCCTGGGCCTGTGGATGCCGACCATCGTTGCCGCGCTCGGTAAGTTCAGCACCACCCAGGTCGGCTTCATCGTTGCCATCCCGTACACAATAGCGGCCGTCTTCGTGTACTTCTGGAGCCGCCGCTCGGACCGTACCGGTAACCGGGTCCTGCACGCCAGCATCAGCATGGTCCTGGCGGCCATTGGCCTCTTGGCTGCCGGCTTCCTGGTCCAGGTCAACGCAATCCTGGCACTGATGGCCCTGACGCTGGCGGCCATGGGCATCTACTCCGCTATTGCCCCGTTCCTCGCCATGCCGGCGACGGCCCTGGTCGGCGCAGCGGCAGCAGCCGGGCTGGCCATGGTGAACTCGCTCGGCAACCTGGGCGGGTTCGTGGCCCCCTACGCTGTGGGGCTGTTCAATGACGCCACCGGAGACAACCGATCCGGCCTGGTGTTCCTCTCAGCCTGCCTCGGCATCACGGCCGTCGCCACCTACCTCTACGCACGCAAGCGTCCGGAAGGCCATGTGAAGCCGGGTACGCCGGCCACGGTCGGTGAAGAAGCTGTAGCCGCCGACGACTTCGACATCAGAAGCTGAACAGGCGACAAGGAGTTAAGGGACATGACTCAGCACGAAACGTTCCCGGCTGAACGGACGGCGGTGCTGACCGGCGCCGCCTCTCCGCGCGGCATCGGACGGGCGACGGCGGAAATGCTCGCCAGCGGGGGCTGGGCTGTGGCGATCCTGGACATCGACGGCGACGCGGCACGGAAAGCGGCGGAGGAAATTGCCGCCGTCTACGGCGTCAAGGCGGTCGGGGCGGGCGCGGACGTGTCCGACCCCGCAGCGGTCAACGCTGCCATTGACGAAGTCGAATCCGCCCTGCCGCCGATAGTCGGCCTGGCCAACCTGGCAGGCATCAGCTCACCGACCGAGTTCATGGACGAAACGCTCGAAGCCTGGGAGCGGGTGTTCAAGATCAACATGACCGGCACGTTCCTGGTCACCCAGCGCGTGCTCAAGGGCATGATCGAACGGAAGCTCGGCAGGATCGTGAGCGTCTCCTCCATCTCCGCCCAGCGCGGAGGCGGCACCTACTCCAAGGTGGCGTACAGCGCCTCGAAGGCCGCCATCATCGGCTTCACGCGGGCTTTGGCCCGGGAGATGGGCCAGCACGGCATCACCGTGAACTGTGTGGCTCCCGGTCCCGTGGACACGGACATCATGGGCGGAACGCTGACGGAAGAGCGGAAGGCCGCCATGTCCGCGGACATCCTGGTGGGTCGGGTGGGGACCGTGCGGGACATCGCCGCGCTGATGGTGTTCCTGCTGGGCGAGGACGCCGGCTTCATCACGGCCGCAACCTATGACATCAACGGAGGACTGCAGATCTCCTGAACCGTGCCGTCTGTCAGCCGCCGGCCGTGCACGGGGCTACGGATTGCGGCGCCGGTTCCGCCGCGGCCAGCGTCCTGATCCTGGCAATGCGGGCCTTGGTGTCCGGGTCCGCCTCAAGGTCCGTGTAGACAGGTGCGCCGGCTGCTTTGAAGGCGGCCACCTCGGCCTCCGTCGCCATCACAACGGTTCCACCGTCCTTGCAGAATCGGCCGGCGTCATCGGCAGTAGCCGTCATCGCTTCGACCGCCGACGTGCGCGTGGCTGCCGCCGCGTCCTTGAGCGCCTGCCGCTGGGCGTCGCTCAAGGAGCTGTAGGCGCTGGTGTTTGCAACGAGGGAATCGATTTTCGGGTAGAGGATCAGGTTGCCGGTCGCCGTTGAGGCTTTCGGCAATGTCGCGGCCAACGCAAACGATGATTCCGCCGCAATAACCGTCCCCGCCGCCATGCCGTCATAAAACAGCTCGCCTGCCAGATCATCCGGGGTGGCGCCCAGCGCGCTCAACAGATCGTAGGTCGCGCCGGGCCCGGCACCCCGCGCGTGTCCAGCCCGGCGGGCAATTAGGGCGCGATCGCCGGCGCGGTCACCATTGCCCACAGCG
>JBKKDK010000331.1:0-3035 GCA_046708245.1 Arthrobacter sp.
GTCGGGAGAACCACCACATGGCGCTCGGCATCGTGGCCATCCCCGAGGCGTGGGACAACCACGCAAAGCACATCACCGAGTTGAACCGCTTCCGGAAATCCGGGCGCTACGAGCAGCTGGGCGACGACCTCAAGGAACTGTTCGACAACCACGCCCAGGCGCACGAGACCCTGGCCGCTGAGGAGATGGGCGCCCAGGTGGCCAAGGGGGTGGTGTCGCCCGCCCTGGCCGCCGCCGCTCAGGCGGGTGAGCCCCCGCTCGCCGGCGAGGCGGTGCCGGCGCCGCCGGTCGACCCCGACGCACCGCCCGCTCCCACCACCCCCGGATCCGATGCCGTGCCCACCGAGCCGGGCCCGCCGGTTCCTCCCGAGGCCTAGGCCGTGACCGCCGCCCTGGTCGGGCCCGGCGCCACAGCCGTCGAGGACTCCGTCACCCGCCTCGCCAGCCCGGCGGCGGCCGACGCCCGGGGCATCGCCCAGCGCTACGACAAGCTAACGGTGGTGCTCATCGACGGCCCCCACGCCGGGCAGACGGCCGAGTACTGGATCCCCGTCGTAGAGCTGGAGGCGGGCGGCACCGTCGCCCTCGACGCCGCCACGCTGGCCGCCCTGGAAACCACCAACGGTGGAGTCGCCATCCCCGACTTTGCCGCCGCCGGCGTCACCATCGCAGTGGCGGGCACGTTCCTCACCGCCTGGGTGGACGTCAGAAGCCACGCCGGGGTCCTGGTGACGCTCAACTCGACGCAGTCCCTGCAGGGCACGGCCGAGTGGTCGAACGACGCCGTGACGGTCAACCACAACTACACCTCCCCCTTCGTCGGGGCCGGCGCGTTCACCATCCCCATCGCAGCCCGCTACCTGCGGCTGCGCTTCGTCAACCTCGCCGCCTCGCCCGCCACCCTCACCACCCAGTCGATCGGCCTCCACACCGCCCCCTCCACGTTCCTGTTCGCGGTCGGGGGGGCCATCGACAGCAGCTTCCCCGCCTCGCTGGTCAAGTCGGCCATCACCGGCCTGGACCCCAACGGCGTGTACGTCAACCAGGCGCAGGGGGGCACCAAGACCCTCAGCCCTGCGCCCTCCCTGCTCGGCGCCAGCGGGGTCTACACGTCCGACTGGTTCGACTGCGAAGCCTTCCCCACCGTCCGCCTCCTGATCGCATCCGATCAGATCTCGGCTGAGGGCGGCATCAAACTGCAGTGGTCCGACACCCCGACCGGCGTCGTGGTGCAGACCACCGAGTCCCGGTCGTTCCGGTTCGGGCACATCGGCCTCGGGCGGCTGTTGCTGTCGAGCACCCGCGCCCGCTACCTCCGCCTCATCTACACCAACGGCCTCACCTCCCAGGGGCGGTTCTTCCTCAACTGCCGCCTCAACCCGGCGCCCCTCACCGACCTCATCCGCATCGAGTCCACCTCGCAAGGCCAGACCGGCCAGCAGGACGTGACGCTGACGGCCACCACCATCGCCACCGCGGCGCTGGCAGGCCGGCGGTCGTTCCGCCTGAAGAACCTCATCGGCAGCGCCAGGGCAGGGTTCTACGGCTTCTCGTCGGGCATGACGGTGCTGAGCGGTGACGAGCTGGCGGTGGGCGAGGCGGTGGAGCTCGACATCGACGAGTCGGTGGCGGTGTACGTGATGACCACCTCGGTCGCCGGCGCCGGCGTGCGCTTCGCCTTCACGGAGATCGCCTAGTGCCGTCCAAGTCCATCCGGTCCCACACGCCCGCCGTGTCGAGCGGTGGCGGCGGGACGCCCACCGTCGAAGTCCCGAGCGCACGTTGGTCCGACGATGCCCAGGCCGCCGACGCGCTGGCCTCGGTGCTGGTCGCCAACCCCGAAGACGCACAGGTGGACGACGCGTTGGGGTCTGTCCTCGTCACCAACCCCGAGGCCGCACAGGTGGACGACCCGTGGATCCACTTCATCCACGGCGCCTGGGGGGAGGACGCCAGCACCAACGATCTCACCAAGCTCCGGTTTGTGACGGTGGACGTGGCCCGCACCGCCACCCCGGACGCCGACCCGATGTACGACGCCTACGGGGATCAGGTCCTCAACACGACCAACTTCGGCAACGCCAACCTCCAGGTGAAGAAGTCGGCGGCGGTGGGCAGCAACGCCAAGATCGGCTGGCTGGCCCTCGACCTGTCCAACTATTCGGGGATGGAGGCGGGCGGCACCGGACTGTCGCTCACCTTCCGGGCCGCCACGTCGCTACTAGCGGGGACACAGACCCTCGCCTGGTCAACCCAGCGCACGGCGGCCAAGCCCTTCACCGAGTCCACCGTCACCTACGCCGCCCCTCCCGCCGCCGGTACCGCCGTGGAGTCGGGGACGGTGGCGGTCGCCAACGCGGCGGCCGACTTCACCATCACCGTCGCCGGCGGCAACCTCGGCGCCTGTCTCGGGCAGTGGCTCGTCTTCATCTTCCAGGTGACGGCCGCCGCCGACCTCGGCGTGGACACCATCACCATCGTCAGCCGCGACCAGGCCGCCAACCGGCCCACCTACGCCATCGACTTCATCCAGAGGGGTACATGACATGAGGGATCGCATCGCACTCAAGGGGACGCTTCGGGCGAGGATCTGGACGCCGGACCCCGATGCCGTCGTGCTCGAGGGCCTCGACATCGGGCCGGGCGGGTGGAAGCGGGCGCACCACGAGGGCGCCGGCCGGCTGTGGATGTCGCCGGAGCTGGTGCGCCACAACGCCTTTTTGAACCAGGGCCTCACCACCATCCTCAACCGCTACGCCAATCTCTCCGGTCCCCCCGCCGTCCCCTCGCGCGTGGCCGCCTCGTCCGACAACACCGCCGTCATCGCCACCACCACCACCTTCGGCGGCACGTTCCGGAGCAACGCCATGAACGCCACCTTCCCGAGCCTGTCGGCACAGACGCTCAGCTTCCAGTCGGACTTCACCAAGGGAGCCGCCGCCGGCCAGATCGACTTCTCGGTGCGCAAGCTCGGCGTGACCAACGCATCGACCGATGCCGCCGGTGCGGTGCAGGACATCATCGGCGGGGCCGGG
>JBKKDK010000332.1:0-10390 GCA_046708245.1 Arthrobacter sp.
CGCCGGGAGCCGCGCCGGGGCCTCCAGCGGGAGCCGTGGCTCGCCGCCGGCCAGGCATGCCCGCCAGAACGGTGTGAAGACCTTGTACGGGCCGCCGGCGCCCGTGCGCACCGTCCAGGGCTCGAACATGAGATTGGCCTGGAAGCTGGTGGCGCTGATGCCGTGCCCCGCCGCCCAGTCCTTGACGCGGGCGTCGATGGCGCGCTCGGGGCCGCCGTAGCGCCGGTTCCAGAGCAGCTGCGTGGCGTGGGTTTCCTCCGCGAGTTCCGGGATGATGCGGGCTGCGGGTCCGCGGCGCAGCAGCAGCCGCGAGCCGGCGGCCGCCAGCTCCGCCCCGAGCGCGGCCAGCGAGTGGTGCAGCCACCACTTGGCGGCGCCGCCCAGCGGACGGACGCCCGGGGAGACCTCGTCGAGCACATAGACAACGGTGAGCGGACCGTCCAGCGAGGCCGCTTCGGCGAGGGCCGGGTTGTCATCCAGGCGGAGGTCGTCGCGGAGCCACACAAGGGTTGAAGACATGGATCCACGGTACACGGGCACAGAAAAGGCCGGGCCCGGCGTCGTCCCCTACTGCTGACGAACCATCCGGGCCCGGCCTCGGGGCCGGCGGGAACGGCCGGCGGAAGACCGCCGGCCGGGCTGCCTAGAGCTTGTCGAAGTCTGCTTCGTCGACCGTGGAGCCGGCTTTTTTGCCCTCGCCTGCGCCGATGGCGGCGGGTGTGCCGCCGGACTTCAGCGCTGCCAGGCGGGCCTCAATCTCGGTTTGCTCGCCGAGGTCCTCCAGCGAGTTGAACTGCGCATCCAGGCTGGAGGCGGCGAGTTCCTGCTGGCCGCGGACCTTTGCTTCTTCGCGGCGGATCTTCTCTTCGAAGCGGCCCACCTCGGACGTGGGATCCATGAAGTCGATGCTCTTGAGGGCATCGTGCACCTGGGACTGGGCTGCGGCGGTCTTGGACCGTGCCACCAGTTCGTTGCGCTTGCTGGTGAGCTCGTTGAGCTTGCCCTTCATCTGGTCCAGGCCGTGCTTGAGCTTGTCCACAACCTCGGTCTGCGAGGAAATGCTTGGCTCGGCGGACTTCGCCTCGTTTTCCGCGGACATCTGGCGCTGCAGGGCCACCTTGGCAAGGTTGTCGAACTTTTCCGCGTCGACCGAGTCGCCCTTGGCGCGGTACTCGTCCGCCTTGCGGGATGCTGCCAGGGCTTTGTTGCCCCAGTCCTTGGCGTTCCGGATGTCCTCGTTGTAATCGTCCTGGAGCATCCGCAGGTTGCCGATGGTCTGGGCCACCGCGGACTCGGCCTCGGCGATGTTGTTGGTGTAGTCCCGGACCATCTGGTCCAGCATCTTCTGCGGGTCCTCGGCCTGGTCAAGCAGGGAGTTGATGTTGGCCTTCGCCAGCTGCGCCATGCGGCCGAAAATGGACTGCTTCATGGTGATACCTTTCGTCCTGCTCAGTGGTTCCCACTGAATCCGGTGAACTATGTACGTACTGCCTCTATCCGCCGTCCGGATCGTCCCGCCGGCGCCTAGTCTGATGCCGGCCCATCGGGCCGGTCGCGGGCCGTTAGAAGCTGCCGGAGTCCCCGCCGCCGAAGTCGCCTCCGCCGCCAAAGTCCCCGCCGCCCCAGCCTCCGCCGGAATCGCCGCCGGAGTCACCGCCGCCCCAGCCGCCTCCGCCGCCGCCGTGCAGGATGGAATTGATCAGGATGCCGCCGAGGATGGCGCCGCCGAGGCCGCCACCTCCGCCGCCGCCGCCGAACATCCCGCCGCGGCCGTAGCCCTGGCCCTGGTTGGCGTAGCCGCCAAACTGGTCGACGTCGGACTGCGCCAACTGCGCCGCCTGCGCGGCCAGCGTGTGGGCCTGCTGGGCGTACTGCAACGCGGTGACCGGGTCGGTCCGGGAGATGGACAGGGCGTAGTCCAGGTTCCGCTGGGCCTCCGCGAGTCGGGTGCGCGCCTCGGTGCCGACGCCGCCGCGCCGGGCGGTGATGTAGTCGGACGTTGCACTGATCTGCGCCTGGGCGGACATGATGCTCTGCTGCAGCGAAGCCTGCGCACGGCGGGCCTGCTCCTGCTGGTCGCGGATCCCCGTGAGTGCCGCGTCCAGCGACTGGTGCGCCGTCTCGACCCGCTCCAGCGTGGCGATCGGATCGATCTTGCCGCCTTGGATCTCGGCTTTGACCCGGGACAGGGCAGCTTCCACCGCGGCCACCGGGCCGGCCAGCTCGGGGTGTGCCCCGGACTGGATCATGGCCTTGGCCTGGGCGAGGTCCTGCGAGGTGTCGACGACGGCGGACTCCAGGCCGTTGCGCGCTTCGCCGAGGCTTGCGGCGACCTTCGTGATGGCGCCGATCAGCACATTCGTCTGGTGCAGGCTCTCTTCGGCCGCGCGGACAGCGACGGCGGCAAGGCCGCCCTCACCGGCGTCGAGCTTCTCCCGGGCCGTGTCGGAGGCGTTCCGCACGAAGGCAAGCCGTTCCTTGGCCTGGCTGATGTTGTCCGCGACCTGGACCAGGGCGCTTTCGGCGTATTTGGCACGCAGCTCCGACAGGGACCGCTCCGCGTCGGCGATCTTGGCCTCGGCTTCGTGCGCGCCGGCGCTTACCGCGGCAAGCGCCTGCGGGGCGTTCTTCTCCAGTTCGCGGAGTGAATCGAAGTCCGCTTTCTGTTCCTGGAGCGAGGCCAGGGCGGCCTCGGAACGGCGGATGATTTCGCCGAGCCAGGTCCGCTGCTGTTCCTCGGTGTCCGGGATGTGGTCATCGAGCTGCTGCTGCAGCTTGAAGGACTCCGACATGTGCCCCTTGGCGTCCTGCAGTGCCTTGGTGAAGTTCCCGACGGCGGAGTCACCGTATTGCGCCTGGGCGAAGCCGAGCTCCTGCTCGCTGGACTTGATGGCGTCATCGGCCTCAATCAGCAGCGAACCGCTCTTGCGCCGCAGTTCCTCCACGCTCAGGGAGGCGAGCGGGTCAAGCTCTGCGTTTTGCGCACCGGCGACGCTCTGGGCGGCTGTCTTCTTCCGGCGGTTCCGGTAGAAGAGGTAGGCGCCCACGCCGCCCGCGGCGACGACGCCGGTGCCGACCAGGACTGCGGTGCCCGCGCCGTCACCGGAGGAGACCGAGCCGCTGCCGCCGCCGGCGGCATCGCCGACTGCGGTGGCGGTGTCAATGGCTGCCTGGGCAAAGTCGCGCTTTCCGCCGGCCAGGTTCGGCACGATCGCGTTGGAAGTGATGTTTGAAGTCTTCGAGGCAATGGCACTCGCCGAGTTCGGTGCGAAGTAGTACTTGCCGTCGTCGGACATCGCGAGGATGACGTCGGCCTTGCCCATGCCCTTCTTCGTGGCTACGGCCTGGGCCCACTCTTTCGGGGTGGCGGGATTCTCAAAGGTCTTGGCTGTAACCACGTAAAGGTTGAACTTGTGGTCTTTCAGGAGTTTCTGGACGGCGTCCTGGACTTCGGCCTTGCGGCTTCCGAGCACGTTGGCGCTGTCCACGATGTTTTGCCCGCTCGGAATGGCCACCGGATCTTCGGCCAGGGCCGGAGCGGCGGGAAGCGCCAGCAATCCGGCGACGCCAAGAACGGCGAGGAATCGTTTCAACTTAGACCGCATGTGCAACCCTTCAGCACTTCCGCGACCGGCTCGGCCGAACCAGTCGTCATAGAATGCAGCAGCGCCCCCACGCAGATGTAAAGCCGCAGGTCGCTGTGGCGATTCCATTTGATTCTATGGTCCACCCAATAGGCCGTCCACCAATGGGAATATGCCACCAGCGAAACGCGCTTAATCGTTGCGACGACCGAACGGCTGCGGCCCAACGGCCGTTCAGGAACCTCCCAGCAAATGTCCGCTCTAGTATCAGTCAGAGCGTCCATAGTTAATGCAGACGAGGATGAAAGGAAGTCTTATGACTGAGAACCCAGCGCACGGTGCACCGGACAACCGGGAGCCCGCGACGCCGCCTGAGGGCTCTTCGGGGCAGCCGGCGGCCGCCCCTGTGCCGGACTCAGCGCACGATAACCCGACGCTGCGGCTGGACAGCACCGAAAACGGCTCGCCGCGGCCGCTCTACCCGCAGCGCCAGCCGTTCTACGGCGAGCACGCTGAAGGCACTCCGCCCCTGCATTACGGGCCGCCCATGCATAACCAGCAGTACGGCCAGGCGCCGACCGGCCACGCACAGACCGGCCAGCACGGCCAGCCGCCGTACGGCCAGTCGCAGTTCGCCGGGCCGGCCAACGCGCCCAGGCGCAAGGCGGCCTTCGGTGTTCCCACGCTCGTGGCCAGCATCCTGGCCGCCGGGCTCGTCGGAGGCGGTGTCGTCGCGGGTACCACGCAGCTGCTCGGCGAGCGCGCCCCTGCCTCTTCGAGCACCGGCAGCAGCAGCCAGGCCGGGCCCGTCATTGTCAACAACAAGGAAGACGTCAACGCCATCACCGCGGCCGCCGTGAAGGCCTCACCCAGCGTGGTGACGATCAAGGCGGTCAGCGGCGGCGACGGCGGCACCGGATCCGGCATCATCCTCGACGGCGAAGGGCACGTCCTCACCAACACCCACGTCGTCACCCTCGACGGCAAGGCCGCCAACGCCACCATCGAGGTCCGCACCAGCAACGGCAAGGTCTTCAACGCCAAGGTCGTCGGCACCGACCCGCTGTCGGATCTCGCCGTCGTCCAGATCCAGAACGGCTCCGGGCTCGTCCCGGCCACGCTGGGTGACTCCGGCAAGCTCAACGTCGGTGACACCGCCGTCGCCATCGGCTCGCCGCTGGGACTGACCGGAACCGTCACTGACGGCATCGTCTCCACCCTCAACCGCACCATCAGCGTCGCGTCCTCCGCCGCGCCCAAGGACGGGGCCGACGATTCGCAGGGCGGCGACCAGGGCTTCCAGTTCGCCCCTCCCGGCGGCGGGGAGGGCCAGAGCACCGCGAACCAGGGCTCCATCTCCATCAACGTGATCCAGACCGATGCGGCCATCAACCCCGGCAACTCCGGCGGCGCCCTTGTAAACACCAAGGGTGAGATCATCGGCGTCAACGTCGCGATCGCCTCCGCCGGCGGCGACGCCACCGGCAGCGGAAACATCGGTGTGGGCTTCAGCATCCCGATCAACCACGCCAAGCGGGTGGCCCAGGAGATCATCAGCACCGGCAAGGCCACCCACGGCCAGTTCGGTGTCAGTGTGAAGGCCAAGACCGCCAGCACCTCGGCCTCCGGCTTCTCCGTCGGTGCCGAAGTTGCCACCGTCGAGCCCGGATCCGCCGCGGACAAGGCCGGCATAAAGGTCGGCGACGTCGTGACGAAGTTCCAGGATCTCTCCATCAGCGATCCGAACCAGCTCACCGCCGCGGTCCGCGAACAGGCCGCCGGCGCCACCGTCAAGGTCGTCGTCCTCCGGAACGGCCAGGAGCAGGCGCTCGACGTGACCCTCGGCGCGGCAGCCGAGCAGTAGCCGTTGCCCGGACCGCGGGCAGCGCGACTCGTACCGGAGGGCCGGGCGGCGCCAGCAGGTGCGGCCCGGCCTTCGCCGTCCGGCGCCACCGCCCTGACATGGACGGTAACCCGGGCCGCGCCGGGGCTGCGCTATATGGTTAGCTAGGATCGTCCCGGCACCCCGGGCGCTCCGTGGCCACGACCCCGCCCGGCTGGCTGTCCACCCGCATGGAAGGCTGCTGTACTCACAGTGGAAGAGACTTTGAAAATCATCGTGCTGGTCAAGCACGTCCCTGACGCCCAGTTCGACCGGCACCTGACCGGCCCGGGCAACACCACGGACCGTTCCGAGAGCATCCTCTCCGAGCTGGACGAATATGCCCTCGAAGCGGCACTGCAGCTGACCGAGGCCCGCGGCGGCGAGGCAGCCGGCAACAAGGTGATCGCCCTGAGCATGGGACCGGCAGGGGCCGTCAACGCGGTCAAGAAGTCCCTGCAGATCGGCGCGACGGAGGGGGTGCACCTCAGTGACGAGGCCCTCGCCGGCTCCGATGCGGCTGCGACTTCGCTGGCCCTGGCCGCCGCGATCCGGCACCTGGAAGCGGACAGCCCGTCCGATCTCATCCTGACCGGCATGGCGTCCACCGACGGGGAGACCTCCCTGGTCCCGGCCCAGCTCGCCGAGCGCCTGGGCCTGCCGCAGGTGACCTTTGCGTCCTCCCTGGAGCTCGACGGCGGCAAGCTCACCGCCCGCCGCGACGGCGATTCGCACGCCGACACCATCGAGGCCACCCTGCCTGCCCTGGTCTCGGTCACCGACCAGGTGAACAACCCCCGCTACCCCAACTTCAAGGGCATCATGGCGGCCAAGAAGAAGACCATCACCACGCTGGCCCTCGCAGACATCGGCGTCGACCCGGCGCAGGTGGGTCCCTCGGGCTCCTGGACCGCGGTCGAAACCGCCGAGGTCCGCCCGCCGCGCACCGCCGGCACCATCATCACCGACGAAGGCGACGCCGGCATCCAGCTGGTTGAGTTCCTGGCCGCCCAGAAGCTGCTCTAAGGGGATCATCAGACATGGCAAAAGTACTCGTATTCATTGACAACCCGGGCCCGGCGCTGAAGAAGTCCAGCCTGGAACTGCTCACCATCGCCCGCTCCCTCGGCGAACCGGCCGTCGCCTTCAACGGAGAACTGCACGAGGACGTCGCCGCGGACCTGGCTGCCTACGGGGTCCAGGCCCTGTACCGCCCCTCCGCGGCCGACCTCGACGACTACCTCGTTGGCCCGAAGGCCTCCTACCTGGCCGCCGCCGTGCAGACCTCCGGGGCCACCGTCGTGCTGACCGAGAATTCTGCCGACGGCAAGGAGACCGCGGCCCGGCTGGGCATCAAGCTCGGCGCCGGCGTCATCACCGACGTCGTGGCCGTGGACCAGGACGGAACGGCCCACAAGTCCGTGCTGGCCGGCTCCTACACCACGACCGCGAAGGCCACAACGCCGGTGGCTGTGCTCACCGTGAAGCCCAACAGCATCACGCCGGAGCCTGCCGTCACCGGCACGGCACCGGACGCTGTCACCGTTGAGGTGCCCGAAACCGCCACCGCCGCCTCCGCACGGATCACGGCGCGCACGGAAAAGCCGGCCAGCGGACGCCCGGACCTTTCCGAGGCCCGGATCGTAGTGGCCGGCGGCCGGGGCGTCGACGGGAACTTCGGACCCGTGGAAGACCTGGCGGACGCACTGGGGGCCGCCATCGGCGCCTCCCGCGCCGCGACGGACGCCGGCTGGATCGGCCATGACGCGCAGATTGGCCAGACCGGCAAGACCGTCTCGCCGCAGCTCTACATCTCCGCCGGTATATCCGGGGCCATCCAGCAGAAGGCCGGGATGCAGACCGCCAAGGTGATTGTGGCGGTGAACAAGGACGCCGAATCGCCGGTCTTCGAAATCGCCGACTTCGGCATTATCGGAGACCTCTTCAAGGTCCTGCCGCAGGCCACCGAAGAAATCAAGAAACGTCGTGGCTGATTCCTTGGACACCTTCGCCGCCGCGGCGCAGAGCCCGTTCGATCCGGAGCGCAACCGGATCGGGCGGGTCCTTTGTTTCACCGCACACCCTGACGACATCGACTTCGGCGCCGCCGGAACGATTGCCGCCTGGACCGCCGCCGGGGTCCAGGTCAGCTACTGCATCATGACCGACGGCGACGCCGGCGGCTTCGACCCGGACCAGCGGGACGAAATCGTCCGGCTGCGCAGCGAGGAGCAGCGCCGCGCGGCGGCCCTCGTCGGCGTGACGGACATCCACTACCTGCACCAGCGCGACGGCTACCTCGAGCCCAGCCACGACGTGATCCGCGACGTGGTGCGGCTGATCCGCCAGCTGCGGCCCGACGTCGTGCTTTCCATGCACCCCGAGCGCAACTGGACCCGGCTGCAGAAGAGCCACCCCGACCACCTGGCGGTGGGGGAGGCCGTGACCCGTGCGGTCTACCCGGCGCTGGAGAATCCCTTCGCCTACCCGGAACTTGCCGAGGCCGGCCTGGCAGCCTACAAGCTGCCGTGGCTCTGGCTCTTCGCCGGCCCCGAGGAACGCGAAAACCACTTCGTCGACGTCACGGACCACCTGGACAGCAAGCTTGCCGCCATCCACATCCATGCCAGCCAGCACCCCGACGCCGCGGCGATGGAACGCACGGTCCGCGGCCTCATGCTCCGGACCGCTGAGCGCGGCGGGCTGCCCGGCGGCCGCAGCGCGGAAGCGTTTCATGTCGTAAAAGTCAACGGCCCCGGGACCATCGCGGGCTTCTAGTGTTGCTCCCGGCAATCCGCTGCCATAAGCTGGCCTCTGTTTAAATCATATTTATTGATGAAAGGCAGACTTTAATGGCGAAGACTGCGCAGCAACCCGTTCTCGTAATCATGGGTGTTTCGGGATCGGGAAAATCAACGGTGGCCGGACTTTTGGCCGGCCGGCTCGGCTGGGACCTCGCGGAAGGCGACGACCTGCATCCGCCGGCCAACGTCGCGAAGATGCAGGCCGGCCAGCCGCTGACCGACGAGGACCGCTGGCCGTGGCTGGGGACCATCGCCGAATGGATCCGGGCGCACACCGCGGCCGGAACCCCCGGCGTCGTCACGTGCTCGGCGCTGAAAAAGCGCTACCGCGACGTCATGCGGGGCGAGGGGGTGGTGTTTGTCTTCCTCGAGGGGACCCAGGACAGGATTTCGGGCCGGCTGGCTTCCCGGCACGGGCACTTCATGCCTCCGGCACTGCTCGAGTCCCAGTTCGAGGCGCTTGAAGCACCGGGCGCGGATGAAACATTCATCAACGTTTGTGTCTCCGCCACGCCCGCGGAAGTAGCCCAGGAAATCATCGACCGACTCGGTCTGGATGCCGGCGGGACCGCCGCACCGTAGCCGGACCTTCGCCCGCCACACCAGATATTTCAGCTAGGAAACACGTTTTGAATTCTCTGCTCCACATGCAGCTTCCGGCTGCCGTCGAGGCCTGGACCGGCCACGACACCCAGCTCCTCGTGGTCGCAGCCCTCGGCATCGCCCTCATCGTGGTGCTGATCGCTTCGTTCAAGCTCCACCCGTTCCTGGCCCTCATTCTCGGCTCCGCCTTCGTTGGCCTTGCCTCGGGCGTGGAACTGGCCAAAATCATCACCAACTTCGAGGACGGAGTCGGCGGCGTCCTGAAGGAAGTCGGCCTGCTGATCGCCCTCGGCGCCATGCTCGGCAAGCTGCTGGCTGATTCCGGCGGCGCCAACCGGGTCGTGGACACCCTGCTGGCCAAGACGACGGGCAACAAGGCCGCAGGCACAAAAACTGTCTGGTCCATCACGCTCGTCGCGGTGATCATCGGGCTGCCGATGTTCTTCGAGATCGGCCTTGTGCTGCTCCTGCCGGTCATTGTCCTCGTGACGCAGCGGTCCAGGATGCCCCTCATGCGCATCGCCATCCCCGCGCTGGCCGGCCTGTCCGTGCTGCACGGGCTCGTGCCGCCGCACCCCGGACCCCTCATCGCGATCAGCGCCGTCAAGGCCGAACTCGGCACCACGCTGGCGCTGGGCCTCCTCGTCGCCGTTCCCACCGTCATCATCTGCGGCCCGCTGTTCTCCCGGCTCGCCGCCAAGTGGGTTCCCGTCGGCGCCCCCGCCGTCGCGGGCGGCATCGACACCCGGCACGGCGCGGACATGGAGGGCCTCAAACGGCAGCCGAGCTTCCTCGTCACCCTGCTGACCATCATTTTCCCGGTGGTGCTGATGCTCCTGAAAGCCGTTGTGGACATCATGTGGCCCGACGCCAAGACCGCCCCGGCCATCCGGACCTTCTTCGATTTCGTCGGCCAGCCGCTCGTCGCCATGACCCTGGCCGTACTCCTCGCGATCGTCACCTTCGGCTACGCGGTGGGCTTCACCGGGACCAGGATCACCGCCAAGATCGGTGCCAGCCTGGGCCCGATCGCCGCCATCCTGCTGATTGTCGGCGCGGGCGGCGGCTTCAAACAGACCCTGATCGGCGCCGGCGTCGGGGATTCGGTCAAGAAGTGGGCGGAGGGCACGAACATGTCCGTCCTGGTCCTGGGCTTCATCGTGGCGGTCGCGCTGCGCCTGGCGACCGGTTCGGCCACTGTGGCCACCGTTACCGCCGCCGGCATCGTCGCGCCGCTGGCCAGTTCGCTCACCCCGACGCACGCCGCCCTGCTGGCACTCGCGATCGGCGCCGGCTCGCTGTTCCTCTCGCATGTCAACGACGCCGGATTCTGGCTCGTCAAGGAACTGTTCGGACTCACCGTGGGCCAGACGTTTAAGACCTGGTCCGTGATGGAGACCCTGATCTCGGTGGTCGGGTTCGGATTCATCATGCTGCTCTCTGTGGTCATATAGGGACGCCGGCCGGCGCCCGCGTCCCAATCAGCGCCGGACGAAGAAAGCCGCCCAGGCCCCGGC
>JBKKDK010000333.1:0-13638 GCA_046708245.1 Arthrobacter sp.
CTATCACTTTTGGTGCTCTCAGGGCCCTGGTAGCCGCCAAAAGTGATAGCGCAACGGGAGGGGAATGGGCGGAAAAGCGTCAGGCGGTGGGCTGCTGCGCGGCGGCGAGTGCGGCCAGCGTGGACACGAGCAGCCGCCGCTCCACGACCTTGATGCGCTCGTGCAGGGACTCCTCGGTTTCGCCGTCGCCGATCGCCACGGCCTCCTGCGCGATGATGGGGCCGGTGTCCACGCCGGCGTCGGCCCAGTGCACCGTGCAGCCGGTGACCTTCACGCCGTAGGCGAGTGCGTCGCGGACCCCGTGCGCACCGGGGAAGGCCGGCAGCAGCGCCGGATGGGTGTTGAGGTATTTGCCCCCGAAGGCGTCGATGAAGTCCGCGCTGACAATCCGCATAAACCCCGAGGACACCACCACGTCGGGCGCGTAGGCGGCCACGGCCTCGGTGAGCGCCGCGTTCCAGGACGCCCGGTCCGGGTAGGCCTTGAAATCCACCACGAAGGTCGGGATCCCGGCCGCGGCGGAGCGTTCCACCCCATAGGTTCCCGGCCGGTCCGCTCCCACCGCGGCGAGCTCGACATCGAGTTCGCCCTCCTTAACGGCGTCGATGACAGCCTGGAGGTTGGAGCCGGTGCCGGAAACGAGGACAACTATGCGCATTGTCCTAGCTTATGGGGCCGCTCGCGTAGGCTGGAAAACATGAATCCCCCGAACGACTCCGACACCGGCCAACGGAGCCCGCACCCGCTCAGCGACGCGGCCAAATCCGCGCAGGTGAAGACCCGCAACCTGTTCCGCTCCTTCATCGTGGTGGTCCTCGGATCGTTCTTCGTGTACCAGCTGGACATCAACTACCTGTGGCTGAGCGCAATCCTCACCGTGGCGGCGATCGTGCTGGGGATCATGGTCCTGATCCGGGCCGCGAAGCTCAAGGAATCCAAGCTCGTGCTGTACGGCACGATCTCCGGCCTGGTGGTCACGGCCATCCAGCTGCTGCTGGTGCTGACCTCTGCGCTGTTCTTCACCCAGGTCCGGGATTACCAGCAGTGTGTCCGCCACGCCCTCACCCAGCAGGCCGCGTCCCAGTGCCGGACCCAGCTGGAGAAGTCGATGCCGGTGCAGATGCGCTAGTTGGCGGCCGGTTCCAGATCGGCTTCGCGCAGTTTCTGCTGGCGTTCCAGCCAGGGTCCCGCCGCGTAGCCGATCACGACGCCGATGCCCACTTCCGCGCCCACGAACAGGGCCGTGCGGAGCGGGTCGGGTCCGATGTCCGTCAGCCGCCCGACCCCGGCGGAGCCACGCGCCAGCCACGCCAGGCCCCCGGCGAGGAGCCCGGCGATGCTGCCCACCATGGCGCCCAGGACCAGGGTGGAGGCCGCGGCGGTGAACCAGCGGGCGCGGACCTTGATCGAGAGCCATTCGTCGAAGTGGTTTTCGCCCTCGCGCAGGAACCACCAGCCGGCCAGGGTGCCCGCGATGACGGGCACCACCAGGGCGGCGAAGCCGAAGTCCAGGGATCCGGCAGGCAGGGCGGCGAACACCGGGATGGAAGGCAGCGGCCCCACGGCGGTGCCGAGCGCCGCGGCCTGGGATCCGGCGCCCAGCGCGAACCCGGCGCCGGAAATCCAGGCGAACGCGAACACCACAAGGTTGGGCAGGAACCCGAGCTGGGCGATGGTGAGCACCGCGCCTCCCATGGCTCCGGCGTCGAGCGCTTCATAGACGGCGACGATCAGGTTCCAGTGGATAAAGAGGTCGACGGCGAGGAGCGCCGCGGACATCGCCAGGCTCGCCATCAGCGCGACGTACCCGGCCTTGACCGCGGAGCCAAGGTAGGACCCGGCCCAGCGCGAGTGCTGGCTGGTCCTGGACAGCCAGGCCACCGCGTCGACGCCGATGAGCCGACTCCACGAACCGGCCTCGCGCCGGGCGCCGATCACCATGCCCAGCGCAAACGGCACGAGCGGGGCGAACGCGGCGGCCCACAGGCTGATGCCGACGTCGGAGGTGCGGCAGATGAAGCCCGTGGCCAGTCCGAAGCCGGCGTAGGCCAGCCAGGATCCGAGCAGAGCCTGCCACAGCTGTTCCGTGTAGGATGCCCGGGCCAGCCGGCGGCCTGCGCGCCAGGCGAGCAGGAACGGGATCAGCGTCAGCCCCAGCGGGACCAGCGAGAGGGCGCCAGCGTCGGGCAGGGAGGCGGACCCGGCGCCCACGGAGTGCAGGTAAAGCGGAACGCCATGGATCAGCAGCCAGGCCTGGCCCGCGAGCCGCGCCAGGACGTCCGCGCCGCCGTTTAGGAAGCCTGCCGTGGCCCACACCGCGACGATCGGGGCCGCCACGATCAGGGCGGAGATGACAGCTGCCTGCGCGGACTCGAGGGCTCCCTGCAGCCACAAGGGCATCGGAAGTCCACGTTCTCCGGTCTGATCAGCGCGCAGTTTCATCGTGTTCCATGGTGCCACGCGGAGGTACCGCGGGACGGCTGCGACAGGCTCATCTGCCGGAATTCAACGACTGTGCCCGGCGGCGCTTTTTACACACGTCCGCCGTAAAATTGGAATGTCCGCAATCAGTGGTTGGAGGCAGAAAAATGACTACCGCATCTCCACATGCACATGGCGTTCACTTTGGACGGACGGATGTCCAGAACGTCGGCATGGGTGTTGGTATCGTCTTGATCGTCGTGGGCATCCTGGGATTCATCCCCGGCATCACCACGCAGTACAGCGAACTGAGGTTCTTCGGGCCGGAATCCACGGCCATGTTCCTGAACCTGTTCCAGGTGTCGATGCTGCTGAACATCGTTCAGCTCGTAATTGGCGCCACCGGTGTGGCAATGTCGCGCAACGCCATGGGCGCCCGGAACTTCCTGATGGGGTTCGGCCTGCTGTACATCGTCCTTAGCGTTTACGGGCTCATCGTCGGTGTGGGGTCGGCGGCCAACTTCCTGTCGCTGAACACCATGGACAACTGGACCCTGATGGTGCTGGGCGTAGTAATGGTAGGCGTCGGTTGGCTGATGTCGAGGCATCTGGCCGAGGACGCAGGAACCCGGTAAGCGAACAACCGGGATATAGGGAGCCGCGAATGAGTAACGTTTCAATGTAATCGAAAAAATTCGTACTACCTGCTGGTGCAGTGGCCTCGCGGATAACGCAGCGGCTGCACCAGCTTCCCTTTGCCCGCGGCTACCCAGATTGGCCCTCGCCCGTTCGCCACATATGGCCGCTAAACGCGTCCCCGTAGCGGCCATTCCTGGCAAATCGCCGCTCGAGCCCAACGCGGTCCTCCCCCGTTCGGCAAAACACTCCTCCGTTCGCCACAAATGGCCGCTATGAACCACCCCGGCCCCGTCCGCTCCCACCCGTTCGCCACAAATGGCCGCTAAACGCGTCCCCTTAGCGGCCGTTCCTGGCAAATCGCCGCTCGAGCCCAACGCAGTCCTCCCCCGTTCGGCAAAACCCTCCTCCGTTCGCCGCAAATGGCCGCTATGAACCACCCCGGCCACGTCCGCTCCCGCCCGTTCGCCACAAATGGCCGCTATATGCGCGCTGATAGCGGCCATTTGTGGCAAATCGCCGCGGCAGGCAGCCAGCCGGACGGCGGAGGACCGGCAAATCGCCGCCGCCTAGCCCGCGCTGTCCCCGACCCGGGGCGGAAGGGTATTCCACTCCGTTTCGGCGGCACGCATCCAGGGGAAGGGCAGCAGTTCCTTGATCCGGATCTTTCCCACCGCGCCTTCGGCATCGACCAGGACGGTCGTCTCGGATCCGTAGGTCCGCAGCAGCTCCCGGCAGAGGCCACAGGGATTCGTGACCTGGGGCTGTCCCTGTCCATCCATGCTGACCGCCACCACAGAGTGGATCGATGCTTCCTGCGCCATCCGGGCATTGGCGAGGGCGCTGGATTCGGCGCACACGTTGACCCGCTTGGAGCCCATGTGCAGCCCGAGGTAGATGGCCCCCGACTCACCGCGCATGGCGGCCGCCACCCGGTGGTTTTCGCTGTGGTGGGCGGTCAGCAGCAGCCGGCGGGCGGCCTCGTAGAGCTCCACGTCGGAGGCGCTGAGGTCATAGGAGATCACGGTTGCCTCCGATCCGCTGCGGTCCTGGAAACCGGTGTCCATATCTGCTCCTACCGTCCGATGAAGATGCCGTTTTTCTGCCGGGCGAGCAGATAAAAGACAATGCTGAGCAGGGACAGGACCGCCACGTAAACCGGGAAGATCCAGGACGCCTGCAGGGACTGGAGCCAGACCAGGAGGTAGGAGGCCGTGCCGCCGAAGAGGGCAACACCCAGGCCGTAGCCGAGGGCAGTTCCGGCGCCGCGGCAAGACTTCGGCATGAGGGAGCTGGTGACGACGTTGTAGAGGGTCATGTTCAGGACCAGCACAATGGAGCCGCCGAGGAGCACGGCCGCGAAGCCGCTGATACCGGGACGGACGTACATCAGCATCAGGAAGACGGACGGGATGGACAGTGCACGCGTGATCAGGAACCACTTGGAAATCGACTTGCCATCGGCGAACTTGCCGATGACCAGGCTTCCGACCACCAACACGACGCCAAGGATGGTGGTGAGCGCGAAGACGGCCGTGGCGTCCTCCTTGAAGCCGCTGCGGGCGGCCGTCGGGAGGCCGGTGTTCCAGGCGTAGTTGTATGCCTGGGCCGCGCCCACCACGAAGGTGATGGCCAGCACGCTGAGCCAGTGCTTGCGCACCCCGCCCCAGACCGCCTTCGCGGACGTGTTCTCCAGTTCCTCGGGCTTCATGGTTTCCGGCAGGGTCCGGCGCAGGTAGACCACCACGACGCCGAAGACGGCACCCACAATGAACGGCACGCGCCAGCCCCAGTCGGCCATAACGGCACTGCCCAGGAGCAGGCTCGACAAGTAGCTGACCAGCGAGGCGAGCAGGATGCCGGCGTTGACGAAGAAGGAGATGATGCCCGCGACAAAGCCTTCGCGCCCCTCGGGGACGAGCTCGACGGCGTGCGCGGTGGACAGCGGGGCTTCAATGCCGGTGGAGATGCCCTGGATGATGCGGCAGACCAGCAGGATCACACCGGCGGAGGCGCCGATCTGGTCATACGTCGGGCAGACGGCTATGACCAGGGTGGTGCCGGCCATCATGATGATGGACCAGAGCATGACCCGCCGTCGTCCGATCTTGTCCGCCAGGGTACCGAGGAGGATGCCGCCCAGCGGACGGAAGGCAAAGCCGACGGCGAAGACTGCCAGGGCGCTCAGCGTGGCGGTAATAGGGTCCTGCGACGGGAAAAACTTGGGTCCGATGAAAGCCGAGAGCAGGCCAAAGACCATCCAGTCGTACCACTCGAGCGTGTTTCCCAGTCCAAGGCCCAGCAGACCCCGGCGGACATCCGGAGAGAGCCGGGGCGCCCGGCCGCTCTCCACTTCAGTCTTGACCACAGTGTCAGTCATGATTCTTAATTCCTTCCCCCGCACCTTCGTAGGTGCGTGAGGGTACGGATCACCGGCGGATACCCCAAGCTGGGGTCGCGGTAATCGAAACTATCGTTTGGCTTGGTCCGCAGGGCGGGACCGGCTCACCACATGGGAGGTGAGTTAGCCCGGATAGCTACGCGTGCCTCTTCGTAGCGCTTGAATGCAAACGGGCCATCCAGCACATTTTGCGGATGGCTTGGCAGATGTACTGCAGCACCACAGGGGGACGAACATCGACGCGGGCGGGCTCCGCCTTCCGCCAGAAGGCAACCGCGCCCCGTCCATGCTCAGCCAACTTCGGCCCGATAGTGTTGCGGCTCACACAACTATATTGAAGATCTTCACAGAGTCAATGGTTTTGGAAAATCCCGCCATTCCCGAGCGGACGGGCCCGCGGGGCGCCCGGGGCAACTACGGGAGCCCCGGGAGGAACGGAAGAATTTCTCCAAAACCATTGATTCGCTAAAAGTTTTCACTATAGTTATGAGGGTTAGCTCACCAAGAGAAAGTCGGACCATGACCAACGAGAGCGCCACGGGATCCTCCCCCGCCGGCACGAGCGTTCTACTTGCCACCGTAGGCAACAAAGTCCGCAACATGCGCAAAGACAAGGGTATGACCCTCGCGAAGCTCTCGGAAATCACTGGCCTCAGCCCGGCGATCGTCAGCCAGATCGAACGCGGCCTGGCTAATCCGTCTTTCACCACCTTGGCGCAGCTGGCCCACGGCCTGGACATCCCCGTAGGGAAGTTCTTCCTTGGACAGGAAGAAACCAGGTCCCCCGTGGTCCGCAAGGCCGAGCGGCGAAACCTCAAGGGCGTCACCAAGAAGTCTGTGGGTGAGGCGGTCTATGAACTGCTGACCCCCGACCTCAACGGTGCGCTGGAGGCCCAATGGATCGTGAGTCCGCCAGGCCACGACACCAGCGCCACTCCGTTCCGGCACAGCGGCGAGGAGTTCGGCATCATCCTCTCCGGCCGGAAAGACATCTTCCTGGACGGCGAGTGCTACACCCTCGAGGAAGGCGATTCCATCACCTTCTCCTCGGATACGCCGCACTGGTACAAGAACAGCTACGAAGAGGTATGCGTAGCGATCTGGGTTAACGCCCCTCACGCGTGGTGACCGGCCGGCCCTAGCCGCCGTTCCCGATCCGTCGGTTCGGACACCCTGAGTGTCGGCCGGATACATCCTTTCCACACCCCGTAGCAAGGCCCGCAACGGGCCTCACTGCGTCGTACCCTCTGCCGGGTCGATTTTCGCGCTCCGCGTCGCTGCGCGCTCCTCCCGGGCACTGTTCCACCTCGCCGCACCAACGGCATCTTCGTCGGAAACTAAGGATCCCTCCCATGAACTCGCTTGAACTCAGCACCACCACGGCGGATCTCACCGCCCCCGTCATCTCCCGCTCCGACGTGCTCGTGGTCGGCGGTGGCCCCGCAGGTGTGGCCGCCGCCGTCACGGCAGCCCGCTCCGGCGCCTCCGTCACGCTGCTGGAACGCTACTCCTCGCTCGGTGGCCTCGCCTCCGGCGGCATGGTGCTGGTCCTCGATGACATGATCAACGGTCAGGAAATCACCGTCACCGGCATCGTCTCCGAGTACGTCGAGCGCCTGCAGAAGCTTGGCCTCGCGATCGTCCCCCCGGCGGAGGACCGCAAGACCTCCGAGGAACTCTGGAACAAGTGGGGCCGCTACGGCACCTTCGACTTCCACTCCCACACCACTCCCAAGCCGGTCTGCTACGCCGCCGCGTTCGACCCGGACGGCTGGAAGCGCGTCTCCAACGACCTCGTCCGGGAGGCCGGCGTCAACCTCCGCCTGCACTCCTGGTTCTCCCGCCCCATCGTGGACAACGGCGTCATGAAGGGCGTCATCTGCGAGACCAAGTCCGGCCCGCAGGCGTTTATGGCCGACGTCGTCATCGACACCACGGGCGACATCGACGTCGCCTCCCGCGCCGGCGCCAGCTACGTCAAGGACAGCTACCTCACCACGCTCGTGTTCCGGCTCGGCAACGTCGACACCAACGCTGCCGAAGCCTTCGAACAGGCCAACCCGAAGGAAGCCCGCGCCATCAACCGCAAGATCAAGCGCCTCCTCGGCGGCGCCTGGGAACTGTGGTGGCTCAAGACCCCCATCGACGGTGTGGTCTGGTGCAACGCCCCGCACATGACCGGCTACGACGGCGTGGACCCGGCGGACATGACGGCCGCCGAGTTCGCCGCCCGGGACCGCATCTCCGAGGCCGTGGACTACGTCCGCGCCAACCTGCCCGGCTTTGAAAACTGCTACATGCTCGACGTCGCGTCCCAGATGGGCGTCCGGCAGTCCCGCCTGCTCGAGGGCGAGTACGTCATGACCAAGGACGACGTCACCTCCCGCCGGCACTTCGCCGACACCGTGGCCCGCGGCCGGGACTACTACTACCCGTACCGCTCGCTGCTGCCCAAGGAAGTGGACCAGCTCCTCGTAGCCGGCCGGCACTACTCCGCCACCCCCGAAGCGCAGAAGATGTCCCGCGAGATCCCGCCCTGCATGGCCATGGGCCAGGCCGTCGGCGTCGCTGCAGCCCTCGCCATCGACAACGGCACCCTCGTCCGCGATGTGCCGGCCCTGGACATCCAGCAGGGCATGCGCCGGCACGGCGCGGACCCGGGCGACGCCCCGTCCTCGAACGCCACCCTCGACGTGGACGCGGTGGTAGGGGCATGAGCACCGTCATCGACGAACTGCTGAACGGCACCGCATCCGAAGGCACGACGGCGGCCCCCGCCGCCGGGGCGGAAGCCGCACCCGCCGGCACGCCGCTGCCGCTGGACGGCATCAAGATCGTGGACTTCACCCAGGTGTTTATGGGCCCGTCCTGCACCCAGCTGCTGGGCGACTACGGCGCGGACATCATCAAGGTGGAACGCCCGGGCGTTGGGGACATCTCCCGCAACTCGTTCCCCGACAAGGACGGCCAGGACAACCCGATCTTCCTGTCCATCAACCGGAACAAGCGCAGCATCTCCGTGGACACCCGCACCGGGGAGGGCAAGGACGTGCTCCGCCGGCTGCTTGCCGACGCGGACGTGGTGGTCAGCAACTTCCGGTCCGGCGTGATGGAACGGATGGGCTTCGGCTACGAGGACCTCAAGGCGGCAAACCCCGGCATCATCTGGGCCTCCGGCACGGGCTTCGGCCCGGCGGGCCCCTACTCGCACAAGGGCGGGCAGGACGCCATTGCCCAGGCCTACTCCGGCGTGATGTGGCGGCGCGAGTCGGACGAGGTGAAGCCCTCCATCTACCCCACCACGCTGTGCGACTACATCACCGGCATGCACCTCATGCAGGGCATCCTGCTGGCGCTGCGCACCCGGGAAACCTCCGGCGTGGGCCAGAAAGTGGAAGTCACCATGTACGACTCCATGCTGCACCTGCAGATGCAGGAGGCCTGCATGCAGCTCAACCGCGGCTACGAGGTCAACTGGGGCGCCATGCCGCTCAGCGGCGTCTTTGAAACCACCGACGGCGCCGTCTGCATGGTGGGCGGTTTCACCCCGGACCCGCTGGCCCGGATCTCCGAGGCGCTGGGCCTGGCCGAGGACCTCACGCTGCGGCCCGAGTTCGCCGACCTGGAGCAGCAGTTCGCGCACAAGCCGGCGCTGCAGGAGATCTTCCGCGAGCGCATCGCCACCAACAGCACCGAGTACTGGACCGGCCGGCTGGAGGACCAGGGCCTGCTCAACGCGCCCGTGCACACCCTGGAACAGGCCCTCGCCGACGCCCAGACGGAAGCGAACGGCATGATCGTGGAGGCCGAACACCCCGGTGTCGGCACGGTCCGCATGCTCAATGCCCCGATCCGGCTCTCTGCCACCCCGCCCACCGTCCGCCGTGCCGCGCCGCGGCTCGGCGAGCACAACGTGGAGGTCCTGCTGGAGAACGGCTTCGACGCCGAAACCATCGCCCGCCTCCAGGAACTGGGGGTGCTCCGGTGACCGCCGCAGTGGTGCAGACCGTGGACCAGGTCACCCTGACCATCGAGAACCAGGTGGCCACGGTGGTCATCGACCGCCAGCACGTGCTCAACGCCGTCGACGCCACCGCCCAGGCACGGCTCAACGAGATCTGGGACCAGCTCGAGGCCGATTCCGACGTCCGCGCCGTCGTCATCACCGGCGCCGGAACCCGGGCGTTCTGCGTCGGGGCGGACATGTCCGCCTCCGCCGTGGACAAGACCGGGCTGAAGTACTGGGCCGGGCTGGACCCGAACGGCTTCGGCGGCCTCAGCCTGCGCACCACCCTGGACATCCCGGTCATTGCCCGGGTGAACGGCTACGCGCTGGGCGGCGGGATGGAAATCGTGCTCGGCGCGGACATCGTGATCGCCGCGGACAGCGCCCGCTTCGGGCTCACCGAACCCCGGGTGGGGCGCCTGGCGCTCGACGGCGGGATCCACCAGCTGGTGCGCCGGATCCCCTACACCCAAGCGATGGGCATGCTCCTCACCGGCCGGAAGGCCGAGGCCGCGGAGATGCAGTCGATGGGCCTGGTCAACGAGGTGGTCCCCGCGGAGGAGCTCGACGCCGCCGTGCAGCGCTGGGTGGACCAGATACTCGCCTGTGCGCCCACCTCGGTGCGGGCCGTGAAGCAGATGGTCACCCGGACCGGGCACCTGACCGCCACCGAGGCCCGCGGGCTCCGGCTCCCGGCCCTCATGGCTGCGCTGGACAGCGCGGACTCCGCCGAAGGCGTGCGCGCCTTCCAGGAGAAGCGACCGCCCGTGTGGCCCGGCCGCTAGAGACGATTTGGCCCGCCTGATGAACAACCAAAGCTTTGAGGAGAAACCGATGCAGGAATTCCTTGCACCCGGGGTGTGGGGCGTCGTCGCCACACCGTTCCAGGGCAGCGCCCTGGATGTCGATACCGACAGTCTTGCCGGGCTCGTGGCGTACTACGAGTCGATCGGCGCCACCGGACTCACGGTCCTGGGCGTGTTCGGTGAGGCCGCAGCCCTGACGGCGGCCGAGCGCAACCTGGTCCTGGAAGTCGCCGTGGAGGAAACCCGCCTGCCCCTCGTGGTGGGAGTGACGTCGCTTTACACCGGGACGGCCGTCGAGGAAATCCGCAGCATCCAGGCCGCCACCGGGGACCGGCTGGCCGCCGTTATGGTGCAGGTCAATTCCGCGCACCCCGGTGTGGTGATCGCACACCTCAACGCCATCCACCAGTCCACCGGCGCCAACGTGGTGCTGCAGGACTACCCGCTGGCCAGCGGCGTCAGCATCAGCACCGAGGCGCTGATCTCCGTGGTGCAGGCCTGCGGGTTTGTCGTTGCGGTGAAGGCCGAGGCCCCGCCCACCAGCGCAGCCATCGCCCGGCTCGCGGCCGAACTCGATGTTTCCGTGTTCGGCGGGCTCGGCGGCCAGGGGCTCCTCGATGAGCTCATGGCCGGCGCTGCCGGGGCGATGACCGGGTTCTCCTACCCCGAGGCGCTCATCGCCTGCGTGCGGGCGTGGCAGCGGGACGGCTACGAGGCCGCCCGCGATGCGCTCCTGCCCTACCTGCCGCTGATCAACTTTGAACAGCAGGCCAGGATCGCACTGGCCATCCGCAAGGAATGCCTGCACCAGCGCGGGCTGATTGCCGACGCCGGGGTCCGGGCACCGGCCGCGGCCTTCCCGGAAGTCCTCCGGGCCGGGCTGCGCTTCCACCTGGCCGAGGCAGCCGCGGCCCTCGGCCCGCACCCGGCGGCCGTCCACATTCTGGCGGGGAGGCACTGATGGACCTCGGAATCAGCGGCAAGTCCGCCTTCGTGGCAGCCTCCACCGGCGGCCTGGGCCTCGCCGTCGCCCGCGTCCTGGCAGCAGAAGGGGTGCGGGTGGCCATCACCGGCCGGCGCCGCGAGCGCGCTGCTGAAATCGCCGCTGAACTCACCAGCGCAGGCCACAGCGCGGTCGCCATCGAGGCGGACCTCAGCACCCCGGAAGGGGTGGCTGCCGCCGTCGACCACGCGGTCCAGGCCCTCGGCCCCATCGACATCCTGGTGCTCAACGGCCCCGGCCCCAAGCCCGGCGCCGCTGCCACCCTCAGCGCGGACGACATCGCCGCCGCATTCGAGCTCCTGGTCAAGCCGCACCACGCCCTCGTGTCGCAGCTGCTGCCCGGCATGCGGGAGCGGCGCTGGGGGCGGATCCTCGCGATCGGCTCGAGCGGGGTGGTGGCACCGCTGCCCAACCTGGCCGTGTCCAACACCGGGCGCGCGGCCCTCGCCGGCTACCTCAAGACCCTCGCGGCCGAGGTCGCGCTGGACGCCGTGACCGTCAACATGCTGCTCCCGGGCCGGATCGCCACGGACCGGGTGGCCGAGCTGGACCAGGCCGCCGCCAAGCGCCGCGGCACCACGGTGGCGGAAATCCAGCTCGAATCCCGCAAGGGCATCCCGGCCCGCCGCTACGGCGAACCCGAGGAATTCGGCGCCGCCGCCGCGTTCCTCTGCAGCGCCCCGGCCTCCTACATCACCGGCGTGGCACTGCGGTGCGACGGCGGCCTGATCCGCAGCCTCTAGCCCTCCCCCTTCTTCCCCACGACCTTCCCCACGACCCGAAGGACCACCATGACTTCCACCGCATCCACATCCACCGAGAGCTCCACGGACCGCGCGCTCATCACCGCCCGGCACCTTATCAACGGCGAATGGCTCGGCGCCGCCGACACCGAGCGGATGAACCCGGCCCGCCCGGGCGAGCCCGCCGCACTCTCCCCCAGCGGCACCGCATCCGACGTCGACGCCGCCATCACCGCCGCCGCCGCGGCGCAGCCGGCCTGGGCCGCGCTGCCCGCCCCTTCCCGCGGCGCCATCCTGATGGCCGCCGGCAACCTGCTCCTGGAGCGCCAAAGCGCCATCGCCGAGGACCTCGTCCGGGAAGAGGGCAAGACCCTCGCCGAGGCCAAGGGCGAGGTCAAGCGCGCCTCCGACGTCCTGCGGTTCTTCGGCTCGCTCGGCTGGGCCGCCACCGGCGAGGTGCTGCCCAGCGGGCTGCCGGACACCACCATCACCACCCGCCGCGAGGCGCTCGGCGTCGTCGGGCTCATCACGCCGTGGAACTTCCCCATCGCCATCCCGGCGTGGAAGACCGCCCCGGCGCTGATCAGCGGCAACGCCGTGGTCATCAAACCGGCCGAGCTCACCCCGCTCTCCGCCGCCCACCTCGCCCGGGCGCTGCAGGACGCGGGCCTGCCGGCCGGTGTGTTCAACGTGGTGCATGGCAAGGGCCGGGTGGTGGGCGACGCCCTGGCCCGCGACCCCCGCATCGCCGGGCTCTCCTTCACCGGCTCCACCAACGTGGGCCTGGGTCTGCGAGAGATCCTGAACGCCCGCCGCGCCCGCGTGCAGCTGGAGATGGGCGGCAAGAACGGCGTCCTGGTCCTCGACGACGCCGATCCCCGCAAGGCCGCCAAGGTGGTCGCCGCCGGCGCGTTCGGCCTCACCGGCCAGGCGTGCACCGCGACGTCCCGGGTCTACGTCACCCCGGGCATCCGCGCCGCGTTCCTTGAGGCCCTCACCGGGGAAGCCGCGCAGTACACCGCCGGCGACGGCATGGATGCGGCCATGGGCGCGGTGGTGAGCCGCCAGCAGTTCGAGCAGGACCAGGCCGCGGTGCGCACCGCCGTCGAACGCGGCGCCACACTGCTGCGCGGGCAGTACGACGGCGACCCCGCCGGTCCGCTGTTCTTCCCGGCCGCCGTCCTCACCGACCTGCCCTTCGACGACGCCGCCGTAACCGAGGAGATCTTCGGGCCGGTGGTGGCCGTCCTGGAGGTCCCGGACTACGAGGCAGGGCTCGCTGCAATCAACGATTCCCGTTACGGCCTCACCGCCGGCATCTGCACCGACTCCCTGGCGTTCTCCACGGATTTCGCGGCCCGCGCCCAGGCCGGTGTCATCAAGGTCAACCGGCCGACGGCGGGCCTGGACCTGAACGTGCCGTTCGGCGGCGTCAAGGATTCCTCCACCAACACGTTCCGCGAACAAGGGAAGTCCGCCCTGGACTTCTTCACCTGGGGCAAAACCGTCTACACCGGTGTGTAGCGCGCCGTGACGTACGTGATCGCGCAGCCCTGCGTGGATGTGAAGGACAAGGCCTGCATCGACGAATGCCCGGTGGACTGCATCTACGAGGGCGAACG
>JBKKDK010000334.1:0-3290 GCA_046708245.1 Arthrobacter sp.
AACCCGTCTTGACGCCATCGAAGAGGGCCTTGACCCCGACGGCGAAGAAGTTTGGTCTCGAATCCTGGAGGTGACCGGTGGCTGATCCACGCGGATTTCTGAAAGTACGTCAGCGTGAAACCCAGCCACGGCGCCCCGTTCCGGTCCGCATCATGGACTGGAAAGAGGTTTACGAGGCCCAGGAAAAGGGTGTCCTGAAGAGCCAGGCCGGCCGCTGCATGGACTGCGGCGTTCCGTTCTGCCACCAGGGCTGCCCGCTGGGCAACCTGATCCCGGAGTGGAACGACCTCGTCTGGCGGGACAAGGGCGAGGAAGCCATGGAGCGGCTGCACGACACCAACAACTTCCCCGAGTTCACCGGCCGGCTCTGCCCGGCACCGTGCGAGGCGTCCTGCGTGCTGGGCATCAACCAGCCGGCAGTGACCATCAAGCAGGTCGAGGTCTCGATTGTGGACCAGGCCTTCGAGAACGGCTGGGTCAACCCGCTGCCGCCCGCGCGCCTGACCGGCAAGACGGTCGCCGTCGTCGGGTCCGGCCCCGCCGGGCTCGCCGTTGCGCAGCAGCTGCCCCGGGTGGGCCACACCGTTGCCGTGTACGAACGCGACGACAAGGTCGGCGGCCTCCTGCGGTACGGGATCCCCGACTTCAAGATGGAAAAAGAGCACGTCGACCGCCGCCTGGAGCAGATGAAGGCCGAAGGCACCCGCTTCCGGACCGGCGTCGCCATCGGCACCGACGTGACCTGGGAGCAGCTGCGCCGCCGGTACGACGCCGTCGTGGTCGCCACCGGCGCCACGGTGCCGCGCAACCTGTCGATCCCGGGCCGCGACCTTGAAGGCGTCCACTTCGCCATGGACTACCTTGTTCCGGCCAACCGGGTCGTGGCAGGGGAGAGCGTGGAGAACCAGATCAACGCCGCCGGCAAGCACGTCGTTATCCTCGGCGGCGGCGACACCGGCGCGGACTGCCTCGGCACCGCGCACCGTCACGGTGCTGCGTCGGTGACCACCCTGGCAATCGGCAAGCAGCCGCCGGCGGAACGCGCCAACCACCAGCCGTGGCCGACGTTCCCGACCCTGTTCGAGGTCGCCAGCGCCCACGAGGAAGGCGGCGAACGCACCTACCTCGCTTCCACCGTGGAGTTCGTGGGGGAGAACGGCAAACTGACCGGGGTGAAGGTGGCGGAGACGGAGTTCGTCGGGGGCTTGCGCCTTCCGAAGGCCGGCACCGAGCGGATCATCCCCGCCGATCTCGTGTTCCTGTCCCTCGGCTTCACCGGAGCCGAGCCCGCCGGGCTCACCGAGCAGGTCAGCGCCGAATTCGACGGCCGCGGCAACGTGGCCCGGGACGGCTACTACATGACCAACACGGAGGGCATCTTTGTTGCCGGCGACGCCGGCCGCGGACAGTCGCTCATCGTCTGGGCCATCGCCGAAGGCCGCGCCTGCGCGGCGGCAGTGGACAAGTTCCTCATGGGCAAGACGATCCTGCCCGCCCCCGTGGCGCCGACCGACCGGGCAATGGCCGTCCTGTAGTCCCGGTTTCCAACGGCCTCCCGCCGTTCATTTTGAAACAACTTAATCCATGCAATCGACTACTAGGGTAGGTATATGAGACGCGCTAAGATAGTGGCCACCTTCGGACCGGCAATTGCGAGCTTCGAGAACACTCTCGCCGTGCTCGAGGCCGGCGTCGACGTGGCCCGGATGAATATGAGCCACGGCGATTACTCCGTGCACGACACCACGTACGAGAACGTCCGCAAGGCAGCGGGCCAGCTCGGCAAGCCCGTTGCCATCATGGCGGACCTGCAGGGCCCGAAGATCCGGCTTGGCCGCTTCGTCGACGGACCGCACCTGCTGGCCGTCGGTGACACCTTCACCATCACCACCGAGGACGTTCCCGGCACCAAGGACATCGCCTCCACGACGCTGAAGAGCCTCACCGAGGACGTCAACCCGGGCGACGCCCTGCTGATCGACGACGGCAAGGTCGCCCTCCGGGCGATCGACGTCGACGACGTCAAGGTGGTTGCCCAGGTCATCGTCGGCGGGTACGTCTCCAACAACAAGGGCATCAACCTGCCCGGCGTTGCGGTCAACGTTCCGGCGCTGAGCGAAAAGGACGAGGACGATCTGCGCTGGGCCATGCGCCGCGGCGTGGACATGGTTGCCCTTTCCTTCGTCCGCGATGCCTCAGACATCAAGCGTGTCCACGAGATCATGGACGAAGAAGGCCGCCGCGTGCCGGTGATCGCCAAAATCGAGAAGCCGCAGGCCGTGGAGCAGCTCCCCGAGATCATCGACGCGTTCGACGCCATCATGGTGGCCCGTGGCGACCTCGGTGTGGAACTTCCGCTCGAGGAAGTGCCGATCGTGCAGAAGCGCGCCATCGAACTGGCCCGCCGCTGGGCCAAGCCGGTCATCGTCGCCACCCAGGTGCTTGAGTCCATGATCGACAACCCGCGCCCGACCCGCGCCGAGGCCTCCGACTGCGCCAACGCCGTGCTCGACGGCGCCGACGCCGTCATGCTCTCCGGTGAAACCAGCGTGGGCAAGTTCCCGATCGAAACCGTCAAGACAATGGCCCGGATCATCGAATCCACCGAAGTCCACGGCCTCGAGCGCGTCCCCCCGCTCGGCACCAAGCCCAAGACCCGCGGCGGCGCCATCACCCGTGCCGCCGTCGAGATCGCCGACCAGCTGGACGCAAAGTACATCTGTACCTTCACCCAGTCCGGCGACTCCGCGCGCCGCCTCTCCAGGCTGCGCCCGACCCGTCCGGTCTTCGCCTTCACCCCGGTGGAGCACGTCTGGAACCAGCTGGCACTGACCTGGGGCATCATGCCGGTCCTGGTCCCCATGGTGGGCCACACCGACGAGATGACTGCCCAGGTTGACCGCAGCCTGCTGGAACTCGACGTTGTGGAGGACGGTGACCTGGTGGTCATCGCCGCCGGTTCACCTCCCGGAAAGGCCGGTTCCACGAACCTTTTGAAGGTCCACAAGGTGGGCGACCTGGCCGACTTCGGCAGCACCGGCGAAGCCGCCGTCGCCAAGGACAAGCTTGGTCCCTGGCCGGAAAAGAAGAAGAAGGCCACCAAGCCCTAGCTTCTTCGATTCACGCAAAAGGGAGGGTCCCCGCCACGCGGTTTACGCGGCGGGGACCCTCCCTTTTTGTCTTGCTTCTGTACTGGCCGGCGCTAGTTGACCTGGTTGATGATGGTCTCGGCGACCTCGCGCATGCTGAGGCGGCGGTCCATGGAGGTCTTCTGGATCCAGCGGAAAGCC
>JBKKDK010000335.1:0-4739 GCA_046708245.1 Arthrobacter sp.
CGTTCATTCCGCTGTACATCGCCTCGGCCGCCTTCTGGGCCCTGTTCCAGCAGCAGTTCACCTTCATCGCCGTGTACTCGGAGGAGAAGCTGGACCGCAACCTGTTTGGCTGGGAAATGCCGGCGGCCTGGGTGCAGTCCATCAACCCGGTCTTCATCATCATCTTCGCCGGCGTCATGGCGGCGCTGTGGACCCGGCTGGGCCGGAAGCAGCCAGGGTCGGCGCTGAAGTTCTCGATTGGCCTGTTCGTGATGGGCCTGGCATTCCTGGCCTTCATCCCGCTGGCCGGCGGGGGCAAGACGCCGCTGCTCGCGCTGGTGGGAATCCTGTTCCTCTTCACCCTCGCCGAGCTGTTCCTCTCCCCCATCGGCCTGTCGGTGACCACCAAGCTGGCGCCCAAGGCCTTCCACACGCAGATGGTGGCGCTGTTCTTCCTCTCGGTATCGCTCGGCACCACGCTGGCCGGCATCCTGTCCGGCCTGTACAACCCGGAGGATGAGCTGCCATACTTCATCGGCATCGGCGGAACCGCCATTGTGCTGGCCGCCGGCCTGGCCGCGGCCTCACCGGCCATCCGGAAGCTCATGGGCGGCGTACGCTGAGCCGATGAATCCATGGCACCGGTCGCCGGTTGAGTCGCGCATGTACGCCCCCGCCCCAGGCGAGGCGTCCGACGTCGAACCCATGCCCGCGACAGCGCGAATGACGGCGTTCCGGGGCTCGTGTGCCATCTCGACATAACGCCGCAGAACGTTGTGGTGCGGCAGGGCCGCGCCGCGGGCCGACGGCGTCGGCGACACCATCCGCCGCCGCGGGCGCCTGGCTTGAGGCAAACGCCGGCCGGCTGGTCGAGGAGCTCACCGCCCCGGCACCGCAGCGCTAGACGCCGTAGCCGCTGTAGCGTGCGCTGCCAATCGCGACCGCGAAGAGCACGATGACCAGGATGGTGATGGCGATCGCCACGTAGCCGAGCACCAGGCCCGCGATGGCCATGCCCCGGCCGGACGGCTCCCTCGAAAGTGCCATGTGGCCCAGGATGACCGCGGCGATCTGCGGCAGGATAAAGAACCCGAATCCCACCAACGCGGCAATGCCGCAGCAGAGGCTCGCGATGCTCAGGCCCTTGGGTTCGGCGGGCACACCGTAGTAGCCCGGCTGTCCGTAGGCGTTGTAGGAGCCGGCCGGCTGGCCGTACGCGTTATAGGAGGCTCCCGGCTGCCCGGGCGCGCCGTACTGCTGTCCCGGCTGGCCGTACTGCTGGCCGGAGGTGCCGTATGCGCCGCTGAAGGGGCCCGTGGGCTGCCCGTACTGCTGGCTGTCACCGCCGTACGGCTTGCCCGCCTGCTGCCCGTAGCCGGTGTCCGGCAGTGGCTGCGTCGCGGCGATGTCGTCTCCCTGCTGCTGCTGCTGCGCGTACGACGGCGGCTGGTAGCCGTGCGGTGTCTCGTCCTTGCCCGGTGTTGGCTGGTCAGTCATGGCAACCCCCTCTAAATGTCCCTGGATCCAGACTACCGCCGCGCCGTTGTGATGATCGGGAAATTCTGCGTCACAGGGACAGGATTCGGGCCAAATCATGTTGTGGTCCGTCCTCGTCTGGCATGCTGGTGCCATGGCTAGCCGCGCGGGCACTGTTGCCCAACCCCAAGACCTTGTTGACCTCACTGCGCTCCTGGATGCGTACTACGACATCGCCCCGGACCTGGGCGACCCCGGACAGCGGGTGGCGTTCGGCACCTCCGGGCACCGGGGTTCCAGCCTCAAGGCCTCCTTCAATGAGCCGCATATCCTGGCCATCACCCAAGCGATCGTGGAATACCGCGCCGGCCAGGGCATCACCGGCCCCCTGTACCTCGCCAAGGACACCCACGGCCTGAGCGAACCGGCGCAGAACTCCGCCCTGGAAGTCCTCGCGGCGAACGGCGTCCACGTCCTGATCGATGCCCGCCACGGCTACACCCCCACACCTGCGCTGAGCCACGCCATCCTCACCCACAACCGGAAGGCGCCGGCAGGCTCCCCGCAGGCGGACGGCATCGTGGTGACCCCCAGCCACAACCCGCCCGGTGACGGCGGTTTCAAATACAACCCGCCGCACGGCGGACCCGCCGACACGGACGCCACCGGCTGGATTGCCAATCGCGCCAACGAGCTGCTGGAGAACGGTCTGCGCGGGGTCAAGCGGGTCCCCATCGCCGATGCCCTCAGCGCCGGGACCACCGGGAAGTTCGACTTCCTCAGCAGCTACGTGGACGACCTTCCCTCGGTCCTGGACCTTAACGCCATCCGCGAGGCCGGCGTGCGGATCGGCGCGGACCCCATGGGCGGCGCGTCGGTGGACTACTGGGGCGAGATCGGCGAACGCCACCATCTGGACCTCACCGTGGTCAACCCCACGGTCGACCCCCAGTGGGCGTTCATGACCCTCGACTGGGACGAGAAGATCCGGATGGACTGCTCCTCACCGTCGGCGATGGCGTCGCTGATCAACAGGATGTCCGACGCCGGTTCCGGTGCGGGCGCGTTCGACATCGCCACCGGCAACGACGCCGACGCCGACCGCCACGGCATCGTTACCCCGGACCGCGGGTTGATGAACCCGAACCACTACCTCGCCGTGGCGATCGACTACCTCTACCGCCACCGCACCGGCTGGAATCCGCAGTCCGTGATCGGCAAGACGCTGGTCTCCTCCTCGATCATCGACCGGGTGGCCCAAAGCCTGGGCCGTAAGCTCGTCGAGGTGCCCGTGGGCTTCAAATGGTTTGTTCCCGGTCTGCTCTCCGGCGAAGGGGCCTTCGGCGGCGAGGAATCGGCGGGGGCGTCCTTCAACAAGATGGACGGCAGCGTGTGGACCACTGACAAGGACGGCATCCTGCTGGCGCTGCTGGCCTCCGAGATCACCGCGGTGACCGGCAAGTCGCCGTCGCAGCTCTACAAGGGCCTCACGGACCAGTTCGGCGACCCCGTCTACGCGCGGATCGACGCCGCCGCCACCCGCGAGCAAAAAGCGGCCCTGGGGAAACTGTCCCCGTCGGACGTCACGGCCACCGAACTCGCGGGCGAGACGATCGAAGCCAAGCTGACGGAAGCCCCCGGCAACGGCGCCGCCATCGGCGGCCTCAAAGTGGTCACAGAAAACGCCTGGTTCGCGGCCCGGCCGTCCGGCACGGAGGACGTCTACAAGATCTACGCCGAGTCCTTCAAGGGCGCGGACCACCTCAAGCAGGTCCAGGCCGAGGCCAAGGCTCTGGTCGACGGCGTCATTGCCTAGCGGTCAGGCGGACTCTTCCTCGAGGTAGCCGGCGAGCACCGAGCGGTCCCTGCCGAGCGATTTCGCCTGGTAGAGGGCCGCGTCGGCGGACGCCACCACCACGGACAGGTCCGGCCGGCCGGCACCGACCGGTGCGATGCCGTAGCTGACCGTCGGCATCCGCGGAATCAGGCCGGAGCGGGAGGCCTGGAGGCGCCGGCTGATGTCGGCGGTGATGCCGGTGGCGACCTCCGGCGTCACGCCGGGCAGCAGGAGGATGAATTCCTCGCCGCCGTAGCGGCCCACGAGGTCGGTGGAGCGGACGGTGGATGCGCAGGCGGTGGCAAACGCCTTGAGCGCATGGTCGCCTGCGGCGTGGCCGAACTCATCGTTGATGGTCTTGAAGTGGTCGAGGTCGGCAAGGACCAGCGACCCGGTGGTCCGGACCCGGTGGAGGCGGCGGAGTTCGTGGGCGGCCAGGTCCAGGAACGCCGTCCGGTTCAGCAGCCCGGTCAACCCGTCCATTGTGGCCCGGGCCCTCAGGTCCTCGGTCAGCTGCTCATTGCTCAGCTCCGCCATGGTGAAGGAGGCCACCACCATGATCACGGCTGACGCCACCGTCATGGTGATGGATCCGAAAACCGAGAGGAAGACCGGCCCCTGTGGCCCGTCGGCCACGAACGCCACAAAGCGGCCGAAGTAAAAGGCGGCCAGGATGCCCGCCCCGACCGCGAGGGTCCTGTGCACGCGGGAAAAGTTGCGGTCCAGCAGGAACAGCTCGCGGGAGGCAAGGCCGAGCAGCAGTCCCATGAACATGAGGTACACCGGTCCGCCCGGCCAGGCGTTTGTCGCCGGCTGGTCCAGCACCGAGGCCACCGCCGTGATGACGGGGCCGGCGGCCAGGTACCAGAGCCGGGGAAGGCTGGTCCGAAGGGTCCGGGAACCGGACCAGATGCAGACCGCTGCCGCCACGAGCAGCACATTGCCGAGGGGGTTGGCCCAGAGCTGGTGGGCGGTGCCGTCCAGCAGATACGCGGCGTTGCCGGCAAGGAACAGCAGAAGTGCCAGGCACCACCAGCCGCTGTAGGCGGACCGGGTCCGCCGGTAGGTGATGAAGTAGAAGAGCAGCAGCAGGGTCAGATCGACCACCGCCAGGCAGACACGCAGCGTCGCGGTATCCAGCGTCATGTAGTGGCCCCCCGGTCCGCCTAAATTGCCCCGATGACAGTCAAGTCAGCATCGAATCTGAGCCAAGTATGGCACTGCCCGGCCAAAAAGCTTAGGAACCGTTGGTCATGAAACCGGGAGCCCGGGACGCGGTCCCGGAAGTCCGCCCCCCCCTGTGGCGCCGGACCGATGCGAAGTAAACTAAAAGTGGCTCCGGATGCGGCCTTGCGTCACGCGCAGAATAGCGTCCCGAGTGCCTCCGGCCTGTCCCCCATGGTGCCGGAGGCACCTCCGCGCGACCAGCGCCGGAGGCACCTCCGCG
>JBKKDK010000336.1:0-5302 GCA_046708245.1 Arthrobacter sp.
GGGGGGGCCGGCTTCTTCGTATTGACCAGGAGGTGCGCCATGCCCGACCGCGTGCCGGCAGGATGGCCGTGGCTGAGGGAGCGCGTCATCCGGCTCCGCCAGGCCACGCGGCCCGGCGCCCTTCCCGGTGCCCCCGCCCCCGTGGTGCGGACCGCCGTCGTCACGGACTCGGCCGCCGCCCTCCCGGCGGACTGGGTGCGGGGCTTCACGGCCGACGGCCGGCTGACAGTGGTCCCGATGCCCGTTATGGTGGGCGCGGAAATCTACGGCGAGGGTGAGGACGACATCGCCGAAACCATCGCCGTGGCCATGGCCTGCGGCCGTCCCGTGAAGACGTCCCGTCCCTCGCCGGGGCAGTTCGAGCAGGCCTACCTGGCGGCGCAGCGGCTGGGGTTTGACTCGGTGGTGTCCGTCCATATTTCCGGTGAACTGTCCGGCACCGCCGATTCCGCCCGGCTCGCAGCCGCCCGGGTCGGCATTCCGGTGGAGGTCGTGGACTCGCGTACCGTCGGAATGGCCCTGGGGATGGGTGTCCAGAGCGCCGTTATCGCCGCGGCGGATGGCAGGAGCGCCGCAGACATCCGGGCTTTCGCCGAGGAACGGCTGGCCCGCACGAAGGTCTACTTCTATGTGCCGAGCCTGGAGCAGTTGCGCCGCGGCGGACGGATCGGTGCCGCCGCCTCGCTGTGGGGCACAGTATTTTCGGTCAAACCCATCCTGGCGGTGGAGGACGGGAAGATCGTCCCGCTGGAAAAGGTCCGGTCCGCGGCCAGGGCGGTGGCCCGGCTGGAGGAAATCGTGACCGCCGATGCCGCAGCGAGGCCGGCCGGGCGGGCCCGCCTGGCGGTACATCATTTCGGCAACCAGGCGGAGGCCGAACGCCTCGCTGCCCGCCTCGCCGTCCTGCTGCCTGACTGTCCGGCGGCGCAGGCCAGTGCATTGCCGGCCGTCCTGGCCGCCCACGCCGGCCTCGGCGTGCTTGCGGTGATTGTGGGGGAGAGCAGTACCCCGGCGGTCCCGGCTCCGCGTGCCCCGGAGCTTTCCACATAGACCCTGCCGGGCATGGGCGTCCCGCCGCGGAATCCCTACCGTTGGTCTTATGTCACCCCGGAACCAGCACCGGCACCGGCTGTCCGCGACCCCCGTCGGCCCGGCGGTCGACGGCGGCCCGGCGGGGCAGCTGGAGCTTCCGGCTGCCGGCACCGCGCTTGGATCACCCCGCGAACGGGGTCCCGCCGCTCCTGCGCTGCGCCGCCGCACCGGACTGCGCGCCGCCGTACTGCTTGGTGCACTCTCGGCCGTGCTGGCCGGCTGGTTCTGGTGGCAGGCGGCCACCGGCACGCCCCGGGTGGTCCCGCTCAGCGAGGTCTCGTCAGCCGGCGTAGAGCAGCAAGGTACGGACCCGCAGAGCGACCCTGACACCGGCCCGGACACCGGCAGCCCGGAGTCCAGCGCCGGACCGGGAACGCAGGCGGCCGGGATCACAGTGCACGTCGCCGGCGCCGTGGTGCGGCCCGGCATAGTTGCCCTGCCGGCCGGAAGCCGGCTGCACGAAGCCATCGCCGCGGCCGGCGGCAGCACAGTGAGTGCTGAGCCGGAGCGGCTCAATCTCGCCGCTGTCCTGGAGGACGGCCAGAAGATCCTCGTTCCGGAAAAGGGACAGCCGGATGCCTCTGCCGGCGACGCCGGGCCGGACGGCCCCGGCAGCGCAGGGACAGCGGACGGAACCACGGGAGGGAAGGTCAATCTGAACTCCGCCGGCGTCGATGAACTGGCCACCCTGCCCCGGGTCGGGCCGGTGCTGGCCCAGCGGATCGTGGACTGGCGCAAACAGCACGGGCGCTTCCAGTCGGTCGACGAACTCGATGCTGTGGACGGGGTGGGGCCCAAGCTGCTCGAGGCCCTGCTGCCGCTGGTCAGGGTCTGACATGGTGGGGCCAAGCCGCTGGCAACACTACATCGATGCTGCTGTCGGCGGCGCACAGCCAGCCGGCCGCGACAGCCCTGCGGAGTCCGGCCAGGAAGCGGCCGGCCGGCTGACGGACCGCCCCGCCGGGTTCGGGGACCGGCGTTCCCGCCCTACAGCCCCGCGCCGACCCGGAACGGACCGCTCCCGGACGGCTGCAACCCGTACGGATCTCCGGCTGGTTCCTGCGGCGCTGCTGGTCTGGGCGACGGCGGCCGCCGGCGGCTGGCTGGATCCGCCCGCGCTGGCGGCATTGTGCACGGGCCTGCTTGTGGCCTCCGGGGCGGTGCTGCTCCGGGCGGCGGCATCCTCCAGGCGCAAGACTGCCGGCGCGCAGCCGTCCGGCCGGGCCGGGACGGGGCCGCGGAGTTTGGCCGCAACGGCGGCAGTCGCACTGCTGCTGTCGGCGGTGGCAGCTTCCCACTCGGCCGTTGCATCGGCGCAGCGGCACGACACCGACGTCGCCGCCGCCGTGGCTGCGCACAGCTCTGTCGCCGCGGAGCTCGTTGTCACCGGCGAACCGCGGCCGCTCAGGTCGCCGGGAAGGTCCGGGCCCGCCGGCCGGTGGGCGGTGCCGGCCACGCTGACGGCTATGGATTTCGATGCCCGGCGGCTCCGGGCCGCCGCGGGGGTCCTGGTGCTGGGCGGCCCGGACTGGGCGAACGCCATGCGGGGCCAGCGGATCAGGACAACGGGAACACTCCGCGCCGCCGAACCCGGCCGGACAGAGGCGGCCGTGCTGTCCGCGTCCTCGGCCCCCCGCACGCTGGCGGCCCCGGACGCCCTGCACCAGGGCGCCGCCTCGCTCCGTGCGGGCTTCTCCCGCGCCGCCGCCCGCTTTGGCGGTGATGCCGGAGGGCTGCTGCCGGGGATGGTCACCGGGGATACGAGCCGGCTGGACCCCGAACTGGACCTTGCGATGAAAACGGTAGGCATGACCCACCTGACCGCCGTCAGCGGAGCCAACTGCAGCCTCGTCCTCGGGGCGCTCCTGCTGGCTGCCCGCAGCTTCCGGCTCGGCCGGGTGTGGGCGGCGGCGGGGGGCCTGGCCGGACTGGGAATGTTCGTCCTCATGGTGGGTCCCGATGCCAGCGTCCTGCGTGCCGCCCTCATGGGCGCCGTCGGCCTCGTTTCCCTCGCGGGCGGCCGGAGCGGGCGTGGCCTCAGCTTCCTGTGCCTGACCGTCATCGGCCTCCTGCTCGCCGACCCGGCATTGTCCACCAGCTTCGGGTTCCTGCTTTCGGTACTCGCCACGCTGGGCATTGTGGCGGCGGGCCGGCCCATCATGGCGTGGCTTCCGCCGGGCGTGCCGCGGTGGGCGGCTGCCGGCCTCGCCGTGCCGCTGTCCGCGCAGGCCTTCTGCGGGCCGGTGATTGTGCTGCTGCAGCCCCAGCTTGCCACGTACGCGCTGGCCGCCAACGTGGCGGCCGCCCCGCTGGTAGCGCCGGTCACGCTGCTCGGCACGGCCGCAGTACCGCTGGTGCCGATGGCCCCGTGGCTCGCCGACGCGCCCCTTGCCGTTGCCGCCGGCTGCGCGGGCGGGGTTGCCGGCGTGGCCCGCTTCTTCGCCGGCCTCCCCGGGGCAGTCCAGCGGTGGCCGGAGGGGTTGTTTGGCATGACGACGATGGTGCTGTTCTCCGTGGCCGTCCTCGCCGCAATCTGGCTCGTCCTGCATCCGGCGGGGACCCTCGCCCTGGCCCGGGCTGCCCACGGCCGGATTGCCGAAATCCTCGCCCGCCCCCGGCGCTGCCGCCTCCGCAGGGGATGGCGCCGTCGAAGGGGCCGGCACGGCTTGGTGGTCCGGTCGGGCCGTGGCACGCTTAGAGTCTGCAAACAAACTTCCGGGAGGAATCACGAGTGGCTGCTGCCCAGACCCAACGAGCCAGGACCGGCGCGTCGAATACCGCCACCTGGCGTGATGTGACGCCGGCTGCCGTGGTGCTGGTCGGCGGTCCGGAGGATTACCTGGGCAGCCGCGCCATGGACCGCATCCGCAGCCAGGTCCGTGCCGCCGCGCACGACGTCGAAGTCACCCGGCTCAACGCCGGCAGCTATGAGCCGGGCTCGCTGGCCATGAACGTCAGCCCCTCGCTCTTCGGCGAGCAGAAGCTCATCGAGGTCGAGGGCCTTGAGGCCATGAACGACGCGTTCCTTGCGGACGGGCTGAAGTACCTGGCCCGGCCCGAACCTGACGCCGTGCTGGTCCTGCGGCACGGCGGGGGAGTGCGCGGGAAGAAACTGCTGGACGCGATCAAGGCAGCCGGCTGGCCGGTGGTTGACTGCCAGCCGCTGAAGAAGGACGCGGACAAGATCGCCTTCGTCACGGCCGAGTTCAAGGCAGCAGCCCGCCGCATTGACCCCGACGCCGTGCATGCGCTGGTCAATGCTGTCGGTGCGCACCTGGCAGAGTTGGCGGCCGCGTGCAGCCAGCTGATTGCGGATGCCGCCACGGGAGTGGACTCAGCCATGGTGGACCGCTACTACGGCGGGCGGGTGGAGGCCACCGCGTTCAAGGTTGCGGACGCAGCCCTCGCCGGGAACGGCCCGCTGGCCCTGTCCACGCTGCGCCATGCCCTGGCCACTGGCGCCGACCCGGTGCCGCTGGTGGCCGCACTCGCCTCGAAGCTGCGCACCCTGGCCAAGGTGGCCGGGGCACAGGGCTCGTCGGCGCAGATCGCCAAGCAACTGGGGATGCAGCCGTGGCTGGTGGAACAGGCGCAGCGCGAGGTCAGGCGCTGGACGCCGGAGGGCCTGGTCCGATCCATCCAGGTGACGGCCGAGGCGGATGCACAGGTCAAGGGCGAATCCCGGGACCCGGTGTACGCCGTGGAGCATGCCGTCACGGTGATAGCGACGTCCGTCCGGCGCTGACACGTGCGTCTCGCTGGCCTGCGCTGACCGGGCGCTGACACCCGCATTAAACTGGAAGTGGCCGGCACCTGGGGTGCCGGCCACAATCATCAGTTCTGGTGAACTGGAAACCTTAGAGCGCGTTGACCTTTTTGGAGATCGCGGACTTGCGGTTTGCTGCGTTGTTCTTGTGCAGAACACCCTTGCTGACAGCCTTGTCCAGCTTGCGGCCGGCGGCAACCAGTGCGGCAGCGGCAGCATCCTTGTCGGTGGACTCAACGGCGGTGTTGACGGCGCGGATGGCCGTCTTCAGCTCGGACTTGACTGCGTTGTTGCGCAGGCGGGCCTTCTCGTTGGTCAGGATGCGCTTCTTCTGGGACTTGATATTAGCCACGTGTGAACTCTCTTTTTCAATGCGGAAAATGGTCTAGAGGGCTTTCAGATTGGCCATTGACTGAGCGGCGTGGGGATACCTATGGCGACCAA
>JBKKDK010000337.1:0-29570 GCA_046708245.1 Arthrobacter sp.
GGACCGTGTTTCAAAAAGGCTCATCCGCCTGGCCCGGTCCAGGTGGGCCTTGGCGGAGGTGACCGTCGCCCAGGCACTTTCGTGCGAGGCAAGGCGCAGGAGACCGTAGTGGAAGTCTTCATCCAGCTGGAAAAAGTCTTCCACATTCTCTTCGGCGAGTGCCCGGCGTTGTTCCTTAAGGTTCCCGCGCAGTTCGGCGGTGTCGGGCGGCGCCACGGATGCGGCGACTTCCGACAATGACGCACATTCAATGGCTTCGCGGACAAACTGCGCCTGGGTTACGCGATCAAGGTCAACGCGGGAAACAAAGGAGCCAATCTGCGGAAAGACCTGGACGAGCCCCTCTTCGCGCAGCAGGATCAGGCTTTCCCGCACCGGCGTCCGGCTGACACCAAGCTCTTGGGCCAGCTCGTTCTCGGACAGCGGAGTGCCCGGCTGCAGGTCCAGCGAAATGATGCGCCGGCGCAGCGTGGCCAGCGTCCGGTCGCGGGCGGACAGGCGCGGTTCGTGGGGGGCGTGCGGTTCTGGTGTAGGCACAACGACAGTCTAGGGCATTGACACACTAGAATGGTAGTGCTTGTATGGCAGTACTATTTGGCTCTTCCCGCTGACGAAAGTACGCCCCATGAAAATCACAGACGCCCGGGTGGTGGTTTCGTCCCCCGGCCGGAACTACGTCACGCTGATCATCGAGACGGAGGACGGGATCACCGGGATCGGCGACGCGACGCTGAACGGCCGCGAGCTTTCTGTTGCCTCCTACCTGCGCGATCACCTGTGCCCTTTGCTGATCGGCCGGGATGCCCGCCGCATCGAGGACGCGTGGCAGTACTTCTACAAGGGTGCCTACTGGCGCCGCGGGCCCGTGACCATGACCGCGATCGCCGCCATCGACGTCGCGCTGTGGGACATCAAGGGCAAGGCCGCGGGGATGCCGGTGTATGACCTGCTCGGCGGCGCGGCGCGCGAAGGCGTTATGGTCTATGGCCATGCCAGCGGCTCCACCCTGGGCGACCTCGGCGCCGACTTCCAGCACCACCTGGACCTGGGCTACAAGGCGATCCGCGCCCAGGCCGCGATCCCGGGAATCGAAAAGACCTACGGCATTGCACCGGCGGACGGCAAGACGTACGAGCCGGCCAGCGGGTCGGTGCCGCAGGAGGACCTGTGGGAAACCACGGCCTACTTGGATTTCGCCCCCACCATGATGGCCCACCTCCGCGCGGAGTTCGGCTACGGCGTGCACGTCCTGCACGACGTCCACCACCGCCTCACACCGATTGAAGCCGGCCGCCTGGGCGCATCGCTCGAGCCGTACCGCCCGTTTTGGATCGAGGATCCCACGCCGGCCGAAGACCAGTCGGCCTTCCGGCTCATCCGCCAGCACACCACGACGCCGATCGCCGTCGGCGAGGTGCTGAACTCCGTCTGGGATTGCCAGCAGCTCATCTCCGAACGCCTGATCGACTACATCCGCACGTCGGTCTCCCATGCCGGCGGCATCACCCACCTGCGCCGGATCTTCTCCCTGGCAGACCTCTACGGAGTCAGGTCCGGATCCCATGGCGCCGGTGACCTGTCCCCGGTGTCACTGGCCGCCGCCCTGCACGTGGACATGAGCATCCCGAACTTCGGCATCCAGGAATACATGGGCCACATCACCCCCACCGAGGAGGTCTTCTCCACCTCCTACACGTTCAAGGACGGGTACATGCACCCGGGCGACGCGCCGGGGCTCGGCGTCGAGTTCAACGAGGAGGCCGCCGCAGCGTTGCCCTACGAGCCGAAATACCTGCCCGTAAACCGGCGCCTTGACGGGTCGGTGCATGACTGGTGACCACCAACATGAAAGTTCCCGGACCCTTTGATGTCCTCGTCTTAGGTGAAATCCTGGTCGAGGTGGCCACAGACGCACCCTTCGGCCACGGCGTTCCCGCGGAGCTGGGCATTTCCGGTGACGCGCTGAACGTGGCGGCATCCGCGGCAGCGGCCGGCGCCCGGGTCGGGCTGCTGGCCGTCCTGACCGACGACGAGCTCGGCGCGGCCATCTCCCGCCGCATTGAAGAACTCGGCATTTCCACGGAGCTCCTGCGCTTCCGCCCCGGCCAGCAGGGCGTGTATCTGGTGCACAGCGACCCCCTGGGCGAGCGGGAGTTTTCCTATGCCCGGGCCGGCAGCGCCGGTTCCTCGCTGGGACCGGACGACGTCGATGACGCCGTCATCGCCGCCGCGGGTACCGTGATCGCCAGCGGCATCACCTGCGCCATATCGGCCAGTTCCCGCGCGGCTGTCTTCAAGGCTGCCAGAGCGGCGCGCCGTTTTGTCTACGACCCCAACTACAGGCCGCGGCTGACCACCGCCGGGGCAGCCGCCGAAAACCTGCGCGAACTCGCCCCGCTGGCCCAGCTCATCACACCGTCCTTCCCGGGTGAGACCTCCGCCCTGCTGCAGTGCCCGACGGCGGAAGCAGCCGGCCGGGCTCTTCGCGACCTCGGCGCCCGGACCGTTGCTGTGACGTGCGGAGCGGCCGGCGTCCAGCTGGACAGTGCCGGCGAATCGACGTGGATTGACTCTGTCCCCGCACCCGCCGTCGTGGACCAGACCGGGGCCGGCGACGCCTTCGTCGGCACGCTTGCCGCCCGGCTCACCCTGGGCGACGACCTCGACACCGCGACGCGGTATGCCGTTGCTGCAGCATCCCTCGTGGTGGGCGGCAAGGGCGGCACCGGCTTCATTCCGGCCTTCGCCCAGACGGTTGCCCACGCACGAACGGGAGCGGCAGCACAGTGACGCGCCTTAGCCTTGCAACGGTCCCGACCGGATACCTCCGGGCACCCCTGCAGCACGACCGGGGGCAGCCCGGAATAGTCCATCTGGGTATCGGGGCGTTCCACCGCGCCCATCAGGCCGTCATGACGGAGGACGCCATGATCGCCGCGGGCGACTTCGGCTGGGGCATCACCGGAGTCACCCAGCGCTCGGACACGGTGATTGAACAGCTTCGACCGCAGGACGGCCTGTACTCCCTGACCGAACGCGGCGCCGGCGCCGCCCCGCTGCGCATCATTTCCAGTGTCCACGACGTCATCGCCGGCCACCGGGAACCCGAACGGGCCGTGCAGCTGATGGGCGCCGCATCCACGTCGGTGATCTCCCTGACCATCACCGAGAAGGGTTACCGGATAGATCCCCGGACCGGCGGGCTCAATCTGGCCGATCCACAAGTCCAGGCCGATCTCGCCGGTCATCCCCCGCAAACGGCGGTCGGGCAGCTGGTCCGCGGTATCCAGCGCAGAATCGGCGAAGCGGGCCCTGTCACGATCCTGTCCTGCGACAACCTGCCCGGCAACGGCGCCCTGACAAAACGCCTGGTCCACGACTTCATCAGCCACCTTCCAGCGGCCGAAGGCAATCCGCTGGTGTCCTGGCTGGAGGCCAACTCGTCGTTTCCCGGCACCATGGTGGACCGGATGGTCCCTGCGACCACAGCGTCGGACCGCGAGCAGGTGATGCGCCAGCTGGGGGTGCGGGACGACGGCGCCGTTGTGGCCGAGCCCTTCCTGCAATGGGTCATCGAGGATGACTTTGCCGGACGGCGGCCGCGGTGGGAAGCTGCCGGGGCGCAGCTGACAACCGACGTCGAGGCGTGGGAGTCCGCCAAACTCCGGCTCCTGAACGCCAGCCATTCCATGCTCGCCTATCTGGGGCTCGCTACGGGCCTGCAGAGCATCAGCGAGGCCGTGGCGGAGGAATCGTTCCATACCGCGTGCCGGCGGATGATGGCCGAGGACGTGTTGCCGACGCTTCGGCCACCTGCTGGCCTGGACCTGGATCAGTACTGCGCCTCGGTCCTCCTGCGTTTTGCCAATCCCGCCCTGGGCCACACCACGGCGCAGGTGGGCAACGACGGCTCGCAGAAACTCGCACCCCGGCTCCTGGGAACCATCCGCGACAGCCTCGCCGCCGGCAGGATTCCCCGCTGGGCCGCACTTGCCGTCGCCGCGTGGATGCACCGCGTCTATCATGCAGACGCAATCAGCCTCAATGATCCGCTGGCGTCCCGGCTCAAGGCTGCCCTGCCGGCCACCGGGGAACCGGCCGCCGTCGTGTCGGCGCTGCTCAGGTTCGACGGTGTCTTCGATGAGGGGCTCGCCAGCGACGAGGGGTTCGCCTCGGCACTGACCCAGTGGTACCGGATCATCGACAATCATGGTCTTGCCGGCCTGAGAAATGAGATAAACCATGCTTAGTGCCAAAGACGTACTGGGGCTGTCACCGGTCATTCCGGTGGTGACCCTGGAAAGCGCTGCAGATGCCGTTCCGGTAGCGCGTGCCCTCGCCAAGGGCGGAGTCCGCATTATCGAGCTCACGCTCCGTACCCCGAGCGCGCTGGAGTCCGTCCGGCTCATCGCCCGGGAGGTGCCCGGGATCCTGGTCGGGGCCGGCACGATTGTCACTGCCGACCAGGCTGATGCCGCGGTCGCGGCCGGAGCAGGCTTTTTGGTGAGCCCGGGCCACAGCCCGCGCCTGCTCGACGCGATGACACGCCTGAACGTGCCCGTGCTCCCCGGCGTCGCCACCGTCAGCGAAGTCCTCACCGTCCTGGAATTCGGTCTGCAGGAGATGAAGTTCTTCCCGGCGGAACAGGCCGGGGGCCGCGCGTATCTCGCCGCCGTCGGCGCTCCGCTGCCCCAGGCGACCTTCTGCCCCACGGGCGGAATCACCTTGGCGTCAGCTCCGGACTACCTCGGCCTGGACAACGTGCAGTGCGTTGGCGGGAGCTGGCTCGCGCCGGCGGACGCCGTCCGGGGAAAACAGTGGGACCGCATCACTGCCCTCGCCGAAACCGCGGCTGCCCTGTGAGCACAGGCGGTCAGACCTCGGCGCGGGAGCTCTCCACCGTCCGGACATACTCCACGGAAGTCTTCATGTGCTCTTCCATGGCCACGGCTGCCGCCTCGGCATCACCGGCACGGATCGCCCGGGCAATCCGCCGGTGATCCTCCTGCTCATTGCCCACCAGGCCGTGGACCTCCCGGTAGCGGCGCACCTGCGTCATCACCTCGGTCAGCTGCCAGCGCAGCGACTCGGTGAACCACAGCAGGGCCCGGTTGCCGGTTAGGCGGGCTATCTCCATATGGAAAGCAATATCCAGCAGCGGGTAGGCCGCGGTATCCGCCAGGGCATGGTCCATCTCCAGGACCAACGCGTCGAGCCGGTCCGCGTCGGCATCGCCGGCGCGGCCGGCTGCCAGCCGGGCGGCCTGGATCTCCAGCGGCGCCCGGACTTCCATCATGGCCGCCAGCGGGTTCTCCTGGAGCTGCAACGCCCGGGTGAGGAACAGCTGGATCAGGTGGCCGTCCAGATCCCGGACCACAGCGTTCCGGCCGGCGTGCACCTCGACCAGGCCGACCGCTTCGAGCGCGCTGAGTGCTTCGCGCACAACAGGCCGGCTGGTACCGAACCGTTCACACAGCGCCGCTGTGGAGGGAAGGCTGTCTCCGGGCTGGAGGCCCTCGGTAACCATGAGTTCGATCACGGCGTCAAACATCTGTTGGCTGAGCTTTGTTCGAGGCAGTGGCGTGGACACGTGTTCCCCTGTAAGTGGTGCGGAAAGGATCTCCATCATAACCGCAGCATATCTACCTGTCATATAGGTAGACAGGCTGACAGGTGAGAGCTAAGCTAACTCCCATGCATCCTCCCGTAACGCAGATCACACCCAACGTCGCCGCGGTCATCACCGGCCCCGGGCGCATTGTCCTGGAGGATCGCCCCATGACCGTCCCCGGCCCGGGCCATGCACTGGTACGGATCACCTCCGTCGGCATCTGCGGTTCCGATACCGCGTACTACGCCGGCAAGGCCACGTACCCGATCAAGGCACCGTTCGTGATGGGGCACGAGGCCGCGGGCGTCGTCGAAAGCCTGGGCTCCCCCGACGCCGGGCAGCTTGCCCCCGGACAGCGGGTGGCCCTGATCCCCAACGAAGCCTGCGGCAGCTGCCGTGAGTGCCGCTCCGGTTTCGACAACCTCTGTTCCGACACCCGCTATCTCGGCAGTGCCGCTGTGGACCCCCACCACGACGGCGCCCTGCAGCGCTACCTGGTCCTGCCGGTTTCCAACCTCCTGCCCTTGCCGGACAGCATCGACGATGCCACGGCCGCCCTGCTGGAGCCTTTTGCCGTCGCGCTGCATGCCGTGCGCAAAACGGCCATCGACGGCAGGACCGTGCTGATCGTGGGCGGCGGCGCAATCGGACAGCTCACTGCCGTCGCAGCCCGGGCTTTGGGCGCTGCCCATGTCACAGTCAGCGACCCCAGCCGCCGGCGCGTGAAGCTCGCCGTCGGACATGGCGCAGACACCGGCTGCAGTCCGGACGATGTTGCAGCCGACGTCGCCGCCGGAGCCAGCTTCGACGTCGTGTTTGACGCCTCCGGCCACCCGGCTGGCGTCGAACTCGCCCTCAAGGCCGCCAAGCCCGGTACCGGGCACGTGGTTTTGGTCGGCAACCTGCCCGCCGGCCACGGCCTTCCGGTGCAGGCGATCACCCGGGCCGAATCCTGGGTGACGTCTACTTTCCGGTTCTCGGGGGGCCTGGCCCCCGCACTGGAACTCCTGACATCCTCCGGCCTGGACATTTCCTGGCTGGTGGAGGAATCCGTCCCCTTCGGCAGTATCGAGGACGCCTTCCTGATGAGCCAGCGTGCGGACCCCCCGCTGAAAGTCCAGATTTCTTTCCCATCCACACCGCATTGACCCAAGCACCGTCAACGAACACCAGCAGTTACCGACAAACTAAGGATCGAAGATGATTCCACGCAATAAACTCCAGTTCCTCGGCGCCATGACGGCCGTCGGCCTGCTGGCTGCCGGCTGCGGCAGTTCCGCCCCGAAGAGCGAGGCAGCCGCAACTGGTTTGGCCGAAGCCTCCTCGGAGGTCCAGCAGGCCGCAAAGGACTTCAAGGGCCCCTTCACGTATTGGATTGGCCTGACCTTTCCCGAGTCCAGCAACAAGCTCGAGGAGGAACGAATCAAGGCCTGGGGCAAGAAGGTCGGCGTGGAGACGCAGATCGTCAAGGTCAACCAGAACGAGGTCGTCCAGCAGGTCTCCGGATCCATCGAGGCCGGCTCCCTCCCCACCGCCCTCACCGTCCCCTACGACCTCATGTCCACGATGGCCACCGGGAACAAGCTTGTGCCCGTCCCGGACACCTACGAGGCCGTCGGCAGCGCGCACGGCGGCTGGCTGAAGTCCATTGACAACGCCACCAAAGCGGAAAGCTTCAAGGGCAACATCTATGGCGTCCCCTTCGGCTTCTTTGGGAATGTGCTCTTTCAGCGCGCCGATCTGCTGAAGGAAAAGGGATTCACCGAGGCACCGAAGACCTGGGATGAGTTGCTCAACCAGTCAAAGACGGCCGCCGCCCCGCCCAAGACCTACGGCATGGGCTTTGCCCTCTCCAACGTTCTCGACGGAAACCTCACCACCTCGATGATGCAGTCGTTCGGCGGCCGCGTCGCGGACGACGCCGGCAAGAAGTGCACGATCGCCAGCCCGAAGACAGCATCCTTCCTCGAATGGATCAAGGGCGCCTACACCACCGGCCAGTTCCCCCCGTCCTCGGTTTCCTGGGACGGCGCTGGCGATAACAACTCGTTTATGTCCGGCGAATCCCTGTTCATTGTCAACACCGGCAGCGTGTACCACTCCATGAAGAAGGATGACCCGGATTTGGCCGACGTCAGCCGGTATTCGGCCCTCCCGGCCGGACCGGCCGAGCAGGTCGCACCGGTCGACCCCCGCTACCGCGTAGTCCCGACCACCACCAGCAAGGCGGGCCAGGTCCTGGCCGCGGATCTCTTCAAGTCGCTGGCCGATGACGGCTACATGTCCGAATACATGACCAACGCCACCTACGGTCCCGTACTGAACTCGCAGCTCAAGTACCCGGTCTTCACCGAAAGCCCGGTGCACGCCGGTCTGCGCGAACAGGCTGAAAAGGGCACCGCTCCGGCCTACCCGGACACCGCCAACGCCGCATACTCGGACTACCAGAACGCCTTCTCCACTCCCCGGATGGTCCAGCGGGTGGTAGTTGACGGCATCTCCATCGAACAGGCCATGAACGAAGCTCAGGCCTCCTGCCAGAAGATTTACGATCAGCATGCCAGCTAAGACCAACACCCCGGAATCTTCCCGTCCGGCGGGGGCAGCACCCAGCGCTGCCCCCGCAGGGGGGACCTCCCCCGCGAAAACATCGTCACGTCCGGGGGCACCGGCCCCCCGGCCACGCCGGAGCGAGGCGCGGCTGGGCCTGCTGCTGGCCCTGCCGGCCGTGCTCGTTATCCTGGGCCTGGTCGGCTACCCGACCATCGCCTCCATCTGGTTCAGCTTCACCGACCGGGTGGTAGGACAGCCGGGAGAATTCATCGGCCTGGCCAACTACACCCGGCTGGGAATCGATCCCGGGTTCATCTCCGCGGCATGGAACCTGATCCTGATCATTGGCGTCAGCCTGCTGCTGAAACTGGTCCTGGGGACACTGGTCGCGGTCATCCTGAACCAGCCGATGCCGGGCCGGAAATTCTGGCGGCTCCTGGTGATGCTGCCGTGGGCCATGCCCGGCTTCGTGGCTTTCATGGGCCTGCGGCTGATGTTCGAAGCCCCGTACGGCGCTGCGAACGTCGCGCTGGAAGCCGTCGTCGGGCAGGGCCTGCCGTTCCTCAGCGATCCCGACCTCGCCCGGATCTCGGTGGTCCTGGCCACCGTCTGGCGCGGCTTCCCGTTTTGGGCCATCTCCATCCTCGCGGCGCTGCAGACGATCCCCGGTGAGCTCTACGAGGCAGCCCGCATGGACGGTGCCTCCACCTGGCAGCGGTTCATCTACATCACCGTCCCGCAGATCCGCTCCACGGTGGCCGTCGTCGCGGTGATCTCGGCAATCTGGACCGCCAACGGCTTCGAAAACGTCTGGCTCATGACCCAGGGCGGGCCGTCGACCACCACCATGACATTCCCTGTCCTGTCTTATCTCAGCCTGCAAAGCCGGCAGCTGGGTCAAGCCGCTGCCTACGCCGTAGTCACGCTGCCGATCATGGCGCTGTTCATTGTTCTGCTGAGCCGCCGGAAGAAGGAAATTCGATGAAAAACCGCGGACGCCTGGGCAGATACCTGGGGCTGGCCTTCCTGGTCCTCCTTGTTGTCCCGCCGGTCTACTACATGGTGATCGTTTCCCTAAAGCCGCGCTCGGCCATCTACCGGACGCCCTCGTGGCTGCCGGACCGCTCCAGCCTGGACAACTACGCCAAAGTGCTGATCGAGGAAAACTTCCTGCACAACATCTCGAACAGTTTCATCGTGGCGGCAGCGACCTCCATGCTTGCGATGATCCTTGGCACGCTGGCTGCCTACTCCATCGCCCGGATCCGCTTCCCGGGCCGGAACCTTGCAAGCCAGCTCATCCTGTTCAGCTACCTCACCCCGATGGTCCTGCTCTTCATCCCGCTCAGCGTGGTTGTGGGCGGCCTTGGGCTGGCGGACACCCTGATGGGGCTGGTGGTTGTTTACCTCACGTTCGCCGTGCCGCTGTGCACCTGGCTTCTGCTGGGCCACTTCCGCGATTTTCCGCCGGACCTGGAGGAGGCGGCCTCCCTGGACGGAGCTTCGCGCATGCGGACCCTCCTGAGCATCCTGTTGCCGGTGTCAGCCCCCGGGCTGGCCACCGCGGCGTCACTGGCCTTCACCATGGCCTGGGGCGAACTGTTCCTTGCGCTCACCTTCGTCAAGGGCCCGGACGTCATGACAGCACCGGTCGCGCTCCAGCACCTCAGCACCGGTGACGTGCAGCAGTACGGACCCATCATGGCGGGCGCGGTCATTTCCGCCATCCCGGTCATGGCGATCTATTACCTGTCGCAGCGCTGGGTTACTGAAGGTACCTCTGAAGGAGCCTTCAAGGGCTGAGCGTTTGAACGGTCACGTCCTGACAGCGCGGTGTCGCCCGGTATTGCCGGGCTGCACCGCGCTTCGGCGTTCTGCCCACGCAGTCGGTCCCATACCTCGCCAACATTTGGGACGGGAGGGAGATGTCGGAGTAGGTATACTGGTCTAACTACTTTTACTTGTATGCTGGCGAGGACTTATGACGGAGAAACAGACCACACCCGGACCCACCCCGGCCCGGCGGCGCGCCCGCGAGGCACTTCTCGAGGCTGCCTCCCGCCGCTTCTACGCCGACGGCCTGGCCGGAACGGGAATCGACGCCCTCACAACCGAGGCAGGCGTGGCCAAGAAAAGCCTCTACAACAATTTCGCCTCCAAAGCCGACCTGGTAACGGCGTACCTGGATGCCCGGCATCAGGAATGGTTGGGGCTGTACCGGGCGAGGCTGGACGGGGCGGCCAGCGCCGGCGAGCGCGTCCTGGCGGTCTTCGATGCCTACGCGGACCACGCCAACCTGGCCTACGTGAACGGATTTCGGGGCTGTGGCCTGCTCAACGCGGCAGCCGAGCTGCCCGCCGGGGATCCCGGAAGGACCGTGGTGCAGCAGCACAAGGAGGAGGTTGAGGCGCTGTTGTTGGAGCACGTGGCCGAGCTCCTCCCCTCGTCGCCTGAGCAGGCCCGATCAATTGCGCGGCATCTGGCTTTCCTGCTTGAAGGCGCGATGGCCCGGGCGGGACTTGAAGGCAATGACCGTTGCCTTCAAGAAAGCCGCCAGATCGCGGCTTCCCTGATCGGCAGCCTGTGAACGGCGCAGGCTTCAAGGGAACCTCGTGGGGCGCATTGTTTGTGCTGGCGGCCTCTGTCCTTTGGGGCACAACGGGGACAGCGGCGACTTTCGCCCCCGAAGTCAGCCCGCTGGCGATCGGAGCCGTGGCAATGGGCTTCGGGGGCCTGCTCCAGGCCGCGGTCGCTGCCCGCCCCATCATCGCGCTGGCATCACCCCTCCGCGGCCAATGGCCCACGGTGGCGCTGGGATCAGCGGCAGTCGCGGCCTACCCACTCGCCTTCTACTCCTCCATACACCTGGCCGGCGTGGCGGTTGGCACAGTCGTCTCCATTGGTTCGGCTCCCCTGGCCTCGGCCGTCATCGAACGGGTGGTAGACAAACGACGTTTCACCGTCCGGTGGGCGGCAGGCGCGGTGCTTGGCGTCGCCGGCGCCGTACTGCTGTGTTTTGCGGAAGCAGGGCCGGCCAATCCGGCGGCGGACGCAGCCTGGTCCACGCCCGCCGGCATCGGCCTGGGACTGCTGGCCGGGCTCACCTATGCCCTCTACTCCTGGGCCGCGCACCGCCTGATCAACACGGGCATCCCCGCAGCATCCGCCATGGGGGCCGTCTTCGGCGTCGGCGGACTGCTGCTCATGCCCGTGCTGGCACTCACCGGAGCACCACTCGTCGCTTCCTGGCAGAACCTGGCCGTCGGTCTGTATATGGCGGTTATACCGATGTTTGCAGGCTATGTCCTGTTCGGTTGGGGCCTGGCCCGCGTCCGCGCCAGCACGGCCACCACGCTGTCCCTCGCGGAGACAGTGGTGGCCGCCGTCCTGGCGGTCGTAGTGGTGGGTGAACGGCTGCCGGCGATGGGTTGGGCCGGTGCCGGGCTTGTGGCAGGAAGCCTGTTCGTTCTCACCCTGCCGGCCCGCAGGAAACGTGCCGGCCTGGCCGAACCGGACACTGCCGACGACGGCCGGCCACTGCCGGCTGCCCGGACCTAGCTGCACGCTGCAACATGGCCCCCGGGTCTTCGACCGCACGCATGTCGTGCGACGCTGGTTGCATGGATCTGTTGGTTTCGCCCGCGCTCACGATTCCAGCGTCGGAACTGGGCTGGCGTTTCTCGCGGTCTTCCGGGCCGGGCGGTCAGCACGTCAACACCTCGGACACTCGCGTTGAGCTTTCGTGGAACGTCGGCGACTCGGCGGCGCTTTCGGAGGCACAACGGCTGCTTTTGCTCACCCGGCTGGACGGACGCCTCATCGCCGGAGTAATCACGGTGACCGCCTCCGAGCGGCGATCCCAGCTGCGCAATCGCGAGATCGCGCTCGCCAAGCTCGCCGGCCTGGTGGCGGAGGGTCTTGCTCCCGAAGCTGCCCGTCGGCGCCCGACCAAACCCACCCGGGGCTCGAACCGCCGTCGCCTTGCCGCCAAGGAACAGCGCTCGGCGACGAAACAGCAACGACGGCGGCCGTCCGCCGAGTAGCCCTGACCCGTCTATCGCGGGGCGGCCGTTTCCAGCTCTGCCCGGGCCTCGTCCAGCTCGTGCGGTGGAACGGGGCGTGAGATGAGGTAGCCCTGGGCGATGTTGCAGCCAAGGCTGCGAAGGACCTCGAGCTGGGTGTCTCTTTCCACGCCCTCTGCGGTGGTCGTCAGGCCGAGGGCTATCGCCGGGCCGATGACGCCGGCCACGAGAATGGCGGAGGTCGGGTCGGTGTCGATGGTGTCGATAAAGGTCTTGTCGAGCTTCAGTCCGGTCAGCGGCAGGTCGCGCAGCATGGCAAGGGAAGAATATGCCGTGCCGTAGTCATCGAGGGCTACCCCAATGCCGGCGTCGATCAGTTCCCGCAGCTGGGCCGCGGCGGATCGGAGGTCGGCGACGGCGGCGGATTCGGTGATCTCGATGTTCAGCAGGGATGTCGGCACCCCGTGCCGGCGCAGGGCGTCATGGAGATCCGGAACCAGGCTTCCGGCCGCGAGCTGAAGCGGTGAAATGTTCACCGAAATTGCCAGGGGCGTGCCGGCATCGGCCCAGAGACGGGCCTGGGCGCAGGCCCGGTCAATCACCCACCGGCCAATCGCGTGGATTTCGCCGGTGTGTTCGGCCACGTGGATGAACTCGTCCGGAGCGACCTTGCCCAGTTCCGGGTCTTCCCAGCGCAGCAGGGCTTCCACCCCCTGACGCAGGCCGGTGGCGATGTCCATCAACGGCTGGTAGTGCAGGGTAAACCCCGCGTTGGCGAGGGCATGCGGAAGGCGCCTGCGGATCAGTGCCTGGCGCGCAAACCGGGTTGGCGGCCGGCACGGGTCGATGCGCCCCAGACGCCGCTTGCCTTCGTGTTTGGCCTGGAGCATGGCCGCGTCAGCCTGGCGGAGCAGGTACTCCAGCCGCGCGGCCGCGTCCTCGCCTTCGACGTCGGTGGCCATGGCAAGGCCCAGGGTCGCCGAGAGCCGGACGTCGTGTCCATCATGGGTGAAGGGTTCCGCCAGCGACTTCAGGATCCGGTGGGCAATCGACCGGGCCGTGGCCTCATCGACGTCGACCAGGAGTATCGCGAATTCGTCGCCGCCCAGCCGGGCGACCAGATCGGCCCCCCTGGTGCAGGCGTGGAGCCGCGCGGAAAACCAGGCGAGCGCGGCATCACCGGCCTGGTGTCCAAAGGTGTCGTTAATGACCTTGAAATCATCAAGATCCACGTACAGGATTGCCGTCGAGGACGACCCTGCGCTGCCGACCAGCGAGGGGCCAAGCTCGTGCAGCAGGCGTCGGTTGGCCAGGCCGGTCAGCGGGTCATGGAGCGCATCCCGGCGAAACAGGTCCGACAAACCCTCAAAGACTTCCGATACCGGCACGACGCGGGGTCCGGTTCCGGCCAGAACCAAAAGATCCTCGTACCGGCTCTCTTCCGGTCTGCCCAGCAGCGCCGCGGAGGCGCTCCTAAGATCCAGAGATGCTGGAAGGGCAAATCGGGTCGGCGGAAGTAAGCCTGCCGCCTTGACACGGGCGTTTAGCGCCCGGCCGTAACCCAGGCGTCCAGTCATCCGGTAATCCAGCTGGTCCCTGGTCAGGAGGGAGAGGATTCCGTCCACGTCGACAACGACGGCCCGAAGTCCACGGTCGGCGCGGAACAGCCCCTCCACTTCTCCGGACGGTGTGTCCCCGGGCAGAACGAGAGCCTCGCACCCGAGATCGCCCAGGGTGCGCGGTGCCAGGCGCAGAGCCTGGCCGGGACTTCCGGAATCAGTGGTCATCGCCTCTTACTACGGCACGAAAGCAAACAGAATCTGAACGTTACGCGACTAAACGGGATATGACTCTCAGTCAGGTGAGGGCGGGACGCCGCGCAAGGATGTAGTCCACAGCGGCAGGTCCGGTTGTCCGGAGTCCGGGGCGCACGAAGTGCCGCGCGACCCGGCGTCGTTCCCTGAGGCCCAGCCCGTGCATGGCGGCCCAAAACGCCCGGGAAGGTTGAGGCCGCTCGCTCCGGAGCAAGCACCAGCTGATGTACACGCCGTACATCTCATCTTCGGCCAGGTTTTCGTTCCGATCCGGGTCCGCGGCGATGCACGTCGTAATGAAGTGGGCGTAGTCAGAGGCAGTCATGTGTCCGTGCTTCTTTCTGGCGGGGACTCGCAGGGGGCGTTCGATGCGGGGCTCACCGGGCCCGGCGTCCCGGGCCGCGAAAGCATTCATCGCTGTTACCGTATCGGGGCGATATTGGGCGACGCTCCCCAGTACGGGACGCGCAGATGAACAACTTGTGTCGGTAGGGTGGCCGACCCCGGGGCACCTCAGTGGTGGGCGGGCAGATCCTCTTTGAGCCACAGGGTGTCGCCCTCGACCCTGTCGAGCTCATCCGAGCCAAGGTATGTGTGGCCAGCGAACAACCCGGTCCTGTTGATTCTCACGTAGCCGATCCGCAGCAGCCTCTCCGCGGAGTGGCGGGGCAGCCTCGAGGATGTCGCGAAGTCGTCGATCAGGGTGCCGACCAGTCCGCCCGTCTTAGGGTCGGTCTGCCCGTCAGCAGTGACGGCCTCCGGATCACCCATCTTCAGGTCCTCGACCTTGCCGACCTTCTTCCCGTCCGGTGCCACAACATGCATTCCTTCTCGCACCTGGTCGATGACCGTCATGACTGTCCCCTTCGTGAACGCAGCCGCTGAAAGCAAAATCAGTGTAGGCCGGTTGGGCCTCGGGTAACAGTGCCCGTCGACCCATGGAAAGCGGATTTTGGATGGCCGTGAAGTTCCAGTTTCGACAAATATCGGCGCACATATTGCCTCCTGCCCTGCTATCCCCGACACTGACAGTGGATCCGCGAGAAGAACCACGCCGGTCCAGCCCGCCGGATACCACGGCCGGCCGAGGCCCCATCAGAGAATGCCGGGCACCCAGCACAACCGTTTCCGCCTTCACCCTCCCTCGCCCGGCCCCGACTTTCCGCCCCGCATCCGACGCCGCCAGTACCTCTGGCCGAACCCGCACGACGGAGACCACGATGATCAAGCACCACTCCGACCTTGTCCTGGAAGTCACCGCCAACGACCGGATCACCCTCGAAAAAGACCTGAACAGCGCCGTCGACATCGTCCGGACAGGCGCCATGCAGGAACGCCGCCACGGCATCCTCGTCACCCGGCACAACTACACCACCTATATGGTCGCCATCAGCCGCGATGTGCCCTACGGACAAACCCACGAACGGCGCGACGCACCGGACCGGACCGGGCTATAGCTGGCTGTGCGCGGCGACGGCGGGATCGGCGCCGGCACGGGCGCCCACCTCCAGAGCCGTTATCTCTGCTATTTCGGTCTGGGTAAGCTGGACGGCCGCGGCGCCGAGGTTTTCCCGCATGCGCGCGCTGTCGGCCGACTTGGGGATGACGATCGTGCCCTGGGCGAGATGCCAGGCCAGCACAATCTGGGCGGGTGTGGCACCGTACCGGCCGGCCAGCGATTTCACGGTGGCCGCACCGAGGTCCGCACCCTGGCCCAAGGGACTGTACGCCTCGACAGCAATGCCCAACGACCGGCACCTGGCGGCCAAGTCCTGCTGCTGGAAGGTGGGATGGATTTCGATCTGGTTGACGGCCGGGACAACGTCCGACGCCGACAGGAGGGTATCCAGGTGGCCGGACAGGAAGTTCGACACTCCGATGGCGCGGATCTCGCTGCCGGCATAGAGCTTTTCCATGGCCTTCCAGGCCTCGGTGAAGAGCCCCTGAGACGGCACTGGCCAATGGATCAGATACAGGTCGACGTAGTCGACTCCCAGCGCTTTGCGGCTGTCCAGGAAGGCCTTGTGGGCCTGGCCCTGCTCGCCGTTGCGCAACTTGGTGGTGAGGAAAATTTCCTCCCGGGGGATCCCCGATGCGGAAATGGCGGCCCCGACTCCGGCCTCGTTCCGGTACGCGGCGGCTGTGTCGATGTGGCGGTAGCCTGCAGCCAGGGCATCCTCGACAATGCGTTGGGTCTCTTCCGGCGGGACCTGGAATACGCCAAAGCCCAGTTGCGGGATCCGGAGGCCATTGTTCAGGGTCACGGTGGGGATGCTTGTTTCAGGCGTTTGGGACATGATCAATTCTTCCGTTTAGGTGGATTCTCTGCTTACCGTCGTGGCTCGGTGAGCATGGGCGGGCCTGGCTCTATTGCGCGGGCGGCGTCGTGCAGTGCGGCCGCCAGCCAGCCCCGCAGGCGGAGCCGTACCCGGTGTGTGGAACGGGCGCGCCGTGCCGTAACTTGAGGCGCGTCCGGCAACGCACTGCGTGCCTCCTGCTCCATTGAGTTGATGGCTAGGAAAGCCATCAGCAACGAATTATCCATAGTTCTTTCCTGTCGTGTGAATTGGATTTCCACCGATGCACGGCCCTGTGGCGGGCCATGCATTTGACGCTACGGGACATGGGGAACTGATGTCAGCAGTTTTGCCGCTCCCTGCATTTCCTAGGAATGACAGTCCTACCTTCGCGATGGAAAGCAAGGCTCCCGCCCGGCAGAATGGATTACATGGGTCAAAGTGCGGAGTTTGGAAAGTTCCTGAAAGCCATGCGGTCACGGCTGACGCCGGAGGCCGCCGGAATAGCGTCCGGTTCCGGCGGCCGGCGGGTCCCGGGGCTGCGGCGCGAGGAGATCGCGCGGCTGGCCGACGTAAGCACCGACTACTACACCCGGCTGGAACAAGGCCGCAACATCCATCCCTCCCGCGCCGTCCTGGAGTCAGTGGCGCGGGCCCTGCGCCTCGATCCCGGCGAACAGGCGCACATGGTTGACCTGCTGGAGAACTGCGCAAGGGCCCAACGATCACCCGTTCCCGCGCAGGGCGTGCGGCCCGCGCTGCGCCAACTCCTGGGCGCCGTAGACAACGTGCCCGCCCTGGTTCTTGGCCGTCGCACCGACGTGCTGGCCGGGAACCGCCTGGCATTTCTCCTGCTGGCCGATTTCCCAGCCATGCCGGCGGCGGAACGGAATCTGACCCGGTGGATCATCCTCGATCCAAGGGCACGGGAGCTCTTCCGCGACTGGCAGGCTGTCGCCTCCGAAGCTGTCGGTGCACTGCGTACGGACATAGGCCGGCATCCCAACGACGCCCGGGCCAATCAACTCGTCGGCGAACTCGCGGTATGCAGCGAGGACTTCCGCCAGTTCGGCTCCGCCACACGATCGTCGGAGACCTGGAATTGAACTTTGAAGACCTGGCCCTGCGGGAGGATCCGGATCAGGTGCTCCGCGTATATTCAGCCAAGCCAGGCTCCCCGTCAGCTGATTCCCTCACCCTGCTCGGCAGCTTCGGCGCCGGACCCGCGACGGGCACGGAAAATCCGCGGGCAGCAGCAACAACGGATGTACCCTCGAAGGCCCCGCGTCCCTAGGGTGCAATAATCGTGCCAGCTATTGCCGGGGCCGCGGTCAGCTGCCCGGCACCTCCCGCCGCCCGTGTGCCTCCGCCATCATGTCCCGCACAAGAGGAGCCACCCGGGAGCCGAAGAGTTCGATGCTGGTCATTATTTTGGTCTGGGATACCCCGGGCATGCCGTACTTCAGGTCGAAGCGGCTTGCCCCGAGTGTCTTGAGTGTCCCGGCGACCTTTCGTGCCACGGTGTCGGGTGAACCCACAAAGAGTGCTCCCCCCGGCCCGGCGTCCCGGAGGAAGTTCTGCTTCGTCGGAGGCCTGAATCCCCGGGCTCTGGCGGCCTCGGTGAACGCCGCTTCATAGTGGGGCCAGAACTCTTCGATCGCTTGCCCATCGGTGGCGGCAACGTGACCGGGCGAATGCACGCCGACGGGTTGTCGGCCCTGCCCGAACTCGGCCAGGGCCCGGTGGTAGAGTCCTGCGAATGGTGCAAAACGTGCTGTTTCCCCGCCGATAATGGCAATCATGAGCCCGAAGCCGTACCGTGCCGCGCGCACCACCGACTCCGGGCTGCCGCCGACGCCGATCCAGGTGGAGAGATGTCCGGACTCCGTGCGCGGATATACCGTCAGCCCGTGCAAGGCTGCCCGCGTATTGCCGCTCCAGGTGACGGGTTTTTCCTTAAGGAGCTCGGCGAAGAGGTTGACCTTCTCTTCAAACAGTTCATCGTAATTTCGGAGGTCGTACCCGAACAGCGGGAAGGACTCGGTGCTTGATCCTCGTCCGAGGATCACTTCGGCGCGGCCGTTGGACAGTGAATCCAGGGTGGAATAACGCTGGAAAACCCGGACGGGGTCATCGGAACTGATGACCGTGACAGCGGAGCCGAGGCGGATGCGTGAGGTGCGGGCCGCGATTGCGGCGAGAACGACGTCGCCGGCTGAGAGGGGAAAGCTCTCCGTATGGTGTTCGCCGATCCCGAAGTAGTCCAGGCCGGTTGCCTCGGCGAGCACTCCCTCGCCGACGAGATTCCGGATGGTCTGGGCGTCCGAAAGCCGAGTCCCGGAGCTGTCGGTATGGACGTCTCCAAAGGTATCGAGGCCCAGTGTGATTGCGGGGCTGCCCGCCCCGGGGTCCACTGCGTATTCAGTCATTTGTTGTGGCGCTCCCGGCCCATGATGGTCACGGCTTGCCGGGCCGCATTGCCAGGCCCGGGCTGGCGGTCCAGTACGAGGGCCGCGGCGATGCCGAGCATCCAGATGTCCTTTGCCAGTCCGGTTCCCTGCGGGCTGGGGCGGATGCCGTCCTCCAGCGTCATGCCGGGCGTCCTCAGGTACATCGCGAACAAGGACCCGGAGAAGATCCCGAGACCGATCCCGGCCAGCCGGCCCGGCAGGAACGGTGTCAGCAGTGCCGCACCCAGGGACATCTCCGCATAACTGAGCATCTTGCCGAACTTCTCGGCGTCGATTCTGCGGACCGGCGGTACAACCCTGGCCGCCATGGCCTGAAGCCCGGCCGCGCTGTCCTTGTCCAGCTTGCGTTTGCCCAATCCGGTATTCAGGATGAATGCTCCTGTGGTCAGGCGGAGGGGGATGTTGTTGAGCTTCATGGTCGACTCCTTTCATGAACTCGGTCAAAGTTCGTTCCGTTCCAAGTACTTGCGAATGCAAATACATATGGAGTTAACTGGTGGGCATGCACGAAAATTCCCCGCCCGCTGCGGTGACCGCGCTCTTCGGGCGGCTTGTCGAGGAGTCGCTGCCCGGACGGCGCGGAGAGCCGGCGTGGAGGGCTTTGCTGCTGGCTCACGCCACCCTGATGCGCCAACTCGACATCGATCTCAGGGAAAACACCGGCCTGCGCCTTGCCGACTTCGACGTGTTGGCTCAGCTGGCTGACGCAGGTGGTCGGCTGAGGATGACGGAACTCGCTGCCCGCGCTCTCCTCTCACGTTCGGGGTTGACCCGCCGCGTCGCGGGGTTGGTTGCTGAGGGGCTGGTCAGTCGGTCCAACGCCTCTGAGGACGGGCGCGGCGTGGTTGTCGCGTTGACCGATGCCGGTATCGCGCGGTTGACCGAAACCGTGCCGGCCCATCTTTGCGGTGTGTCCAAACTCTTCGTCCAACAGCTCGACGACCAGGAACTCGCCGTCCTCGAGACTGCCCTCGGCAAAGTCATCGTCCACTGCACGTTCGGCTGAAGCTAAGAGCTGGCCGATGATTGCTGCTAACCGTCACAGCAGGGACGGCGGGGATCAGCCCTGGCGGGCCTTCGGTGGCGTCGGCGTCTTCCCGGCCCAGCTTCCGTCGCGGATGCCACCTAAAGCCGACCGCAAAGCCGGCAACATCGACCTCCGAGGATGGCGGGCGTGGCGCCACCATACATGAGAATCATTCTCAGATACAAAGCCAACACAAACAATCCCGTCACGATTGTTATTGATAATCATTTGCATTTAGGCTGTCGGGCAGACGACAGATATTTGACGATGAGTAAGGGAACAGCAGATGACTTGGGGCAGGATAAAAGTGTTGGCGGCATCGGTCGCCGCCGTCGCGGTGGTGGCGGCATGCGCCGGCGAAGGGGAACGAAGCAGACAATCGCCGCAGCGGCCGCTGAAGGTCGTGGGGCAGTTTGAGCTTCACAGCCTGGACCCGTCTACCAGCGGAGGGTTCTTTACCCGCCTGCAGGTTGCCGAGACACTCGTCGACGCTGATGTTCAAGGCGCCTTGCAGCCGGGACTTGCCGTCGGCTGGGATGTTTCCGCCGAAGGGCTGACCTGGCTCTTCACGCTCCGGCCCGGTGCGCTCTTCCATGACGGAACTCCGGTGAGCGCTGATGCTGTCGCCGCGGCATTGGACACTGCCCGTGCCAAGGCCGGCACACCACTGGCTGCCGTTCCGGTGAAGACCATCAGCGGCGACAACGGGGCCGTGCGGGTGGACCTGGCCCGGCCGTTCGCTCCGCTCGCCGCAGTGCTCGCCCACACCAGCACCCAGGTTCTCGCCCCCAGCTCCTACGGCCCCGACCGGGTGGTCACCAAGGTCGTGGGCTCCGGCCCCTACCGGGTCCAGCGGCTGGAACAGCCGGCCAACATCGAGCTCACGGCCTTCGAACAATGGCAGGGTAAGAAGCCGGCGATCGCCGAGGTGAACTACCAGGCCGTCGGGCGCGCAGAGAGCCGGGCCTTGATGGCCGAAAGTGGCCAGGCCGATGTCACGTTCGGCATGGACCCGACCAGTCTCCAGCGGCTGAAGCAGGCCGGCAGGCTGACCATCGCCACCGCGACCCTGCCCCGCACGATCCTGCTCAAGGTCAATGCTGGTCACGACATCCTGGGCGATGTCCGGGTCCGCCGGGCACTGAGCATGGCCCTGGACCGTGCGTCGATGGCAAGGGCGTTGCTCCGGGATCCGGAGATGGCCGCCACCCAGCTGTTCCCACCCTCCCTTCCGGGATGGCATCAGGACTCAGCCGCCCCACTGGCACATGACCCCTCCGGAGCCAAGGCGCTGCTCGCCGCCGCCGGTTGGCGCCCCGGCAGCGACGGCGTGCTGGAACAGGGCGGCCGGAAGTTCGCCCTCACGCTGCGCACCTTCCCGGACCGCCCCGAACTTCCGGTCCTTGCCACCGCAATTCAGGCCAAGCTAATGGATCTTGGGATCGCCTTGGACGTGAAGGTCGGCAATTCCAGCGATATTCCCGCCGGGCACCAGGACGGTTCCCTCGAGCTAGGCCTCTATGCCCGCAACTACGCACTGGTTCCGGACGCGCTGGTCACGCTGGCCGACGACTTCGGACCGGACGGTGCCGACTACGGTGCCATGGGCTGGAACAACCCGGCCCTGACTTCGACGCTGAACACCATGGCCGGCGGTACTGACCACGCCGGCCTCGCGGAGGGACGACGGAAGGCGGCAGGCATCCTGCAGAGCGAACTGCCCGTCATCCCCGTGGCCTGGTACCGGCAAAGTGCCGTAGTGAGCCCGCGCGTGGACGGGCTCGTCCTGGACCCGCTGGAACGCTCGTGGCGGCTTGCCGACCTGGCCTGGACGAAGTAGGCAGGGGGAATCTGATGGACTCATCCACTACCACGCCACTGTCTTCTACCCGCCCGGCATTCCGGGTTCTCCGCCAGCGCACCGGCCAGGCCGCCGCGGTAGTACTGCTCGTCTCGACGGCCTGCTTCGCCATCGTGCAAAGCCTGCCCGGAGACATCGCCTTCCGCATCGCTGCGGGGCGCTACGGCTATGACCAGGTGACGGCCGCGTCGGCGGACACTGTCCGCTACGAGTTGGGACTGGACCGTCCCGCATGGGAGCAGCTCCTGGACTGGCTCGGGGACCTTGCTGTCCTGGATCTGGGCACGTCGCTGGTCACCGGAAGCAGTGTCGCCGAAGAACTGGGGCTGTACCTTTCGGGCAGCCTGCAGCTGGCCGCGACGGCACTGGCGCTCGCCGTGGCCGTCGGTGCAGCGGCCGGAACCCTCGCCGCTAACAGGCCGGGCGGCTTCCTGGACAGGATCATGTCACTGTGGGTCTCCGCCGCACGGGCGATGCCGCCCTTCCTGCTCGGTCTTGTCCTGATCCTGTTTTTTTCGGTCCACCTCGGAGTGCTCCCCGCGGCAGGACACGGCGATGCCGGCAATTTAGTGCTCCCGGCGGCGACTCTCGCCGTCGGACTCGCCGGGCTGTTCGCCCGGGTGACCCGGGATACGGTCGTGGAGATCCGGCAGTCCGAGTACGTCCGCTTCGCCGCCACGAAAGGCCTCGGCGAGCGCCTCATGTTCCTGCGCCATGTGCTCAGGAACACCGGCGTCACCCTGATTGCCTATATCGGGGTGCAGCTGCTGATCCTCATCGAGGGCGTGGTCGTCGTCGAAAGCCTCTTCGCCTGGCCCGGCCTGGGTCACGCCCTCGTGCATGCGATTTTCTGGCGGGATATCCCTATGATCCAGGCGACGGCGCTTGCCCTGGCGCTCCTCGTCGTTGCCCTGAACACTGTCGTCGACCTGGGCTCACTCGCCATCGACCCCCGCCCGCGCCGCCGGGACGTGGTCCTGTGAACGCGCCACAGCCGCGCGGTAACGGTACGGCCGCACTTCGGGGCGCCGCGGTACTCCTGGCCGTGCTGGTGCTCTTCGCCCTCGCCGGCCCGCTTCTCTGGCCGGAGCACGCGAACCAGGACCTGTCACGGTTCCTCGAGGCACCCAGCCCGGCCGAACCGCTGGGCCGTGACCACCTGGGCCGCAGCGTCGTCGCCCGGCTGGCCCACGCCACCCGGCTGTCCCTGCTGATGGCCGTGCTGTGCGTGGCCACGGCCCTGCTGGTCGGAACCCTGGCAGGGATCGCCGCTGCCTGGCGTGGCGGCTGGCTGGACACCGTCCTCCATGGCCTGTCCGAAGCGATGATCGCCCTGCCGGCCCTGCTGGTGGTCCTCATGTTCTCGGCCCTCGCAAACGGCGATCTCTGGACGCTCTGCGTGGGGCTGGCCATGGCGCAGTGGGTGGAATACTTCCGTATGGTCCGTGCCCGCAGCGGCCTGCTGCTCGCCGGGCCTGCCGTCGAGGCCGCCGGGCTGCTGAAACTGGGACCCGTGCACATCCTCTGCCGTCACCTTTGGCCCGAACTGGGGCCGCTGCTGGCCACGATGGCAACTTTCGGCGTCGGCACTTCGATCCTCGCCCTCTCCACCCTCGGATTCGTCGGCGTCGGCATCCGTCCCCCCACACCGGAACTGGGTCTGATGATCACCGAGGCGTTCCCCTATTACCATGAGGCGCCCTGGATGTCGGTTGCCCCGGTACTGGTCCTCACCGCCATCCTGATCGGGCTGCTGAGCCTGCGACGCAAGGAAGCCCGCCCATGAGCATGCGCCTGAACCAACTGACAGTCAGCCACAACGGCACCATCCTGGTCGATGTGTCCGCACTCGACTTTGAGCCCGGACGTCCTGTGACGATCGTCGGCGAAAGCGGTTCCGGCAAGTCCCTGCTTGCCCACGCAATCATGGGCACTCTCCCGGCAAACCTCGCTGCGCGGGGAAGCCTGACCCTCGACGGCCGCAGCTACGGCCTGGCCGACCATACCAGCCGGCGTCCCCTGTGGGGGCGGGTGATGGCCCTTCTGCCCCAGGAACCCGTGCTCGCCCTCGACCCCACCATGCGCGCACGCGAACAGGTCGCCGAAGGCGCCCGGACCTTCCCGGTGGACAGACGGAACGCACGCCGGACGGCAGGGACCCTGCTCGCGTCCCTCGGCCTTGCACACGCCGCTGCCGCGTTCCCGCACACGCTCTCCGGCGGCATGGCTCAACGCGTCGCGTTTGCTGCCGCCACCGTTGGAAACGCCCCGGTCCTCATTGCGGACGAGCCGTCCAAAGGCCTGGACCAGCCGGCCCGGGCCGAATTGGCAGAACTCCTCAAACGGCACCTCGACGGCGGCGGCATCCTCCTCACCATCACCCACGACCTGGATCTGGCCCGCGGACTCGGCGGCGAGGCCCTGGTGATGAAAGACGCCCACATCCTGGAACAGGGCCCGGCCCGGCAGGTGCTTACCGAACCCGCGCACCCGTACACCCGCCGGCTGCTGGAGGCCGAACCGGCAAACTGGACCAACTCCTGGAACTGCACCGGAGCCCCGGCGCGCGCAACCGGCGACGCCCTCATCACAGCAGAAGGGCTTGCCAAAACCTTCGGGGGCCAGGAACTCTTCTCGGACCTCGCCGTCACCATCCGCGCAGGGGAACGGGTGGCAGTGAGCGGTCCCAGCGGCAGCGGCAAAACCACGTTGGGAAACGTACTGTTGCGCCTTCTGCCGCCGGACAAAGGATACGTACACCACTCCGACGCGCTGGACGGAGGCCGCCTGCAAAAGCTCTACCAGGACCCGGCCATGGCCTTCCCTTCACGCGTTCCGCTCCGGAACTCGTTCGGGGATGTCATCCGCCGGCACCGTCTCAAGCCGGAACGACTCGAGGAACTGATGGCTTCGCTCCGCCTCGCCCCGGCGCTGCTCCACCGCTCCCCCGGGCAGGTTTCCGGCGGAGAACTGCAGCGCCTCGCCATCATCCGGTCCATGCTGCTCGAACCCGCCCTGATCTTCGCTGACGAACCCACCTCCCGCCTGGACCTCATCACCCAGGAAGAAACCATGAAGTCCCTCCTGGACCAGGCGGACCGCCACGACTGCGCACTGGTCCTGGTCACCCACGACGACGCACTCGCCCGCGCGGTCACACACCGCCGGATCCATATCGGAGAGGCAAACAACGCCCGGCGGGAAGTTGCTCTGGCCGGGACATCCGATCGTTGCTAGCGTGGCCGCATGAACCCGTCGAAGACCCCGGCCGAGATCATCGACATTGCGGGCACGGAGGTCCGCATCTCGAGTCCGGACAAGATGGTGTTTCCCGAGCCCGGGCTGACGAAGCTCGATCTGGTGCGCTACTACGTCGCTGTCGCGGACGGTGCGCTGCGCGGCGCCGGGGGCCGGCCCATGGTGCTCAAGCGCTTCCCGAAGGGGATCGACGCTGAGCCGTTCTTCCAGAAGCGGGTGCCCGAAAACCACCCCGACTTCATCGAGACAACGACTCTGCATTACGCGTCCGGGACATCAGCCGAGGAAGCGGTCATCCGCGATGCTGCCGGCCTGGCGTGGGTGGTGAATCTCGGCTGCCTGGACCTCAATCCGCACCCCGTGCGCGCCGAGGACCTCGAGCACCCCGACGAACTCCGGGTCGACCTTGATCCGATGCCAGGCGTGGACTGGTCGCAGATCGTCGACGTCGCCTATGTTGCGCGGGAAATGCTCGACGACGTCGGGCTGGTGGGATGGCCGAAGACCAGCGGTTCGCGCGGACTCCACATCCTGGTGCGGATCGCGCCGGAGTGGTCGTACCGCGACGTGCGGCTCGCCGCCGAGACCCTCGCCCGCGAAGTCGAGAACCGCGCTCCGGGTCTCGCCACCGCGCGGTGGTGGAAGGAGGAGCGCGGCGAAAGTGTGTTCGTCGACTTCAACCAGAACGCCAAAGACCGCACAGTGGCGTCGGCATATTCGATCAGGCCCCGGCCCGACGCCCGCGTCTCGACGCCACTCACCTGGGACGAGGTCACGTCCACCCGGCCGGAACAATTCACGGTGCCCACGGTGCTCGAGCGTTTCGCAGCGGTAGGCGATCCGCACGCCGGCATCGATGCCGCCGTCGGCGCCCTCGACGGACTCCTCGCCCTGGCAGCCGAGCTCGGCCCCGCCGAGAAGCCTCCGCGCGGCGGCGGCGACGGCTCCGGCCGCCGGCAGTCGGCCATGCCGCTCATCGAGGTGGCCCGCACGAAGACCAAGCCCGAGGCGCTCGCCGCGCTTGATGAATGGAAGTCCCGGCATGCGGACCTCGTCCCGGCCCTGCACCCCGCCGATGTGCTCGTCGACGGCATGCGCGGATCGAGCTCGCTCTGGTACCGGGTGCGGGTGAACCTGCAGCACGTCCCCGATGCGGACCGTCCGCCGCAGGAGGAGCTCATCGCCGACTACCACCCATGGGCAGGCAGGGAGTGGCCGGGCCGGCCCGGTTCCTGACACCGCACCTGCTGCTGCCGACGCGAACCCGTCCCTCGCAGCGGCGCTACATCTGGCTGATGTCGATGCCCGTGATCGGCGCGCCCGCGCGCTCGTAGGCGAGCAGGATCGCGCCTTTGGGAAAGGCCTGTGGCGGCTGCGCGAACCGGAACGCCGCCGGCACACCGGTGCCGTCGGCGAAGAGCCGCTTGCCCGAGCCGAAGGTGAGCGGGTAGAGGAAGAGGTTCAGCCGGTCGACGACGTCGGCTTCGAGCAGCGACCGTGCGAGGGCGCCGCTGCCGATGACGTGGAGGTCGTCGAACCGGTCCTTGAGGGCGGCCACCTCCGCGATATCCGACACCGCCGTGGTGCCCTCCCATTCCGGGTCGGTCAGGGAGCGCGACACGACGAATTTCGGCAGTGCGTTGAATGTCACCGCGATCGGGTCGTCGTCGCCCCGGGTGGGCCAGAACGACGCGAAGATGTCGTAGGTTTTGCGGCCGAGCAGCAGCGCGTCCATGCGGTCGATGCCGGCACCGATCGCCTCGCCGGTTTCGTCGTCGGAATAGGCCGCCTGCCAGCCGCCGAACTCGAACCCGCCCTCGCGGTCCTCCTCAGGGCCGCCCGGCGACTGGTACACGCCGTCCAGGGTGATAAACAGGTCAACGGAGAGAATTCCCATGATGCGCTCCTTCACTGACGGGCGACAGGATGCCGCCTCTGTCGGTGCGCCGGCCGGGATGGTCCGGACCGGCATCACTGCGTGCCAGACTAGCGACGAGCGCGTGGCAGGTCGAGAGTTGGCCGCTGCCACGAAGCGGCCGGCAGGTGGGAGGATGGGCGCATGGAACTGCACATCACTGGCGACCCCGCCGCCGACCAACTGCTCAGCAATGACGCTTTCGCACTCCTGATCGGCATGCTGCTTGACCAGCAGGTGACCATGGAGTCTGCGTTTGCCGGACCCGAAAAGATCCGGACCCGCATCGGGTCCATGTCCCCTGCCGCAATCGCCGGATATGACCCGGAACGCTTCGTGGAAATCTTCAAAGAGCGTCCGTCCGTCCACCGCTTCCCCGGCTCCATGGCCGGTCGCGTGCAGGACCTCGCCGCGACCGTAGAGCGGGATTGGAATGGGGACGCGACTGCCATCTGGACCAAGGGCGAGCCTGACGGGCCGGAAGTGCTGCGCAGGTTGAAGGCGTTGCCCGGCTTCGGAGAGCAAAAGGCCAAGATCTTCCTCGCACTGCTCGGGAAGCAGCGCGGACTCCAGGCACCAGGCTGGCGTGAGGCTGCCGGCCCTTACGGCCAGGAGAGCGCATTTCTTTCAGTCGCCGACATCGTGGACCCCGAGTCGCTGCAAAAAGTGCGCGCCAGCAAGCAAGCTGCCAAGGCCGCCATCAAAGCCGCGAAGGCATCCGAGCGCTGACAGGAATGGCATGAGCTATGCACGCGACGACGGTGTTGGTTGAGGGTGAGAGTGACCGGTTGGCGGTCGAGACGCTGGCCTTTCGCCTTGGCCATGACCTGACAGCCTTGCGGGTGTCGGTCGTACCGATGGGAGGCGCGACCAGTATTGTCCACTTCCTCGACCGCTACGGCCCGAATGGCGCAGGCCACCGGTTGCTCGGCCTGTGTGACGCCGGGGAATCTCCTGGCATCGCCCGCGCGCTGGGCCGGGCAGGCATCGGGTCCGGTCCGCTGGCCGGGCTTGGGTTCCACGTCTGCGACGCCGATCTGGAGGACGAACTCATCCGCTGCCTTGGGATCGATGCCGTGCTCAACGTCATCGCGGCTCAAGGCGAGCTCGCGTCGTTCCGGCTCCTCCAACAGCAGCCGTCACTGCGGGAGCGGCCAGTCACGGCCCAGTTGCGCCGGTTTTTCGGCGGACGCAGCGGCAACAAGGTCCGATACGCGCCACTGCTGGTCGACGCATTACCGGCCGGACATGCGCCTCCGCCGCTCGCCCGCCTCGTCGAATCATTTTCACTGTGATCGCGGATCAGGTGCTCGAGCGATACCTGGACGGTGTCTAGCCCGCTGGCACATCGATCAGCACCTTGCCGACGATGCTCTCCTCGACCGCCGCGTGGGCCGCAGCCGTGTCAGCCAGGTCAAAGCGATGCAGCGGCAGGCCGGCATCACCTCCCACCGGAAGGGCGCCGTCGGCGACGGCCGCATTGATGTCCTCGGCCGCGGCTTGCACCGCCGCCATGCCAACGGTGTAAAGCAGCACGAACTGGTAGCGGATGTTGAGGCTGAAATGCCTGCGCACGTCCAGGCTCACTTGATCGCCGCCGTTGTTCGCATACACGGCGACGGAGCCGCGGTTGCGGATCACAGCCAGGTCGAGTTCCGCGTTCTGCGCGGGTGCCACCTCCACGATCTGGTCGACGCCGTCTGGAGCGATCCGGCGGATCTCCGCGGCCGCGTGGACTTCCCGGTAATTGATGACGTGATCGGCGCCGGCGGCCGTGACCAGTGCAGCCTTCGCCGGTCCGCTCACGGTCGTGATCACAACGGCGCCGGCCCACTTGGCAAGCTGGATCGCCGCGTGGCCCACGGCGCCGGCCCCTCCGGCGACGAGAACTACTTTGCCGTCCAAGGCTCCCGGCCGCAGCCGCCGCGGGCCGTCCTCGGCGATGGTCAGTGCCCGGTGGGCGGTGATGGCGGGAACGCCCAGGCTTGCGCCGACGTCGAACCCGGCGTTTTCCGGCAGCGGAAAGACCCGCTCGGCCGGCAGGACGGTGAACTCCTGCGCTGTCCCGCCGTCGGCGCGCTGGTAGGCGGCCAAGGCCAGCCAGACCCTGTCACCGACGTGGAGATGCTCGACGCCGGGTCCGACGGCGTCCACCACTCCGGCGCCGTCCTGGTTCGGCACGACCTCCGCGAAGGGCAAGGGCTCACCCGGTTGGGCGCCGCGGCGGGACTTCCAGTCGGTGGGGTTTACCGCGGAGATCATGATCCGCACGCGCACCTCCCCGCGCCCCGGGTCGCGGATGTCGCGGTCGACGAGTTCGAGAACAGACGGATCACCGGTGGCGCGGTACACGATTGCTTTCATACTCAAACCTAACGCCGGTCCCAGCCGAAAATGCCCGCCGTGTGCCGGGCGCCGCGTCGCGGTAAACTGGACCGATCATGACCGGTGCCCCGCTCCGTCTTCTGATCTGGTTCGTCGTCCTGGCGACCCTCCTCTCGGCCTGCACGCCAGCGTTCAGACTCGATGAAGTCGTTACCGACCGGTCGATCCAGACCTCTTTGGCCCCGCCGGCCGCACCACTTGACGTCCCCGCGCCTCAACTGGCCCCGGCCCCCACTCCGACATCGGTCCCCCCGCCGCCCCCGGTGCCCCAGGCGTTCGCCCTGAATATCTACCAGGACGGGGCCTTCGTGCCGCAGTACCCCTTTGTCTGGTGTGTGGGGGCGAGCAGCCAGATA
>JBKKDK010000338.1:0-3188 GCA_046708245.1 Arthrobacter sp.
TGGTGGCAGCTAGCAACGCGACGGCTGAGGCCCCAAGGGCCGCTACAGATTTCCGATTCACAATTCACTCCTCGGTCACAGGCCAGTGAGGAGATCCCGCTGGTCTATTGTGATTCGGAACACACAAGCCTACGGATTGGCGTAAGCAGCATGGGATACCGCTACTAACGGAGCCGACAGGGTGCCTGTGGCCCAAATGCTTCCACGTCACGACTTTCTAGGAAACCGCTACCTCACCGAAAACATCCTCACCAGGTTGCAGCATCGTCCAAAAAAACATCGACACACGGACTTAGCGGCATTCTGTCCACCCTCTCGAAAACGAAGGATTTCAAGAACACCTTGAAATCGAGAATGGCCGTGCTAGCAGCGAGCTGCAGCAAAGAGGCGTCATTTTGCGGGAAGCCGCTGTTGTGATGACAAACCCCGGCCCCGGGCGGTGGTTCTCATAAATAGTTCTCGAAACTGTGCAGTCGAGCCAGGGGCCTGAATCGAGTTTTGAGAAGAGAAACCCATATGGCTGCACACCGTTTCGGCTACGCCAGAGTGTCCACGCGCGACCAGAATCTTGACCCAGTTGGCTGACCTAAGAGGTGCAGGATGCGACCGCATCTTCGAAGACACAAGGAGCGGCACCAAGGCCGGCCGCCCCGGCCTCGCCAGGGCACTGGAAGCACTCCGTGAAGGGGACAGTCACATTGTGGAAACTGGACCGTCTTGGCCGCAGCGTAAAGGACCTGCTGGATTTCGCCGGAGGCCTGAACGAGCGCGGCATTGGTTTTGTCAGCCTCACCGACTCGATCGACACCATCACCCTGCAATACAGGTTCGAGTTGCGACCTGAGCCTTTGGAGGCCATCCCTGATTCTGGATTTGATCGTGGGCACCGGTACACATAGCTTCTCGGAGATCTCCCGGTAGGTCAACCAACCGAAATAGGCAAGGACAATGGATTCGCGCTGCAGTGTCGATAGGCATGCTAACGACGCGATAAGGATCCGGGCGTCCATCTTGTCTGCCACGGCGTCGAGTACGCCGTGATAGGCGCTCGGCGACGTCGCTGCCCATCGATTGTCGCGGTGGCAGCTACTTTGGTTGGCCCGGACTTTGTCGACTGCCCGTCGGTGGGCGATCATCATCAGCCAGACCATCGGGGTGCCTATGGCCGACTGGTATTTCGCTGCATCCTGCCATACGACGATGAATATTTCCTGGACCACTTCGTCGCTGAGATCCCGGTCAATGACAACCCGCTGGACCAATCCTGATACCTGTCGGGACGTGTGGCGGTAAAACTTACTGAATGCCTGATGATCGCCCTGTGCCGTGCGCAGCAACAGACCGGCAAGAAAGTCGCGTGCCTGGTCGGCCGGAGGTGGAACATTCTGCTCAGCCAAACGGTTCATGACGCCTTCAGATATTGGAACCCGCAACCACGGGCGGGCTGCCTCGTTGCGTACAGGGACCACGCCATAGAGCCCTGCTCTCGGTATGGACGTTCACGAAAACCAGTGAGTGGATCCTCAACCACAAGTAGAACGCTTGTTCTCACGCGGCCTGCTTGAGAATAGAGAACGATCGTTTTCTAGGCAAGCGGAGATATGGAGAAGGTGTTTGCGTGACCACAGCAGAGAGTGCTGGGACCGCGCGTCGGGCCGCTGAAAGGCCCGATGACGCGGCCTCCAGGGAGCTGGTCCTTGCCGCCGCCGGGCAGCTCTTTTATGCCCGGGGCTTCACCGCGGTGGGGATGGATGAGCTCCGGACCAAATCGGGCATTCCCCACAAACGCCTTACCGCTTATTTCCCTCCAAGAACCGATCGTGGAGGAAGTTCTGTTCGCCTGGCAGCGGTCGTGGACGGCCGGGGTGACCGCCCAGGTTGAATCAACCCAGGTGCCAAGGGAACGGCTGCTCGCTGTCTACGACTTCCTGGCCGGCTGGTTCACTTCTGAGGGATTCCGGGGGTGCGCCTTCATCAACTCTTTCGGGGAAATTGGCGGTGCGGCCGGGCACATCACCGATATCGTCAGGAAGCAGAAGGGGCAATTCCAGAGCTATTTGGCACAGCTGGCGGACGAAGCCGGAGCCCCCGCATCGCTCGCCCCGCAACTGGCAATCCTCGCAGAAGGCGCAATAACCACCGCGGCGATTGCCGCCAGCGCCGAACCCGCGCGCCAGGCGCGGGCGGCGGCTGAAATCCTTATCGACGTCGCGCTGCAGGGCAACCCGGACCATCAGCCCGGTAATAACCCCCCACTAACGCCACCCCTGAAAGCGGGGGCGGCACGACTCCACTCTCAAACAACGGATAGCGCCGTCGCGGGCCGGGACAGAGCTGCAAGACTGGCACGCCATTGCGCGGGGGTACGATCGTGATCACCGAGGGCGGGCGCGCAGCTAGTCCTGAACCATTACGGCGTCGGGCCCAGAATTCCCCATAGCCAAGTCCCGCAGGAAGCTGCAGCACTATGCGTCGGATACGGAGCCCGCTGGCAGCGACTGAAAAGGACCCGTCGGGCGGGATCTCTTGTGGCTCCTATTTCACGGTGAAGGTGCCTTTCATGTTGCCGTGGAAGATGCAGTGGTAGGGGTAGGTCCCTGGTTCGGTTGGGGCGGTGAAGGTGCCGGTGCCGACTTTGATAATGGCGTCGAACGCGTTGCCGGTGTCCGCGGTGATGGTGTGCGCTTCGATGTCCTCGTTGGTGACGGTGACCGTCGCTCCGGGGCTCACGGTTTCCGCGCCCTGGTATTTGAAGCCCTTGATCAGTATCTCCGCCGAAGCAGCTGCGGGCGAAGAGCCCGGGCTGGAGGTCGAGGGAACAGGTTCAGTGGTGGTGGCTGAAGCTGATGTTGGCTGCCCTGTTCCTGCTGGTGCTGACGTCGTGCCGGAACCGGACATGCCGGCGTTCCCGCAGCCGGAGAGGGCGAACAAGGCCATTGCTGCGAGTCCGGGTGTCCACGTTGTTCTGATGTTTGCCTTCATGATGAAACCTTTCGTGGGGCCCGTCCGCGGTGGCGTGCTGAGAAGGTGAGTCAGGGGTGTTCGATCCAGCAGGCGAGGATGGTGGTGGAGAGCTGGTAGGCCAGGGCGTTCCTGGGGATGCTGTCGGGGCCCAAAATGGTGGGCAGGCCGGAGGCGTCCACGTGCAGGATGGAGTTGTCTTTTTGGAACACGGCTGATCCGTCGGC
>JBKKDK010000339.1:0-4262 GCA_046708245.1 Arthrobacter sp.
GCTGCGAGGAAGTCCTCAGCGGTACCGATGTCGTTAATCGCGACTACGGGGGTACCGGGCTTCTCGGTGGAGGTGATGGTCATGTAGTAGGGGCTCCGTTGTGGATAGTTAGTCGGTCAGGCAAACCGCTGCGCCCGCACTATGGAATGCAGGCGGAGCACACGGCATCTCAACTGCGATCAGCCGGGTCATCCTGATTTGTGGATTGTAGATGCGCGCACGTAGTACGCGCCCGTTTAGTCTAGTCGTTTCCGCCAACGCGGGTCAAAGCGCAAGGGGTTCCCCGCGGGTGCGCGGCGCCCGCATTCCGGTCAGAAGTGGGTCAGGCAGTGGGGTGCGCGTTCGACGGCGAACATCACCCGCGCCTTCAGCGCCGCCCCCGGTGCCTGTTCCGTGAGCCGTCCGGCCGACTTCAGGGTCACCGGACAGACCGCGCCGAGGAAAATGGACCCCAGTTCGGCCACGTCGAGGACCAGGTCCGGCCGGGATCCGGCGGGGGCCTCCGTCACGGTGGCCCCGCCGCCGCGGACGTCGAGGACGAACGTTCCGTCCGCGAACCCGAGGCTGTCGCTGACGCCGAGCACCAGGGTGCCGTCGGCCGCGTAACGCCTCGCGCCGAGCGCCTTGGCCGTGTCCAGGATGCGAAGCCACAGCATGTCAGCGTGGTTCGAGGTCTCGATGCAGCGGGGGTCGTCCAGGGCCCAGGACAGCGGATCCTCGACCGGCGCTTCCTTCCAGCCGACCCGCCGGATCAGGTCCATGCTGCCCAGGAACTGCCAGAGCTCAAGATAGGCGTCGTCGGTGGCCGCCACCAGGTCCACGATGTCCGCTGTGGGCGTGTCGGCCTCCCAGCCGGAAAACTTGTATGAAACGTAGCCGTCAACGGTCCCGGCGGCGTCGTAGTGGAGGGCGCATTTGATGGCCGTGTCCTCACTGCCGTCCTTGCTGAGTGAACCCGACACGCGCAGCCGGTAGGCCTCCTGGCGCACGATCGAACCCGGCGTGGCCCGGTGGACCCGTTCGAACACGGACGGTGCGAGTTCCAGCAGCACCTTCCGGTCCGCAATCTCTACCGTGCCTGTCGGGACGTGCCGCACCCGGAACCGCGGCCCGGTGTCCACCTTGATGCTGCGTTCGAAGGTGGCGACGCCGAAGCCGAACCGGCCGTAGATGGAGGCTTCCGACGCCGTCAGGGCAGCGACGGCGATCCCGTCGGCCCGTGCCGCTGCGAGGTCCTCGGTCATCATCCGGCGCAGCAGGCCCTGCCGCCGGTGCGTGCCCCGGACGGTCACGGCCGTAACGAGCTGCGCCTCGAGCTGGCGTCCGTAGCCGATGTTAAGGTCCTTGCGGAGCGTCGCGAACGTGGCCACCGGGACGTCTGCGGCCACGGAGTGGGCCGCCACGTCGCCGGCCTGGTAGATTCCCGTCATTTCCCGGTCGTCCACGCGGTACATGGCCATGACCTTGTCCGTGAACTCTTCCTTGTGCTGGTCGTCGTAGAACCCTATGCCGACGCCGCGGAGCCAGTCCGTCCCCGCCGCGTAGCCGGGTCCGCCCTTTTCCGCCGCGCGGAACCGCCTGACCTCATACTTTTCTGCCACGTGCTCCCCCTATAAAGACCTGTGAAGACCTGCCTGTAAATGGTGCGGCCCCGGCAGCCCCGGGGCCCGAAGAACCTAGTGCCCCGCCTCGTACCAGCTGGAGCCGACGCCGATCTGGACATCCAGGGGAACGCTCAGCCGGGCAGCGGCCCCCATCTGCTCCGTCACGAGTTTCTCGACGGTCTCCCGTTCGCCTGCCGCGACCTCCAGCACCAATTCGTCGTGGACCTGCAGCAGCATCCGCGATTTGAGGCCCTGTTCGGCCAGCGCCCCGGAGACGCCCAGCATGGCCCGCTTGATGATGTCGGCGGCGGAGCCCTGGATCGGGGAGTTCAGCGCGATGCGCTCCGCGTTCTCGCGCAGCTGGCGGTCCGTGCTGGTGAGGTCCGGGAGGTAGCGGCGGCGCCCCTCGATGGTGGCGGTGTAACCGTCGATCCGGGCCTGGTCCACCACGCCGCGGAGGTAGTCGCGGACGGCGCCGAACCGGTCGAAGTACTCCTTCATGAGGGTCCGTGCCTCGTCGACGGAAATCTCAAGCTGCTTGGAGAGGCCGAACGAGGTCAGGCCGTAGGCGAGGCCGTACGACATGGCCTTGACCTTGGAACGCATCGCGCTGGTCACCTGGTCGGTGGGCACGTGGAAGATGTTGGAGCCCACGAACCGGTGGAGGTCTTCGCCGTCCCTGTAGGCCTGGATCAGGCCGGCATCGCCCGAAAGGTGGGCCATGATCCGCATTTCAATCTGCGAGTAGTCGGCCGAGAGCAGGCAGTCATAGCCTTCGCTGACCACAAAGATGCCCCGGACGCGCCGGCCTTCCTCGCTGCGGATCGGGATGTTCTGCAGGTTGGGGTTGTTGGAGGAGATCCGGCCCGTTGCGGCGACGTTTTGCGCGTAGGTGGTGTGGATCCGGCCGTCGTCGGTCACGGACTTCTTGAGCGACTCGAGCATCTGGCGCAGCTTGGACGATTCGCGGTGCGCCATAAGCTGGACCAGGAATTCGTGCCCGGTTTTTTCCAGCAGGTTTTTCAGCGACGCGGCGTCGGTGGTGTAGCCGGACTTGATTTTCTTGGTCTTCGGCAACTGAAGTTCCTCGAAGAGGACGGTCTGCAGCTGCTTGGGGGAACCGAGGTTGACCTCGTGGCCGATCGCGGCGAAGGCCAGCTCCTGGGCGTTGTCGATCACCTTGGCGAGATCCGCCAGCTGTTCGTCCATACGCGGCATGTCGATGGCGATTCCCGCGAGTTCCATGTCGGCAAGGACCCGGCTGACCGGCAGCTCAAGGGTGGTAAGGAGGTCCTGGGCCTTGCGTTCGGTCAGTTCCGTTTCGAAGTACCGGCTGAGGGCCCGGACGACGGCGGCCACGTGGACCAGCGCGCCGGCAGCGGCGGCGTCCTCGCCGTCGAACGCCAGCTCCAGCTGGCCCGCCTTGGCGGCCTCGGTCGAGACGCTGATATTGAGGTGGTGCTGGGCCAGTTCGGCGAGCTCGTAGCTGCGGCGGTCCGGCTGGATGAGGTAACCGGAGATGGACGTGTCGTCCACCACGCCTTCCAGGCCCAGGCCGCGGTTGGTGAGGGCCTTGAGGGCCGCCTTGTAGCCATGCATGATTTTGGGCGCGTCCGGATCCCTGAGCCAGCCGGCCAGGATGTTCTCGGCCGCGGCGTCCTGGCCGGCGAGGTCGATGTAGGCGGCACCTCCGTCATGGACGATGGCCAGGGCGGCGGCGTCCTCGCCGATCCGGCCCGGCACGAGGTCGACGGCGACAGCTGACCGTCGGCCGGCCCCCGACTCGAGGAAAGCGGTGAGCCCGGCAGCGTCCGCCGGGATCACGTGTTCCGGGGTCTCGAGGCTTTCCCGCTCCGCTTCGGTGACCTCGCTGCCGTAGAGGGCAAAGAGCCGGGTACGGATGGTCTTGAATTCGAGGGCGTCAAAGAGCTCCTCCAGGGCCGCCTGGTCCGGCCGCGGGTCCGCGAGTTCCTCCAGCGTCACCGGCAGGTCGAGGTCCGTGTGGAGCCGGTTCAGCCGCCGGTTGCGCTTGACGTCCTCCACGTTTTCGCGGAGGGCGTCCCCCACCTTTCCGCCGATCGCGTCGAGGTGCTCCAGGACCCCCTCCAGCCCGCCGTACAGGTTGATCCATTTGGCCGCCGTCTTGGGCCCGACGCCGGGAACGCCCGGGAGGTTGTCCGCGGACTCCCCCACCAGCGCAGCGAGGTCCGAATACTGTGCAGGGCTGACAAAGTACTTCTCCTGGATGGCTGTGGCATCCATCCGGGGAATGTCGCTGACGCCCTTCCGGGGGTACAGCACAAAGACGTTGTCCGTGATCAGCTGGAAGGCGTCCCGGTCGCCCGAGACGAGCAGCACCTCGAAGCCTGCCTTTTCACCCATGGCGGCCAGCGTTGCCAGGATGTCGTCAGCTTCATAGCCGGGCATCTTGATGGTCTTGATGCCCCACGCGCCCATGACCTTGTCGATGAGGTCGATCTGGCCGCTCATCTCCCGGGGGGTCTCATTGCGTCCGCCTTTGTACTCGCTGTACTCGGCCTTGCGGTGGGTGGTGTCGTCCGAGACGTCAAAGGCTACGGCCACGTGGGTCGGCTTCTGCTCCTTGCCCAAGTTAATGAGCATGGACGTGACCCCGTGGATCGCAGTGGTGTGCTGCCC
>JBKKDK010000340.1:0-8668 GCA_046708245.1 Arthrobacter sp.
AGGGTGGCGGCGGCGTCGGCGGAGCCGCCGCCCATGCCGCCGGCCACCGGCACCCGCTTGGTGATTTCCAGGTGCACCCCGGTGGAATGTTCGGAGACGTCGGTCATGATGGCGGCCGCCTTGTACGCCAGGTTGCGCTCGTCGAGCGGGATGTCGACGCCGTCGAGGTCCAGGGTGCTCGACGGGCTGATGCTGACGGTGATTTCACCGGTGTCCGTGCTGGTGGCGGCCACCTCTTCATAGAGGGACACCGCGAGATAGACGCTGGCCACCGAGTGGTAGCCGTCCGCGCGCACGGGTCCGACATCGAGTGAGACGTTTACTTTGCCGGGAGCCTTGACCCGGACGGTCCTCGCGGCAAAGCGCCCTCTCACTGCGTTCATGGCTCCACGCTATGGCATGGCAGTGCCGGGCTCCAAGCCTTGCCCGCACCAGGCACAGTCCCGCGCCTCAGGCGGCCGGCTGCTGGTGCGCTTCGGCAATCCGGGAAAACGCGGCGATGTCGATCACTTCGCCGCGTGCCGTGGGGTCGACGCCGGCGGCCCGCAGGCACCGCTCGGCCTCGGCCGCGCTCCCGGCCCAGCCCGCCAGCGCGGCGCGCAGGGTCTTGCGCCGTTGCGCGAAGGCGGCGTCGATCACGGCGAAGACCTGTTCCCGGGTCGCGGTGGTAACGGGCGGTTCCCGGCGGGTGAAGGACACGAGGCCGGAGTGGATTTTGGGTGCGGGCCAAAAGACGTTCATCCCTATCACGCCGGCCTTGCGCATGCTGGAGTACCAGGCCGCCTTGACCGAGGGCACGCCGTAGGTCTTCGAGCCAGGGCCGGCGGCGAGCCGGTCGGCCACCTCGTCCTGGACCATCACGAGCCCGTGCCGCAGGCTCGGGAAATGCTGCAGCAGGTGCAGCACCACCGGGACGGCCACGTTGTAGGGCAGGTTGGCCACAAGCGCGGTCGGTTCGACGGGAAGTTCGGTGACCCGCATGGCGTCGGCCAGGACCAGGTGGAAGTTCTCCGCGGCGTCCGGGCGCCACTGGTTGACCGTGGCGGGAAGTTTCGCGGCGAGGACGGGGTCGATTTCGACGGCGACCACCGACTGTGCGGCGTCGAGCAGGCCCAGGGTGAGGGAGCCGAGGCCCGGCCCCACTTCCAGGACTGTCTCGTCCGGGTGGATGGCTGCCGCAGCGACGATCCGCCGGATGGTGTTGCCGTCGATGACGAAGTTCTGGCCCAGCGTCTTGGTGGGCCGGACGCCGATTTCCTCGGCCAGCCGGCGGATGTCGGACGCGCCCATCAGGGGTGCCGGGGCGGTTCCGGGCGCGGTTCCGGGCGCAGAGGGGGTCGGTTCAGTCACCTAGGTATCCTATCCCGGACATGGCAACGGCCGGGCCCGGAGTACCGGACCCGGCCGCATGGCCGGCTCTAGCGCGCGGCCCAGCCGCAGCCCCACGGCTGGAGACCGCGCTGGGCGTAGACGCGGTTGGCGATGTCGATCTGCTGGGCCTTGGTGGCCAGGCTGGCGTTGGGCGCGTACGCGCCGCCCCCGGCGCCGAGCCAGGTCCGGATGTCGAACTGCAGGCCGCCGTAGTAGCCGTTGCCGTTGTTGATGGACCAGTTGCCGGTGGACTCGCACTGGGCGATCTTGTCCCACATGGCCACGTTCATCATGGCCGGGGCGGCGGCACCGGTGTTGCCGGCCTGGGCCTTGGGCTTTTCCTTGGTGCCGATCGTGACCTTTTCGGTGACCGGCTGGACGCTCACGGTCTGTGCCACGAGGGTGCGGGCCGCTTCACGGCCGTCCACGAGGACCAGTTTGAAGCTCTTGTTCATCACGCCGGCGACGCCTGCCTGGGTCACGTCCTTCTCGCCCTTGAACTTCTCCGCGCTCTCGGTGGTGAGGGTCTCGAACGGCACGGGCTCGGTGGCTTCGGCGGTCTTGGTCGTGTCGACGCGGGAGACCTTGATGACCATGTCGTTGACCACGGGGGCGTTGCCGGGCTGCGAGGTCCGGTCGCTGGCGCCGAGTGACAGCCCGGCGTCGGAGAGGAGCTGGGAGACCGTGGCTGCCGTGGTGGTGGTGGTCGCAGCCTTGCCGTCCGCGACGATGCTCACGGTCTTCGGCGTCGAGATGGCCACGAAGGAACCGGACACGGCCAGCTGGGCGTTCTTCGGGACGGACACTTCCGAGGCGCTGGCGACGCCGAGTTCCGTCACGAGGCCCTCGACGGTGGGCGAGGTGGTGTTGATGGTCCGCTCCGCGCCGTCCAGGCTGACCTTGACGGCCTTGGCGAGGTTGACGTTGATGACTGATCCGTCCCGGACGGAGGAGTCCGCCGCGGGCGACACCCGGTCGGCGGGCTGCAGTTCGACGTCGGCGCCCTTGACGACCTGGCCGACTGTCCCGCCGAACGTCTGCACGGAGCTGACTTTTCCGTCGACGTTGAGCGTGACCGTTTTGTTATTGCCGACGAAGGCAACGAGGCCGAGCACGAGTGCCACGAGCACCACCGTCTGGGTGCCTACCTTGACGAAACTGAACTTGCCGTCCGAAGTGAAGAACTTGACCACGATTGCCCGTATCTCTTGGACCATCCGGGCACGGGGAAAAGCGCACAGGACCACCCGCCGCAAACACCCCAGGGGCAGCTCCGGAACGTGTCCGGCTGTTTGCGGCAGCTGTGTGCACTGCCACACTCACAAACGAGAGCGCGCATGTGGTTCGTTGGCCACAATGCACGCCCTGGAGGAGTGAAATTATCCGCAGGCCTTCCCCGACCCCGGCTAATAGTTTTCCACTGTAACCGTAGCGTTATAAAGCAACCAAGAATTTGTGCATACTGAGTATTGCCACCGGTGGCGCCGGAACGCCTGTTTCAGGCCCAGGATCCGTATGCCCGCACGGTATTTTCGCTGATCCGGGCGCACAGCCCGGAGAGCTCACTCCCAGTCAAGTCCGCCATGGCACGGACGGTGTACGGCACCAGGTAACTGGCGTTCGGGCGGCCGCGGTGCGGATGCGGCGTCAGGAACGGCGCGTCGGTTTCGACGAGGATCCGCTCCGGGTCCGCGATGGCGAGGGCCTCGCGGAGATTTGCGGCGTTTTTGAACGTCAATGTTCCGGCGAAGGACATGTACCAGCCCTGGTCGTTGCAGATCCGGGCCAGTTCCTCCCCGCCGGAAAAGCAGTGGAAGACCACCCGCTCCGGCGCGCCTTCCTCACGGAGCACCTGCACCACGTCGTCGTGGGCGTCCCGGTCATGGATCTGCAGCGTCAGCCCCAGCCGTTTGGCAATGTCGATATGCCGCCGGAAGGAATGGCGCTGGGCGGCCAGCCCTGCGCCCTCGGTGCGGAAAAAATCCAGTCCCGTCTCGCCGATCGCCCGGATCCGCGGATGCGCGGCGAGGGCCTCGATCTCGGCCAGGGCGGCTTCGAGCTCGCCCCGTTCGGCGTAGTGCGGCGCGTCATTGGGATGGAGCGCGACGGCGCCCAGCAGCCGGGCGTCCAGCTCGACCGCCCGGACCGTGAACCGGGATGATTCCAGGTCGCATCCGACCTGCACGGCGCCCTGGACTCCCACCGCCTCGGCCGCGTCCAAGGCGTCCTTCACGCTGACCGCCGGCCCGGCGTCCCCGAAATCCAGATGCGTGTGGTTGTCCATGACCGGGACCGGCAGCGGCTCCGGCGCCGGCGGATATCCAAGCCGTCCGGATCCGTCGCTGCCGGGGACGCGGAACGGGACCGGAGTAAGGGACTTGACCATCCATCTACCCTAACCGGGAGCCGTGGCAGGCCCGGTCGGCCGTATTAACGGGGGTGAATTAACTGCCGTCCCGGCGGTTACGCGGAGATTAACGCGGAACTCTCTGTCAGGCCCGGCAGTTGTGTTAGTACTCTGATAGGGATACAGGTGAAACCCCGCTTCGCGGACCGGCAATCCGTGCCGACCCCGCCAGGCATCGCACCGGGCTGAAAGGCTGCCGATGGACTACCACCGCACCTCCGTAGACGAAGTCCTCCATAATCGCGAGGGCTTCAAGGACGGCTCGGCCGGGGAGTCAAACGCGGCCGCCGGGCGCCCGGCCCGGCTGCCGGGGGCCATGGACGCCGAGGCGTTCCATGCGGCCAGCGAGCGCATTCTCAACGCCATTAACACCGTGATCGACGGCAAGGCCGAGGCAGCGAAGCTGGCACTGACAGTGCTCCTGGCGCAGGGGCACCTGCTGCTCGAGGACGTCCCCGGCGTCGGCAAGACCCTGCTGGCCAAAACGCTGGCCCGCACCATCGATTGCTCGGTGAGCAGGATCCAGTTCACGCCGGACCTGCTGCCCTCCGATGTCACCGGGGTGTCCATCTACAACCAGGCGTCCCGGTCCTTCGAATTCCGGCCCGGGGCGGTGTTTGCCAACATCGTCATCGGTGATGAAATCAACCGCGCCTCGGCCAAGACGCAGTCCGCCCTGCTGGAGTGCATGGAGGAGCACCAGGTCACCGTTGACGGCAAGTCCTACAAACTCGACGAGCCCTTTATGGTGGTGGCCACGCAGAACCCCATCGAAATGGAGGGGACGTACCCGCTTCCGGAGGCCCAGCGGGACCGCTTTATGGCGCGGATCTCCATGGGCTATCCGGACCGGGAGTCCGAGATGGAGATGCTGGAGACCCATCAGGCGACGTCGCCGCTGACGCGTGTCACGGCCGTCGTTTCGGCCGCCGACGTCGCGGCCATGATTGCCACGGTCCAGCAGGTCTACGTTTCGCAGTCGATCAAGGAATACACGGTCTCGCTGGGGCGCGCCACGCGGGAGAGCGGCATGCTCCGGCTCGGCGCCAGCCCCCGGTCCATGCTGCAGCTGCTCCGGGCGGCCAAGGCCACGGCGGCCCTCGCCGGCCGGGATTTTGTGCTGCCGGACGACGTCGTCAGCGTCGCCGAAGCGGTCCTGGCGCACCGGATCATCCTGGACCGCAAGGCCGCCAGCACGGGAGAGACTCCGCACAGCATCATCCGGGCCGTCCTGGCCAGGATCCCGGTCAACCCCGAGGTGGGCGCTGCCCCGGTCTCCACCAACGGCCGGAAGCCGGCCGCGGCCCGGACGGCGGCGCCGTCGTCCCAGTTGCCGAACAGAACCTAGGGCTGGCCCGGCCGTGGCGCTGATGGACCGGTTTCCCAAAAACATCTTCAGCACACGCGGCTGGGGGCTGCTGGGCATGGGCGCGGCTTTCCTCCTGGCGGCGCAGGTGATGGGGCGCCGCGACCTGCTGGCCCTGGCCATCCTCCTGATGGTCCTGCCCCTGGTCTCGCTGGCCGGAACCCGGGTCCTGAAGCCAAGGTTCCGGGTCTACCGGGAGTTCCATCCCTCCACGGTCGAAACGGCTGCCACCACCACGGTGCGGCTGGCCGTGGCCCGGACCGGGATCGGCTCCGGACACGCCGTGATGGAAGAGCACCTGCCGGCCCGGTTTGGCGAATCCCCCGTGTTCCGGTTCCCCGCGCGGTCCGCCGCGGGAGGCACCAGCCGCTACGAATACCACCTCCGGTCCGGCAAACGCGGCCAGTTCCGGATCGGTCCGGTCACGGCCGAGTTCAGCGACCCGTTCGGGCTGTCGCTGCACCGTCACGCGATCGACGACGGCGATATCCTCACCGTCACCCCGGCCGCCGTCGAACTGCCGGTGACAGGACTGGCCGGCGCCCGCGGGCACGACGGCATCACAGCCACCCGGCTCCGCGCCAATCCCAGCGACGACGACGTCATGACCCGCGAATACCGCCACGGCGACCCGATGCGCCGCGTGCACTGGGCAGCCACCGCACGCCACGGCGAACTCATGGTCCGGCAGGAGGAATCCGTCACCACGCCGGAGGCGACCATCATCCTGGACCAGCGGTCCGCGGCCTTCCCGCACAATGCCTTCTCCGCCGCCAACGCCGCCGGCGTCGCCGATACCAACGGCCACGACCTCAGCACCAACGACGCCTTCGAATGGGCGGTGACGGCGGCAATGTCGATCAGCGCCCATCTCGCCGAACGCAACTACGCGCTGCGGTTCCTGGATGCCGCCGGCGAGCCGGCCTTCCGGAAGTCACCGTCGGCGCCCGAGCCGGACACCGAGGACTACACCGGCGCCACCGGACTGCAGTCCGTCGCCGAGAGCCTGGCCGCCATCCAGCTCAGCGGGAACGGGCACAGCCGCAAGGACCCAAGGGGTGCCGCGCGGCGCGGAAAGTCCGGCGGCACGGAGGCCGGGCCGCAGCCCTTCGACGACCGGCTGATGGACAAACTGGCCGCCCACCGGCTGCGGGGGCCCGTCCTGGCCATCCTGGGCAGCCTCTCCCCCGCCGAGGCACGGGATCTGGCCCCGGCGGCCGGTTTCGGGGCGAACGCCTTTGCCCTCGTCATCACCGGACACGGGCCGGACTCCGGCCAGGTCCTCGAGGCGTTGCGGCTCGGCGGCTGGCGGGCGGTTGCAGTCACCGCAGCGACGGCGCTTCCGGCCGCGTGGTCAGCCTTTGACGAGGACGGCTCGATTGCTCCCCCCGGAACAGCCGACGTGCGGCGCGGCGTGGGGATCCGGCAATGACACTCACCCCGCACCGCCCTGCCGGCGCGGCAGCCGGCACCGAAGAACAAGCCACCGTGCTTGCCCCGGCCGATACCCCGCGGCGGGAGCGGGTGGGCGCGCAGCCCTGGATCATGGCCCTGGCGATCGCGACCGCCGTCGCCGGCGCCGCGCTTGGCCTCAACGGGGTCCTGCGCGGGTGGGCCTGGTACTCCCCCGTGCTCACCACCGTCTTTACCGTCGCCTTCACCATGGCCGGGCTCCGGGCATTGCGGTGGCGCACGGTCTTTGTGGGCCTGGGCGGCCTGGCGTCCCTGGTGATGATCCTGACCTTCACGTTTTTCCGCCCGCACAGCTTTATGGGCTTTATCCCGACCGGAAGCACCATGACCCAGCTGGGCCGGTACCTGCGCCGCGCCAGCGAAACCGTGCTCGCCGAGAGCGCCCCGGTGGCACCCAATGCCGGGATCGTGCTGCTGACCTGCGCAATCCTCGGGTTGCTGGTGATGCTCATCGATGCCCTCGCGTTCCCGTTGGCGCTGCCCGCCACCAGCGGGCTCGGAATCCTGGCCATCCTCGTGGTCCCGGCCATGGTCAAGCCGCAAAGCGTCGGCGTGCTCGGCTTCGCGGGCGCCGCCGTCGGCTTCATGCTGATCATGGCCAGCAGCCAGTGGTTCGCACCGGATCCCCGGACCCGGGCCGACACTGCCCGCAATCCGGGCCAGCTCCGGCGAGCCTCAATAACGGGCGCGCTGGCACTGGTGGTGACGCTCCTGCTTCAGCTGGTGGTCCCCGGCTTTGACCAGGGCACCTTTCCCCAGGGCTCGCGGCTCAACCCGTTCGGGGCGGCGACCGGGCTGAACCCGATGATCAGTTTGGGCAACAGCCTGCGGAGCCCGACCGGCGACGGCCGCATCACCTACGCGACGAACTCCCCGTCGGCCCCGTACCTCCGCTCCGTTACCGTGGACAGCTTCAACGGAGACTCCTGGTCCCCGGACGACCGGGAGGATACCCGCCGGGTGGGCACCGGCCGGATGGATTCGGGGCTGGAGTCAGTAGCCACCGAACTCCGGGTGGTCACGGCGGTGAACACGGGCCAGTTCACCAGCCCGTACCTTCCCGTGCCGTACGCCCCCGAGGCGGTCAACGGCCTGACCGGACGCTGGACCTGGGATCCCGCCACGCTGAGCATCAAGGGACTGGACACCAATTCAAGGGACCAGCAGTACGTGGTGCTCTCGAGAGCCCCCCAGCTGACGCCGGACTTGCTGACGCAGGCCCCAGCCCCGGCCCAGGCAGTCCCGGAGCTGTTCCTCGCGTCCCCGGGCAACGTTCCCGAAATAGTGCGCAGCACGGCCGAGACAGTGACCGCCGGGAGCGATACCGCCTACGCCAAGGCTGTTGCAATCCAGAAGTATCTGCGCTCCCCGGAGTTCACCTATTCGCTGCAGTCCCCGGTGCAGGGCGGCTACGACGGCAACGGACTCTCGGTACTGGCGGACTTCCTCAACCAGAAGAGCGGCTACTGCATCCACTTCGCCTCCGCCATGGCGGTCATGGCCCGGCTGGAGGGGATCCCCAGTCGGATCGCCGTCGGGTACGCCCCGGGCCGTCCCACCGGCGCGACGGTGTCCCTTGCCGGCCAGGGCGCGCTTCCGGAATTCGAGGTGGACGCGCGGGACGCCCATGCGTGGCCGGAACTCTACTTCCAGGGCGTGGGCTGGGTGGCGTTCGAACCGACCCCCTCCCGCGGGGTTGTTCCGTCCTATTCCACGGAGAACGCTCCGCCCAGCGGCGCCAGCACCAACGAAAACAACGAAGGCCTGCTCCCGCCCGACGACGAGAACCCCACCCCGCTGCCCCAGGTGGCCCCGGTCCCGCTCCCCGGCGGGCAGGCCCCGGCGGACGCCGGCGCCCTGTGGCTGCCCTTGCTCTACGGTGCCGGCGCCGTGCTGCTGTTGGGCATGCTGGTGGCTTCCCCCCACCTGGCGCGACGGGGCGTGCGGCGCCGGCGCCTGAAGGCCGGCGCCGATGCGACTGGCGGGTCGGCCCTGCCGGCCTTCGCCGAAATGCTCGATCTCGCCACGGACTACGGGGTGCCACCCCGGAC
>JBKKDK010000341.1:0-9909 GCA_046708245.1 Arthrobacter sp.
GCTGTACCGCGATAACAACGTGGTGACGTCCATCCACGGGCGCAGCCTGATCAACAAGTCCACCATGAGCATCCTGAAGGCGCACCGTTTCGCCCGCCGGATGAGCAAGGAAGAGCTCCGGCTCGAAGAGACCGCCCCGCTGCTGGCCGCCCTGACCAAGCTGGACCTCGGCGCGGCAGCCATCGACATCGCCCGCCTCACCGAGAAGTACCGCGTCGAGGGCAACGGCGCCAGCCTCGATGAATTCCTCCGCGATGAACTCGCCGAGGTGGTCGGCAAGCGTGGCGGCGACAACCGCACCAGCACCGACGTCGTCCTCTACGGTTTCGGCCGCATCGGCCGGCTCCTGGCCCGCCTCCTGATCGAAAAGGCCGGCGGCGGCCACGGCCTGCGCCTGCGCGCCATCGTGGTGCGCCGTGGTTCGGACAACGACCTCACCAAGCGTGCCAGCCTGCTGCGCCGCGACTCCGTCCACGGCTCCTTCGAGGGCACCATCAAGGTGGACCACGAGAACGACACGATCACCGCCAACGGCGTCCAGATCCAGGTCATCTACTCGGACAACCCCGCCACGGTCGACTACACCGCCTACGGCATCCACGACGCGCTCATCGTCGACAACACGGGCCGCTGGCGCGACGCCGAGGGCCTGTCCCAGCACCTGCAGAGCAAGGGAGTGGCCCGTGTGCTGCTCACCGCTCCGGGCAAGGGCGAGCTGAAGAACATCGTGCACGGCATCAACCACGGCACCATCGCCGACTCGGACACGATCGTCTCGGCCGCCTCCTGCACTACCAACGCCATCACCCCGGTGCTCAAGGCGATCAATGACCGCTACGGCGTGGTGCACGGACACGTGGAGACGGTCCACTCCTTCACGAACGACCAGAACCTGATCGACAACTTCCACAAGGGCGACCGCCGTGGACGTTCCGCCGCGCTGAACATGGTCATCACCGAGACGGGCGCCGCCAAGGCCGTGGCCAAGGCCCTGCCGGAGCTTCTGGGCAAGCTCACCGGCAGCTCCATCCGCGTTCCCACCCCGGACGTGTCGCTGGCCATCCTGAACCTGAGCCTGGAAAACGGCACCACCAAGGATGAGGTCAACGACTACCTGCGGGAAATGTCACTTCACTCCGAACTGCGCAAGCAGATCGACTACATCGATTCGCCGGAGGTTGTCTCCACCGACTTCGTCGGCTCGCGGCGCGCAGGCATCGTTGACGGCCTGGCCACGATCTCCAACGACAAGAACCTCGTCCTGTACGTCTGGTACGACAACGAATTCGGCTACAGCTGCCAGGTAGTCCGGGTCATGGAGGAAATGGCCGGCGTGAACCCGCCCACCTTCCCCGCAAAGGATGCAGCCTCCATGCTTGCCGCCGCCGGACTGCCCGCCCAGGCCTGACCCCGGGAGCACTGCAACGCCTGACCGGGGCTTCGTGTCCGTTTTCCCGGCCGGTGTCCTCTGGAAACGGCCGGGAAACGGACCCACAATGGAGCCATGGAACAGAACCCGGTAGTGGAGCACGAAACGACCCTGGAACACGCACTCGACGTGGCGCGGCGGAATGTCAAGGAGGCCAAGCGGCTCCTTGATGACGCACGCGCCAAGTATGACGCCGGCGAGATCGACGAGGCACGGGTCCGCCAGCTCGGTGACTTGCTGAGCCTCGCCGAAGCGGACCTCCGCCGCGTGGTCAAGGAGCAGTAGCCGCACCATTCCCCCACACTGTGCATAACGTGCCCGGCGTCGGGGCCCGGCAGTAGTCTGCCGGGGTGGACGAATTTTCCCGACGCCAGGCGCAGCCATGACGGTCACCTGGCTGGAATTCCGCAAGGCGCGACGCCGGTACCGCCAGGCATGGGTCCTCCTGGCCGGCGCGGCGCTCTTTCTCGCCGGTGGGCTGGCCTGGTTTTTCACCACCGGCCAGTTTGCCGTCGGGGAGCCGGCCGCCGGGCCCGCGACCGCTCCAGTGCTGGCGGGCGGCTGGATGAAGGCGGTGGCCGCGCCCCAGCCGGTCCCGCCGGGAACCGCGGAAGCCGCCCTGGAATCCCTCCCCGTAAAGGGCCGCGCCGCCAGGGACAACTACGACCGTGCCGCCTTCGGTCAGGCCTGGCTGGATGTTGACCGCAACGGCTGCGACACGCGCAACGACATCCTGCGCCGCGACCTGGCCGACGCCGAATTTACCGAAGGATCGCGTTGCCGGATAGCTGCCGGAACGTTCCACGATCCGTATACCGGCCACCTCATCGCTTTCCGCCGCGGGGCGGCTAGCAGCAAGGACGTGCAGATCGACCACGTCGTGGCACTGGGCGACGCCTGGCAAAAAGGCGCCCAGCAGCTGACGGCCCGGCAGCGCCAGCAACTGGCAAACGATCCGCTCAACCTGGTGGCAGCGGACGGCGCCGCGAACCAGGACAAGAGCGCCTCCGACGCCGCCACGTGGCTCCCGCCCAACAAAGCGTTCCGCTGCCACTACGTCGCCAGGCAGATCTCGGTCAAGACCGCCTACCGGCTGTGGGTCACGCCGGCGGAGAAAGAGGCCATGAAAAGGACCCTGGATGCCTGCCCGCGGCAGCAGACCATTGTGCCGCAGGGTCCCTGACGGGTGGTGGAGCCGGTACGCCACCGGTAGGGTACCGGCATGGACATCATCCTCGTACCTGGATTCTGGTTGGACGCCTCGTCATGGGAGGAGGTGACGCCCCCGCTCGTCGCGGCCGGGCACAAGGTCTACCCTCTAACGCTGCCGGGTCTGGAGTCGGCCGATGCTCCGCGCGCCGGCATCGGGCTGCGCACCCACATTGACGCCGTTGTGGCCAAGATCGATTCCTTCGATGCACCCGTGGTCCTGGTGGGGCACTCGGGCGGGGGAGCGATCATCCACGGCGCCGTCGACGCCCGCCCCGACCGGGTGGCCCGGGCGATCTACGTGGACAGCGGCCCGCTCGGCGGGGGCGGCGTCATCAACGATGAGCTGCCCGACGACGGAGACGACGTGCCGCTGCCCCCGTGGGAGCTGTTCGACGACGAGGACCTCGTCGACCTGAGTGAGGAACTGCGGGCCAGGTTCCGGGCCCTGGCGATCCCGCAGCCAAAAGGTGTGGCCCAGGACCAGCAGCATCTGGCGGACGAACGCCGGTATGAGGTCCCGGCCACCGTCATCGCCTGCGAGTTCCCGTCGTCGATGCTGACCGAAATGATCGGCGCGGGCCATCCGTACGTGGCTGAGCTTGGCCGGATCCGCGACGTCGAATACGTGGACCTGCCGACCGGGCACTGGCCGCAGTTCACCAAACCCGCCGAGCTCGGCGCCGCGATCCTGGCCGCCGTCGAACGCACATCCGGGAGCTGACACGCGCCGCCCGCTCTGCAGCCAGCCGGGGTCAGTGGCCGAACGGGTCCGGGTCCACGCCGGGCATCCACGTCAGTCCGGGCACGCCCCAGCCGCTCATTTTGGCCAGTTTCATGGCCTTGCGTGCGTAGCGGTCGATCAGCCGGTTGACGTAGAGCTTGCCGTCAAGGTGGTCGTACTCGTGCTGGATCACCCGGGCGAACCAGCCCGTGGCCTCGAAGTCCACCGGGTTGCCGTCGCCATCGAAGCCCTGGACCCGGGCCCACTCGGCGCGCTTGAGCGGGTACTGGCCACCGGGGAAGGACAGGCAGCCCTCTTCTTCCTCGTCGGGGTCCGGCAGCGCCCCGGACACTTTCGAGAGCGTCAGCACCGGGTTGACCACGACTCCGGAGGCCGGCGCGCCGTCGTCGTTGGCGTACTTGTAGACGAAGAGCCGTTTGCCCACCCCGACCTGGGGCGCAGCCAGACCGACGCCGTTTGCGGCGTCGTTGGTCTCGAACATGTCCGCGATCAGAGTGCGGAGATCGTCGTCGAAGACGTCGACTTCCGCGGCCCGGCGGTGCAGTACGGGCTCGCCCCAGATCATAATTGGCAGAACGGTCATCTCAGGTGTTTTCCTCTAGTGTTTCTTGGCGGGGCTGGCTTGCGTCAGACGGCGATGGTGCGGCCGACGACGTCCCGCATGATTTCGTTGGTGCCGCCGAAAATGGTCAGGAGCCGGGCGGCGAGGTAGGCCTGGGCCACCGGGTATTCCATGATGTAGCCGTACCCGCCGTGCAGCTGCAGGCACCGGTCCGTGATGGACTTGGCGCGCTCGGACGCCCACAGCTTGGCCCGGGCGGCAGCAGCGGCGTCCAGTTCCCCGGCGTTGAAGGCAAGGATCGCCTGGTCCACGTACGCTTCGGTGACCTCGACCTCGGTGAGGATGTCCGCGAGCTCGAAGCGGGTGTTCTGGAAATCGATGATCCGCTCGCCAAACGCGTTGCGTTCCTTGGTGTAGCGGACGGTCGCCTCGTAGGTGGCCCGGACGACGGCGGAACTTGCCGTTGCGATGGCGAGCCGGCCCTGGGGCAGCTGCTCGGCCGCGTACTGCAGGCCCTTGCCTTCCTCGCCCACGAGGTCCGCATGGGGGACCCGGACGTTGTCGAAGAACAGCTCTGCTGTGTCCGAGGCCTTCAGGCCCATCTTGTCCAGCTGCCTTCCCGTGTTGTACCCCTCGCCCTTGCGGACCATAAAAAGGGAGAACGAGTCGTAGCTTCCCCGTCCGGTGCTGCCGTCGGTCCGGGCCAGGACCAGGGACGCGTCGCCCGAGATACCGTTGCCGATGAAAGTCTTCTGGCCGCTGACCAGCCAGTCGTCGCCGTCGCGCACGGCCTTAGTGCGGATGCCGCGGAGGTCCGAGCCGGCGCCGGGTTCGGTCCAGGCGATCGAGGTGACGGTCTCGCCGGATACCATGCCGGGCAGCCACCGGCCTTTGAGGTCATCGGAGCCGTAGGCCAGCAGGTGGGGGAGGACCATGTCGTCGTGCAGGTGGAAGGCCAGGCCCACGGCAAGGTGGTTGCTCTTGGCGAATTCCTCGTCCAGTACGGCACGGTAGCGGTAGTCGTCCATGCCCAGGCCGCCGAACTCCTCCGGAACCGCGAGGCCCAGCAGGCCCTGCTCCCCGGCTGCCGTCCACAGCTCCCGGGACATCATGTGGTCCTTGTCCCACTGGGCGTAATGCGGGGCAACCGCGCGCGCGTTGAATTCGCCGGCCATTTCCCGGAACATCTCGTGGTCTTCTTCAAAGAGCTTGCGCTTCATGGCGGGTCCTTCCATTGGCAGATCCTGGGACAAGACTGGACAGACAACAAAGGCCGCACCGGATATCCGGTGCGGCCTTTGTCTAAGGTCGGACAATACTGCCGTCCTGTATGAGGGTGAGCGACGGGGGTTGAACCCGCGACCTCCTGGACCACAACCAGGCGCTCTGCCAACTGAGCTACGCCCACCATGTGCCCCGCCATGCCAACCGGGGAACCGGCTGGCTGAAAAGGCAACGACAAATAGCTTACCTGCTCTTCGGGGCTGCTTTCGCCACTTTTCGGGTTTTCGGCAAAAAATTCCTGAAACGTGGTGCAGATTACCCTGCGGCCTACTCCGCGGGGGCTGCTTCCGCGGTGCCCATGACCGTCCTGGCGATCCGCTGCGCGGTGGCGCTGTCCGGTCCGGGGGCCGGAACAAAGACGGCTTCGCGGTAGTAGCGCAGCTCATCGATCGAGTCCTGGATGTCCCCGAGGGCGCGGTGGCCGCCGAGCTTGGCGGGGGACTGGAAGTACGCCCGCGCAAACCAGCGCCGGGAAAGTTCCTTGATGGTGCTCACGTCGATGACCCGGTAGTGCAGGTGTTCCACCAGCTCGGGCATGTCCCGGACCAGGAAGACGCGGTCGGTGCCCACCGAGTTTCCGCCCAGCGGGGCTTTCTTCGGGTCCGGGACCCACTTCTTGATGTAGTCCAGCACGATCTCCTGGGCTTCGGCCATGGTCTTGCCGTGCGGCAGTTCCTCGAGCAGGCCGGAACGGGTATGCATGTCGCGGACGAAGTCGCTCATCTGGGCCAGTGCGGCGTCGTCCGGCTTGATGACGACATCGACCCCGTCTCCCAGGATGTTGAGCTCGGAGTCGGTCACCAGGGCGGCTACCTCGATGAGGGCGTCATTGGTGGTGTCCAGGCCGGTCATTTCGCAGTCAATCCAGACGATGCGTTCGTTAGTTATAGGCACGCGCCCAGCCTACCGTTTCGTTGCCGAGGGGCCGTCCGGTGCTAGGATTTCGGGTACGCGGCCGTCGAAACTTTTCGTCATCGCGGCGTGCCCCGGGCCGGATCAGACGGCCGGCTGTGGGCGGATTCAAACCCACAACAGATTGGACGATCCTGAGATGACGGCGCCTGTACCTGCTGTGGGGAAAACGGCCGCCGGTACGTCCCGCACCGCCCAATCGGCGGCTGTTGCTGACGTGGACGCTGTTGCTGAGGTGGACAACGCCCGTTCCCCGCTCCTGGCCGGGTTCATCGGATCAGTGTTCATGGCGGTCGGCTCGCTCGGCGTCGGCTGGCTCGCGCCGGCCTCCGAACTGCGCAGGGTGCCGCTGTTCATCTGGATGCGGACCGAGGCCGTCGGCGTCGCCCTCTGCATCGTCCTGCTGGCAGTCGGCGGGATGCTGCTGGTCCGGTCCTGGCTGCGGTTGGGCCAGCGGGTGCGCGTCTGGGGTGCCGAGGCCCGGAAGGCGACGCTGCAGGCCGTGGTCCTCTGGGGGCTGCCGCTGATGTTCTCCGTCCCGCTGTTCAGCCGCGACGTCTACGCCTACATCGGCCAGGGCCGCCTGATGGTGGAAGGCTTCAACCCCTACGAAAACGGCATCTCGGCGCTCTCGAACTACTTCCAGCTCGGCGCCGACAAGATGTGGACCGAGGCGCCCGTCCCGTACGGCCAGCTGTTCCTTTGGATTGAGCAGTTTGTTGTCTGGTCCACCAACGTGCACCCGGAGGCCAGCATCATGCTGTTCCGGCTTGCCGCGCTGGCCGGCATCGTCCTGTGCGTGATCTACGTGCCTAAACTCGCCGAGCTGCACGGGGTCAATCCGCACCGTGCGCTGTGGCTGACCGCCGCCAACCCGCTGTTCCTCACCAACTTCATCGCGAGCGTCCACAACGACGCGCTGATGATCGGGCTGGCCCTCGCCGGTCTTTACTACTGCGCGACGCGCCGGGTGATCTTCGGCCTGGTGCTGGTAACACTGTCCATCTCGGTCAAGCCCATCACCATCGTTTTCCTGCCGTTCATTGGTCTGCTGTGGGCGGGAAAGAACGCCAGCTGGCCACGGAAGTTTGTCTTCTGGGGGCTCACGGCCGGGCTTAGCCTGGCTCTGCTCTACGCCATGAGCCTGGTCAACGGCTTCGGCTTCGGCTGGATCAGCGGGCTGTCCGCACCGGGCAGCATCTGGATCTGGTACGCCCCGGTCGGCTTGGCCGGACTCGTCGTCGCCTCGATCTCAAACGCCTTCGGGCTCGACGGCTGGGGACTGGCGAAGTGGGTGTACGACGCCGGCAAACTGCTTGCGGTCGGGATCGTCGCCTGGCAGATCTTCCGCGGAGACCACGACCGCCTGATGCGCCGGCTGACGCTGGCGTTCGCGGCCATCGTCGTGCTGGCCCCGATGATCCAGTCCTGGTACGTCGTCTGGCTCATTCCGCTGTTCGCCGTCACGGGCATCCGCGATGACTGGCAGGTCAAGGCCCTGTACTTCATCGTGTCCTTCTTTATGGTGTACGCGATCTCGGACCAGCTGGAAGTCTTCCCCTACCTGCAGACCGCGGACCTTGGACTGGCACTGGCGCTGGCACGCAACGCCGCAGCCATCATCGCCCTGCTTTTTGCCCTGTACCTGATCTTCCTGGACCCGAAAACAAAATGGCTGTTCAGCAAGCCGGAGGAACCGGTCACCACCCGTCCGGTCATTTAGCGCGCGTTACGTCAGGGCAGTTTCCGGAGGGCCTCCCGCAGCGAGAGCGGGCTCAGCTCCCCGCGGTGCCGCTCCACGAACGCGCGGACCCAGTCCGGATCCGTTGCGGAGTAGTCCCGCAGTGCCCAGCCGATCGCCTTGCGGATGAAGAACTCCGGGTCGGCCAGGTTGGGTTCAATGACATCGGCGAGCAGGCCCGTGTCCGTTGCGGACTTCGCGCCGAGCTGGGCCGTGATGGCGGCCCGGCGGATCCAGAAGTCCGGGTCCGTGCTCCAGCCGCGCAAAACAGAGGACATGTCCTCCCGGTGGGCCTGCAACAGGTCGCACAGCCGGTGCGACACCCCGTCGACCAGGTCCCACCAGGCGCCAGTGCGGATGATCTCCTCGTACACCGGGAGCACGTCGAGCTGGCCGGCGGCAGGCCTCAGCCCGGTCAGGTCGATGGCGGCATACCGTTCCTCACGCCAAGCGGCGTCCCGCCAGAGCACCAGCACGGCCGCTTTCAGCTCCTTCAGGGAACCGGGCGGCCGTTCCGCGGCGGCTGCCCTGACTATCCGGCGGACCTCCGGGACCCGAACACCGAGCGAGGCCATCTCCGACCTCATATAGGCCTGCGTGCCGGCTGCCCGGGCGGGGTCGGCCGCTGCGCGCAGCCTGGCCCGGATGTCGGCGATCAGTTCAGCGTTGGCCATGAGGCAACTTTAGCCATGCCCGGCCTGGGCCTAGAGTTGAAGCCATGTCGATGATCAAGAGCCCAGCGGAGATTGCCCTGATGCGCGAGGCCGGCCGGGTGGTGGCAAATACTCTGGCAACGGTCAGGGAGGCTGCCACCGTCGGGGTGTCCTTGAAGGAACTGGACGGTCTGGCCGCCGCGTCGATTGCCGGTGCCGGCGCGACCCCCGCCTTCCTGAACTACCGGCCCCGCTGGGCCTCTGTGCCGTTCCCCGGCGTGATCTGCACGAGTGTCAATGATGCCGTGGTGCACGGCATCCCGAACGACTACCGCCTGCGCGACGGCGACCTGCTCAGCGTTGACTGCGGGGCCTTCCTCGACGGATGGTGCGGCGACGCCGCCGTCAGCTTCATCGTGGGAGCAGCAGACCCCGTGGACCAGGCCCTCGTCGAGGCGACGGAAGCCGCCCTGGCCCGCGGCATCGAAGCCGCCCGGATCGGGAACAAAATGGGGGACCTGGGCTACGCGATCGGCGGGGCGTCGCGCCGCGCCGGCTACGGGCTGCTCGCAGACCACGGCGGGCACGGGATCGGCAAGACCATGCATGCCGAACCCGATGTCCCCAACGACGGCCGGCCGGGCCGCGGCATCAAACTGACAGAGGGGCTCGTCATCGCCATTGAGCCGATGCTGATCCTCGGCGGCAAGGACGACTACTTCCATGACGACGACGACTGGACCCTCCGCTCGGCGAACGGCCGCCGTGCGGCGCACAGCGAGCACACCGTCGCCATCACGGCGGACGGACCCGTCATCCTCACCCTGCCGTAAGCTGCGCCCGGTCCGTTCAGCGGCGTCCGTTGAGCCTGGCCCGCCGGCGGTGGGCGGCGAGGCGGAGCTGGATGATGCGGGCGGCGCCGGCAATGGCGACGAGAACGCCGCCGCCCACGGCTGCGATGAACAACGCGACGCCGAGGGCGACCCTGCCCTGCAGGCCGAAGAATTGGACCTGGACATAGTCCTGGTTCTGCAGGATAAAGACGATCAGCAGCGTCAGCACCACGAGGGCGCTGGCGACGGCGGCCCAGACCATTCCAGCGCGCGTCACCTTGCTCGGTTCAGCCCCGGCGGCGGAGCCTGCCGGTTCCATCCCGCCCGGTCCGGCCGGAGGCTGCGGGGGATAGCCCTCCACGGCGCCACCTGCGGCGTCAGCGGTTCCTAGCTGCGGGGCCGTCGCCGGATTGGTGGGATCGGATTCCCGTGGCGTCTGGGTCATGGCGGCCATCCTTTCGAAGAGGCGTCCCGGCGTGCGGGACGCGCGGCTCGGCGCCATACCGCGCCGTTAGCCGCAGGACATCGGTTTTTCCCGGGG
>JBKKDK010000342.1:0-31220 GCA_046708245.1 Arthrobacter sp.
CGGCGTCGGCCTGCGGCGGAACCGTAAAGCCGATGTGCTGGAGGCTGTAGAGGACGTTCATGGCGCAGTGCTTGATGCCGTCCTCGTTGCCGGTGATGAGGCAGCCTCCCGCCTTGGGGTAGAATGCCCACTGGCCCTTCTCGTTCAGCTGGCCCGAGTGCGCGTAGAGGCGTTCGATCAGCTTCTTGGTCTGAGAGGAGTTGTCACCCAGCCAGATGGGTCCGGCCACGACGACGATGTCCGCTTCGCGGACGGCCGGATACAGCTCCGGCCATTCATCGGTGCCCCAGCCGTGTTCGCGCATGTCCGGGTAGACGCCGCTGGCGATGTCGTGGTCCACCGTGCGGATAACCCGCGTGCTGACGCCCTGTTTTGCCATGATGCGGCGGCTGACCTCGATCAGCCCCTGGGTGTTGGACGTCTCGGGCGACTTCTTGAGCGTCCCGTTAAAGAACACGGCCTTGAGATCGCCGTAGCTCGTCTTCGTCCCGGATGTGGCTGCTGCTTCTGGCACTGCGCGGCTCCCTGTGTTCGCTGTGGACAACGGAAAATCAGTGAACCTGGTGGTCGGGCTCGGTCAGCTTACCTTGGCGAGAATGGCCGAGGCGTGGGCCTCCAGGCTTCCCCCGGGCGCGGTGTTCTTGCCGGTTGCGACGTCCCAGCGCCACAGCAGCTTGCCGTCAACCAGTCCGAAGATGCGGGTCGCGGCGGTGTATTCCTTGGAGTGGCTGCCGCGCATCACCATGTCGGTGCTCAGCTGGATCTGGGGCCCCTTGATCTGGCCGTAGTACAGCTCAGAGATCCCGCCGGGGTGGGCAACGGAGACCGAGATGTCGAAGCCGCCGTCGCTGTTGCGCAGCGCCTCGACCTCGTCGGCGCTCTTGAGTACCGGAACGATGTCGCCGGGTATCAGGCCCGGCCCGCTGTCCTCTTCGCGCTGCTTGCGCTCAAGGGCCCAGAAACCGGTTTCGACCGTGAGCGGACGCAGCTTGGTGCCCTCGTCATCGGTCAGCCAGCTCTCGGCGCGGTACTGGAGGTACGGCAGTCCGTTGTGGGTGAAGGAGACGTGCTGCAGGAAGTGCTCCGAATCCTCGTCCCCTGCGCCGAGGCGGCCACTGCCCTCCCACTCACCAATGAGCCAGGACAGCGGAACGATTTCCGGAGTCAGATCTGTAGGAATTTCAATGGGCACGGCTGCGACCTCTGGAAACTACGGGTTCTGGACGGGTATCTGCTGCAGGCTGGCTACTTCTGGCCTTTGAAGAGGCGGTAGACCACAAAGCCGGCGAACCAGGCCATGGAAATACTGGCGATGCCAAGCAGAACAAGGAAGAAGATCTCAAATGCAAGTACGGACATGATGCCATCCTAACGCGTTAGTAGATGAGTAGTTTGTCTATGAAGTAAGCCAGCGAACCAACAGCGGAGACCGGTCCCAGACCCATGCCCAGGGCCGCCGGAAGGTTGAGTGTTTCGCCGTGGACGATCACCAGGCGGTGGAAACTCACCAACACGGAGCCTACAACGACGCCGACGAGGGCAGCAGGGAGGACGGCGATGTCCGAAAACACCAGTCCGGCCAGCGGGCCGGCCAGGCCGGCCCCGATGATGCCGAGCGGCGCGACGATCCGGTCCGGCCAGCGGATCAAGCCCGCCGCGAGGGCGATGGCCGCGCTGACCGCCGCGACCAGGAGCATCTCCCGGACCCCGTTGAAGCGGGAGCACGCGATCCAGCCGGCTCCCAGGCAGGACAGGATGACGCCGGCGCAGGATCCGAGGGTGGACTCCAGGCGCTGCGCCTGGCCGGTGCCGCGGACCAGCTGCATCACGAAGATCGCCATCACGCCGGCGGCGATGAACGAGGGCGTCCAGTCCAGGAACCCCGGAGCGGGAAGGTAGGTTGCCGCGGCGGCGGATCCCACGCCCGGCAGTGCGATCAGGGCGGCCAGGGTTTTGCGCGCGGGGATGCCGAGGAAATGCGGCCAGCCAATGCCGATGCCCACCGCGGTGAGGGAGGCGACGGCGAGCAGGGCCTCCGGCGAGGCGAAGGCGGCTCCGATGATGGCGGCGAGACCGGCGAGGCCAATGATCCCTATGCTCCACGGCTTCACTGAATACCGGCCATCAATACGTACCTTCGCTCACTGCGGACCCCAATTCGACCTGATCGGATTCGGCAGGGCTGCGGGCCCTGACGCACCAATCCTGCCTTATATGAACGTTTTATGTCGCAAAGGCACCCGCCCAGGGTGACGGGACCATGTCCGGGAAGGGGCCGTTGGGTATACTCAGACTCAGCTACAGACGCCCAACGATGCGCGGACACCCCTTGGAGGAACCATGTCGCACATCCTGCTCCTGACGAACAGCACCGGCTCATCGGTGGACGTCCTGCCTGCATTGGAACTGTTGAACCACCGCGTACACATCCTGCCGGCCGAACCGACTGCACTGCTGGATACCGATCCCTGCGACATCGTCCTGCTGGACGCCCGCAAGGACCTTGTCGGCGCGCGCTCGCTGACCCAGCTGCTGAAGGCCACCGGCCTGAGCGCACCGCTGATGTTGATCCTCACGGAGGGCGGCATGGCAGCGGTTTCCTCCGCCTGGGCCGTGGACGACATTCTGCTCGAGTCCGCGGGACCGGCCGAGGTTGAAGCCCGCATCCGCCTGGGCGTCGCCCGCGCGGTGCCGGACAAGGACGATGCCCCGACGGAGATCCGGGCCGCCGGCGTCGTAATTGACGAGGCCAGTTACACCGCCCGGGTCAACGGTGCGGCGCTGAACCTCACGTTCAAGGAATTCGAGCTGCTCAAGTACCTCGCCCAGCACCCCGGCCGTGTCTTCACCCGGCAGCAGCTGCTGACCGAGGTGTGGGGCTACGACTACTACGTCGGCACCCGGACGGTGGACGTCCATGTCCGGCGCCTCCGGGCCAAGCTCGGCGCCGACCACGAGAACCTCATCAGCACGGTCCGCAACGTCGGCTACCGCCTCACCCTGGTCCGCCACCCGGAAGAGGAACTGAGCGAGGCCTAGGCACCCGCCGCGGATGTCCGCGGACCCCACGGCCGGAAACAGGGAAAGCCCCGGACTCGGGAGTCCGGGGCTTTCCTTGTGCATCTTTTTTCAGTGGAGGACATACGGGTCGAACGTATCGAGGCCACCCCAGTGGTGGATCCCCCTCGCATCCGAAACTGGCTCATTGTGCAGCGCACCGCCGGATGAGTTAACGACTATACGTAATGGTTCCGGAAACACCAAAACCGGCCAGGCCGCAGCGCCAGCGTTATAGCCTTGCACCATGAGTCCTGCGCATCCGGAAAACTGGCCCGTACTCGTCGCCAAGGGGGCTGCGGAGGAGCGGCTCCTGAGGGATGTCAAAGCGCTCGTGGCGGCTGCGGAGGAATCCGACGGCAATCCGCCGCTGTCCGAACAAACCCTTGTGACGCTCCGTGCCGGGGACACCGCAGAGCATTCCGTGCTGACGCTCGCCCTGTACTGCCCCGACGAAAAGTCCGATCCCGCAAGCGGGCAGGATCTGGCGGGCTTCGCCGTCGTCGTCGAGGATCCGGACGGCACGGGGGTCCTCGAAGTCGCCGTGCACCCGAGCTACCGCAACCAGGGCGTGGCGGACCGGCTGGTGGGCGAGCTCCGGAGCACCCGGGGTTTCGCCGGCCTCCAGGCGTGGTCACATGGCAACCATGAGGCCGCGGCCGAGCTCGCGGCGCGCTACGGCTACGGCCCGGTCCGGGAACTGTGGAAGATGCGTCTCACCACAGCCGCGGCCGAACTCCCTGACGTCGCCCTGCCGGAAGGGGCCACGCTGCGGACTTTTGTTCCGGGCCAGGACGAGGAAACCTGGCTCGCGGCAAACAAGGCCGCCTTCGCGCACCATGCGGAGCAGGGCAACATGACCCGCGCGGACCTGGATGCCCGGATGGCGGAGCCCTGGTTTGACCCTGCTGGCTTCCTGCTGGCCGTGGACGCCGACGGGAAGCTCCTGGGCTACCACTGGACCAAGGTGCACCCGCGGCACGGCGCCCACCCGGCGATCGGCGAGGTCTACGTCGTCGGCGTCACCCCGGCTGTGCAGGGAACCGGGCTCGGGAAGGCACTGACCGTCGCCGGAATCCGGCACCTCCAGCACCAGGGACTGCACGCGGTCATGCTGTACGTCGACGCCGACAACATCCCGGCCGTTGCGCTCTACCGGCGGCTTGGCTTCACCCGCTGGGACGTCGACGTCATGTACGCCCCGCTGGACGGGCGTTAGGCCGCCGGCGCCCTTACCTCCGGCGCAGCCGTATATCCAGTCGGCGGACTTGCAGCCGGGCCGGGCCGAAATCTGGGCTCGGCGGAAAGTGATTGCTTGTAAGGTTGAAGCTAAATCGCGCCAGCATTAGGAGAGACCATGCAACGGGAATCTGCCCGGACCGCCACGTCTGAGACTGCTACGACGGAAAAGAGGGTCCGACCCGTGCGTGCCCGTTTCGGGTCCTCCGAAGTGCCCGCCTCACGCGCCACCCAGGACCGGATCGACATTCCCGAATTCGCGCCCAACCTGGAGCCCGAAGGCGAAATCAGCCCCGACCGTTTCCTGGACCGCGAACTGAGCTGGCTCGCCTTTAACTCCCGCGTCCTCGAACTGGCCGAAGACCCCAACCTGTACCTGCTCGAGCGGGTCGGTTTCCTCTCCATTTTCGCGTCGAACCTGGATGAGTTCTTTATGGTCCGGGTCGCCGGACTCAAGCGCCGGATCGCCACGGGACTCGCCGTGCCCTCCCCTGCCGGGCGGAGCCCGATGCAGGTCCTGGAACAGATCGGCGAGGCCGCCCACCAGCTGCAGCAGCGCCACGCCCGGGTCTACGCCGAACAGATCCGCCCTGCCCTGGCCTACGAGCACATCCATCTCATGCACTGGGAGGAGCTCGACTCCCAGGCCCAGGACCAGCTCAGCGCCATGTTCGCCGAGAAGGTTTTCCCCATCCTGACGCCGCTGGCCGTGGATCCGGCACACCCCTTCCCCTACATTTCCGGGCTCTCACTCAACCTGGCCGTGGTGGTCCGCAACCCGGTCAGCGACAAGGAGCTCTTCGCCCGCGTCAAGGTCCCGGACCAGTTGCCGCGGCTGATCTCCATCGACGGCCCGCGCGCAGGTTCCATTCCCGGACGCGTGGCGCGGTTCATCGCGCTCGAGGAAGTCATCGCCGTCCACCTGGACCAGCTCTTCGCCGGCATGGAGGTGCTGGAGCACCACATCTTCCGCGTCACCCGCAACGAGGACGTCGAAGTGGAAGAGGACGACGCCGAGAACCTCCTGCAGGCGCTCGAGAAGGAACTCCTGCGCCGCCGCTTCGGCCCGCCCGTCCGGCTCGAGGTCACGAACGACATCAACCCGAACATCCGGGCCCTGCTGATCCGTGAGCTGGGCGTCGAGGAATCCGAGGTCTACTCGGTCCCGGCCCCACTGGACCTGCGCGGGCTCTCCGTCATCGCCGGAATTGACCGGGCGGACCTGCACTACCCCAAGCACGTTCCGCACACGTCCCGGTACCTCAACGAATCCGAGACGTCCAAGGCCGCCAACGTCTTTGCGGCCATGCGGCGCCGGGACATCCTCCTGCACCACCCCTACGATTCCTTCTCCACCTCGGTCCAGGCGTTCCTGGAGCAGGCCGCCTCGGACCCGAAGGTCCAAGCAATCAAGCAGACCCTGTACCGGACCTCGGGCGACTCCCCCATCGTCGATGCGCTGATTGACGCCGCCGAGGCCGGCAAGCAGGTCCTGGCGCTGGTGGAGATCAAGGCCCGGTTCGACGAGCAGGCCAACATCTCGTGGGCCCGGAAGCTGGAACAGGCCGGCGTGCACGTGGTCTACGGCATCGTGGGCCTCAAGACGCACTGCAAGCTGTCCCTGGTGGTCCGCCAGGAGGTGGACGGCCTGCGCCGCTACTGCCACATCGGCACCGGCAACTACCACCCGCGCACCGCCCGGTACTACGAGGACCTGGGCCTGCTCACGGCCAACGAGCAAGTGGGCGAGGACCTTTCCAAGCTCTTCAACCAGCTCTCCGGCTACGCGCCCAAGTCCACGTTCAAACGCCTGCTGGTGGCACCGCGTTCGGTGCGTTCCGGGCTCATTGACCGGATCGAAACCGAAATCCGAAATGCCAAGGCGGGACTGCCCGCGCGGGTCCAGATCAAGGTCAACTCGATGGTGGACGAAGCCATCATCGATTCCCTGTACCGGGCCTCCCAGGCCGGCGTCCCGGTGGACGTCATTGTCCGCGGCATCTGCTCGCTGCGCCCGGGTGTTGCCGGGCTGAGCGAGAACATCACGGTCCGCTCCGTCCTTGGCCGGTTCCTGGAACACTCCCGCGTCTTCGCGTTCGCCAACGCCGGCGATCCGGTGGTCTACATCGGCTCGGCGGACATGATGCACCGCAACCTGGACCGCCGGGTGGAGGCCCTCGTGCAGCTCAGCAGCGGGGATGACACGTCCTATGTGCTGGACATGCTCCGCCGCTACATGGATCCGGGAACGGCCAGCTGGCACCTGGACAGCAGCGGGGAGTGGGAACGGCACCACCTCACCGAGGACGGCCTGAATCTGGCGGACGTCCAGTCCTGGCTGCTGGCATCACGCTCGCGGCAACGCGCGGCCGGCCTCCGGTAGGGCCCTGGCGTTGAGTAGCGATGCACTGGTTGCGGACCAGACGGACCACCCGGACGAAGCGGTTGCCGTTACGGCGGCCGGCGCCATCCCGTGGCGCCTGAATTCGGCGACGAAGGACCGGCTCGAAGTCCTCCTGATCCACCGCCCGCGGTATGACGACTGGTCCTGGCCCAAGGGCAAGCTTGATCCCGGCGAGACGGTGCCCGAGTGCGCCAGCCGCGAGGTGGCGGAGGAAATCGGGCTCAACGCCCCGCTGGGCATCCCGCTGCCTCCCATCCACTACCACGTGCCCGCCGGACTGAAGGTGGTCCACTACTGGGCCGTCGAGGTGGACGGCCCGGCGGTGGTTCCCGACGGCAAGGAAGTAGACAGCGTGATGTGGTGCTCGCCGGAGAAAGCGGCGCGCCTGCTGAGCAATCCCAGCGACGTCACTCCGCTCGAGCATCTGGTGGCGGCCCACAAGCGCGGCGAACTGGCGACCTGGCCGCTCCTGGTGGTGCGCCACGCCAAAGCCAAGCCGCGCTCGTCCTGGACCAAGGCCGAAGGCGACCGGCCGCTGGCGGCCACCGGCATGCGCCAGGCCCAGTCCGTGGGCCGCCTCCTGCACGCCTGGAAACCGGCGCGGATCGTCACCAGCCCCTGGCTCCGGTGCGTGGCCACCATCGCGCCTTACGCCAAGGCCGCCGACGCAAAGGTGAAACTCAACGAGTCGCTCACCGAACACCGGCACGGCCGCCACCCGCACAAGACGGCCGCCGTCGTCGAGGCGCTCTTCGACAAGCAGCGGCCGGTGATCCTGTGCACCCACCGCCCCGCGCTGCCGACCGTCCTGAAGCAGCTCGAAAAGCACATGGGCTCACGGCTGCGGGACCTGCTGCCGTCCGCAGACCCGTTCCTGGCCCCGGGCGAGATCCTGGTTTGCCACGTGGCGCTCGGCAGCAAGAACAGGGTGGTAGCCCTGGAGCGGTTCAGGCCCTTCGACGACTGAGGGCCCTGGCCCTTGCACCGGCACCGGCCCGCAGCACCCGGCCGCCCGGTTCGCCTCCTCCCTCGGGGCGCTCCTGGGACTGGCGGCAGCTGCGCCGCTGCCACAATCAGAAGTCTCCGCGGGCCGAAGGCCGCGCAGCAGGACTCGACGACGCCGCGCTGCTGGTGGCGATCGTGCGGGCCAGGCTCAGCCAGCAAGACGAATAAGGAGCAGGACCCGGTTCTCAGTAGACTGGGACGGTGAGCATTCCAACGCCTTATGAAGACCTGCTGCGCGATGTGCTGGAACACGGCACCCACAAATCCGACCGGACCGGGACCGGCACGCTCAGCGTGTTCGGCCGCCAGCTGCGTTTCGATCTGAGCAAGAGCTTCCCGCTGATCACCACCAAACGCGTGCACTTCAAGTCCGTCGCCGTGGAACTGCTCTGGTTCCTGCGCGGCGACACGAACGTGAAGTGGATGCAGGACCAGGGCGTCACCATCTGGAACGAATGGGCCGACGCCGACGGCGAGCTCGGCCCCGTCTACGGCGTGCAGTGGCGCAGCTGGCCGACCCCCGACGGCGGCCACATCGACCAGATCGCCGAGCTCATCGAAAACCTCAAGTCCAACCCGGACTCCCGCCGGCACATCGTCTCGGCCTGGAATGTCGCCGAGCTCAAGGACATGGCCCTGCCCCCGTGCCACGCCTTCTTCCAGTTCTACGTGGCCGACGGCAAACTCTCCTGCCAGCTGTACCAGCGCTCGGCAGACACCTTCCTGGGGGTGCCGTTCAACATCGCATCCTACGCCCTGCTGACCTGCATGATCGCGCAGCAGACCGGCCTGGAGCCCGGCGAGTTCGTCTGGACCGGCGGCGACGTGCACATCTATGACAACCACATGGACCAGGTCCTCAAGCAGCTGGCCCGGGAGCCCTACGACTACCCGCAGCTGAAGATCAACCGCAAGCCGGCTTCCATTTTCGACTACACCCTCGAGGACTTCGAAGTCATTGGATACCAGCACCACCCGACGATTAAGGCCCCGATAGCCGTATGAGCAACGACGACAGCCAGGCCGCCCAGGCCATCAGCTTCACCGACGATCTGGCCGCCTCCATCACGGGACTCGGCGTCGTGTGGGCCCAGACCAGCAGCGGCGTCATCGGCAAGGACGGCGGCATGCCGTGGCGCCTTCCCGAGGACATGCAGCACTTCACCCGGCTCACCGCCGGCCACCCGGTGATCATGGGCCGCAAGACCTGGGAGTCCTTTCCGGACAAGTTCCGCCCCCTGCCGGGCCGGACCAACATCGTCATCACCCGCCAGGAAGGCTGGGGCGCAACGCCCGGGGCGGAGGGCGCCCTGGCGGTGAAGTCCCTGGACGAAGCACTCCTGGAGTCCCAGTTCGCGCCCGGCCACGAGATGGTCTGGATCATCGGCGGCGGCAACATCTATGCGCAGTCGATGGACCTCGCCGACGTCGCCGTCATCACCACAATAGACACCACGGCGGAGGGCGACACCTACGCCCCGGACCTCGGCTACGACTGGACGGCGGGGCCCAGCCTGCCCGCGGACGGCTGGCTGACCGCCGGGAACGGCACGCGCTACCGCATCACCGTCTGGCGCAGGACGAAGGGCTAGGAATGCTGAAGAAACCGGAAACCCTTTTTGTCCTGGGGTACATGCTGCTGCCGCTGCTCGCGCTGTTGTCCGCGATCGTCGGGCTGACCATGATCCTGGGCGGCAACAAGATCGTCGGCGCGATTGTGCTCATCGTGGTGACCCAGCTGTTCGCCTTCGGCGCGGTCTATGCGCTGCGGAAGCGGAAATCGGCCCTGCTGGCCGAGCCCGACGGCGAATAGCCGCATGCGCAGCCGTACCGCGGTCTGCGCATTGGCGGGGCAGGGTGACGTAACCGACTGCGCGCTGCCTGCCGCAAAGTCTAAACTGGCCCAATGACTACAGCAGCTACTCCGTCCGTTGGACTGGTGGGTTGGCGTGGCATGGTCGGTTCCGTCCTGATGCAGCGCATGCAGGATGAGGGCGACTTCGCCAACATCAACCCGGTATTTTTCTCCACCTCGAACGCCGGAGGTGCAGCGCCGGCCTTGGCCGGTGCTGCCGGCGGCGACGCGGGCAAGCTCGAGGACGCGTTCGACGTCGACACCCTGGCGAAGCTGCCGATCATCGTCACCGCCCAGGGCGGCGACTACACCAAGCAGGTCCACGGCGAGCTGCGCAGCCGCGGCTGGGACGGCCTGTGGATCGATGCCGCCTCCACGCTGCGGATGAACGACGACTCGATCATTGTGCTGGACCCGATCAACCGGGACGTCATCGACGCCGGACTCTCCGGCGGCGTGAAGGACTACATCGGCGGCAACTGCACCGTTTCCTGCATGCTCATGGGCCTGGGCGGGCTGTTCAAGAACGGCCTGGTCGAATGGGGCACCTCCATGACCTACCAGGCCGCCTCCGGCGGCGGCGCCCGGCACATGCGCGAACTCCTAAGCCAGTTCGGCACGCTCAACGCCGAGGTCAGCACCGAACTGGACGACCCGGCGTCGGCCATCCTGGAAATCGACCGCAAGGTCCTGGCCCACCAGCGCACCAACATTGAAGCGAGCCAGTTCGGCGTACCGCTGGCCGGCTCGCTGATCCCGTGGATCGACGCGGACCTGGGCAACGGCCAGTCCAAGGAAGAATGGAAGGCCGGGGTGGAGACCAACAAAATCCTGGGGACCTCCGGCGGAAACCAGGTGATCATGGACGGGCTGTGCATCCGGATCGGTGCCATGCGCTCGCACTCCCAGGCGCTCACGCTCAAGCTGCGCGAGGACCTCTCCGTCGCTGAGATCGAGAAGCTGCTGGACGCGGACAACGAATGGGCCACCGTGGTGCCCAACACCAAGGAAGCCTCAATGGCGCAGCTGACCCCTGTGGCCGCCTCCGGCACTCTGGACATCCCGGTGGGCCGGATCCGCAAGCTTGAGATGGGCCCGCAGTACATCAGCGCCTTCACGGTGGGCGACCAGCTGCTGTGGGGCGCCGCCGAGCCGCTGCGCCGCATGCTCAAGATCGCCACCGGGACGCTCTAGGCCCGGTCCACCCCAAGGAATTTCCGGTACTTCGCGGCCTGCAGCCCAAACGACTTTTGGACTGCAGGCCGCAGCCCGTTAACCGCGTCAAACGGCTCAGCCACGACGCCGGCGCCTGCGCCGCCGCGTGCCACCGCCCAGGTGCCGACCACCTCGCCGGCTGCCACGACGGTCCGCTTGAACATCCCGTTGCCGCCGGGCACCACCTTGTTCGCGTGCTCGGCGGGCAGCACCAGCGAGCGGTCGGCGTACCCCAGCAGGAACTCGTCAAAGCCCGGCAGCGCAGTACCGAGCGGGCACCGGGGACGCCGTCGTCGAGCAGCGCCGCCGTCTCGGGTGCGAGCCAGTACCGGGTCCCCTCGAACTCAAGCTCCGCGAGACCGGCCTTCAGCCCGGCCAGGGCCGCCCGCACCTCCGTCAGCGGGATTCCGGCCCACCACGAGAAGTCCCGTTCCGTGGCGGGGCCGTGGCTGCGCAGGTAGCGCAGCAGCAGCTCGGCAATGCCTTCTTCCCGGCCCAACGGGCGCGACTCCTTGATCCACTCGTCAAAGGCCACCACGCGCTGCTGATTGCCGTCCGGCGGGCCCTGCACCAGCCACGCCCGCTGGCACAGGATCCCCAGCAGATGGATGCCCCGCTGCCCGGCTGTCGACTGGCCGGCTGCTTCGAAGGCCCGGAACAGCTCGGCCCGGGTGGCCGAGCCGCCGCCGGAGACCAGCCGCAGCGCAGCTTCCCGCGCCGTCTCCGCGTCCGCCGCTGAAATGCCCAGCTCCCGGTGCCGGCCGGCCATTGCGCGGATGAGGCGTTCGGACGTGATGGCCAGGATCCACTTCAAGTCCTCGGGAGCCAGCAGGTGCAAGGTGCCGCGCATGGGCCAGGACCGGACAATCTCGCCCCGGTCCAGCGCCCCGCGGACATCGCCGAGCCGGGCGCCGGGGACCCGCTGCCCGACAGCCCAAAGCGCGGACTGCAGATCCTGCGCCTGCATGGCCGTCATCCACCGGACGGCGTCGCCAACCGTCCCCAGCCCGGGGCCTGTGAGTCCCTGCGCGGCCAGCCGGAGCCGGCCCATGGTCCGCCGGCTGAGCCGGGCGCCTCCCGCTGCTGTCATGGACTTATCGTAGGCCGCAGCCCGCGTCCGGGCCTTTCCCAGCCCTCTTCCAGCAGGGCTGCCTACCCTTGGAGCATGACCATGAGTGAGATGTGGCCGCAACTGCGGCCCCTGTGCCGGAAGCTTGCCCTGCTGGGCTGGGCTGCCAGCGCGTCAGGAATGGCTGCCGGGCTAGCTGTCGCGATCGCCAGCGGAACACGCCTCTCCCCCATGATGAGCACCATGCAGCTGGTTGCCGGCGTGTGTATGGCCGTCTCCGTGGCCGCCTTCGTCACTGCGGCCGCGCTGCAGCCGCGCACCGGGGCAGGGCGCGCCGCCGAACCGCGGGACGCGGAGCTCCGGATCGAGTCCGGGCCCGAACTGCCCGCCACAGTGCAAAGCCTCCTGCTGGGCTCGCTGGCCCTGCTGGCCGGCGCCGTCGTCTTCGCCTGCGCCGGCATGGTGCTCCGGAGCGGCCCAAGCGCGCAGTCCGTGGCGTTTTGCCAGGTGTTCCTGCTCGGCGCCGCCGCGTCTGGGTTCACCTTTATGCTGTTCAGCAAGGTGTCGCCGCGCCGCGGCAGGGGCTGAGCCTAGAGCTGGACGCCGATCAGCAGCGGCTCCGGATGCAGTTCAATGCCAAAGCGTTCGACGACGCCGCGGCGCACCTCACGCGCGATCGCGAGCATATCCGCCGTGCTCGCGCCGCCCCGGTTGGTGATGGCCAGGGTGTGTTTGGTGGACAGCGCGGCGCGCCCGCCCGAGACGCTGCCGGCGTCAAGGCCGAAGCCCTTGCCATACCCAGACTGGTCGATCAGCCAGGCGGCGGAGAGCTTTGTCAGGCCGTCCTGCCCGCCCGGGTACCGGGGGGCCTGCTCCGGAAGCGTGGCGGCGACGTCGGCCGGCACGATCGGGTTGGTGAAGAACGAACCCGTGGAGTAGGTGTCCCGGTCCGCCGGATCCCAGACCATACCCTTGGAGGCCCGGAGCCGGAGGACCTCGCGCCGGACCTCATTCGAGTAGGCCCTGCTGCCGGCCTCTACGCCGAGGGACCGCGCGAGCTCCGCGTAACGGACCGGCGCGCTCATCCGGCCCAGCGGGAGCTGGAACTCGACCGTGAGCACCACGTAGCGCGGCGAGCCGTTGACCGTAGTCTGTTTGAGGATCGAATCACGGTAGCCGAACTTCAGCTCCGAACTCGTGAAGGTCTGCACGGCGTTGCGTTCCCGGTCCCAGGTGCGTACGGCCGCGATGGTCTGGGAGACGTCGGCCCCGTAGGCGCCGACGTTCTGCACCGGGGTGGCGCCGGTGGCGCCGGGGATGCCGGACAGCGCCTCGAGGCCGGACCAGGCGTGCAGCACGGCGTGTTCGACGAAGGCGTCCCAGTTGTGGCCGGCCTGGACCACAACGGCGACGCCGCCGCAGGAGTCTTCGGCGTTGACGGTGAACCCTTCGGAGGCGATCTTCAGCACGGTGCCGGGGAACCCGTCGTCGGAGACCAGCAGGTTGGAACCCCCGCCGAGAATCAGCAGCGGCTCTCCGGCGGCATCCGCCGAACGGACGGCGTCGATGATTTCGGCCTCGGTGCGGGCTTCGACGAAGCGGCCGGCGGGGCCGCCGACGGCAGCCGTGGTCAGGGCGGAAAGCAGTGTCTGGGTCACCTGACCAGCCTAGCGGGGATCGTGCCCGCTGCCGTCAGCTGAGCTGTCAGCTGAGTTTCCGCGCCACCGGGGAGAGCAGGAAACTGATCACGAGCATCACCATCACGGCCAGCAGCGAGTGCAGGATGCCCACGTGTTCGGCCAGCAGGCCCAGCAGCGGCGGCCCGCACAGGAACGCACCGTAGCCGATCGTGGAGACCACGGACACCCGGGCGGCGGCCTTGACGGGGTCGTCGGCTGCGGCGGACATGCCCCCCGGGAAGCCCAGCGAGGCGCCAAGTCCCCAGATGGCCAGGGCAACGTAGGCCAGCCACGGAACCGGGGCGAATACGAAGAGCCCGAGGCCCAGCACGGCCAGGGCGGCGCACCAGCGCATCACCGGGACGCGGCCGAAACGGTCCAGGACCAGGGTGCCGGCGAAGCGTCCGATCGTCATGAACGTGACGAACAGCCCGTAGCCCGCGGCTCCGGCGGCGTCGGTCTGGCCGTGGCCATCCGCAAGGGCCAGGGCCACCCAGTCCCCCGCGGCCCCTTCGGCGAGGGCCAGGCCGAGGACCAGGACGCCCAGGAGCAGGGTGCGTTTGTCGCGCCAGGCCTGGGAGATCTGGCGTTTGCTGTCCAGCGGCTGCTCGGGAACGGCATCGATCTGCCGGACGGTGGGGATGGGCCCGGTGGAGGGATCCTCGAAGGTATCCGTCCCGGCTGCCGTGAACGGCTGTTCGCCCTCGACCGGCGTGATGTCCGCCCGGAACCAGGCGGCGGCAGTGGCGACCGAGCCGGCCACCACGAGCCCGCCGGCCGCCAGGTGCCAGAACACTGGGACGCCGGCACCGGCAGCCCATGCGCCCAGCCCGGCTCCGGCCACTGTTCCGAGGCTGAATGAGCCGTGCAGCCGGGGCATGATGTGCCGCCGGACGGCGCGTTCCACCGCGGCGCCTTCGACATTGGACGCGGTGTTCCAGCTGGCCGTGCCCAGCCCGATGATCGCCAGTCCCGCGGCGACCGCCACCGGGCTGGCCAGAACGGACGTGCCGAAGCCTGCCAGGATCAGCCCGATGCCGACCATGATGCTGCCGGTCCGGATGGTGCGCTTGGAGCCGAGCCGGAGCACAATCAGGCCCGAAGCGGACACGGACAGGAAGGACCCCGCCGTCATGCACAGCAGGAGCAGCCCGATCGTGCCGGGCGTCAGGTCCAGGCCGTCGCGGATGGCCGGCAGCCGGGACACCCAGGTGGAAAACGCGAGTCCGCTGGCCCCGTAGGCCACCACCACCGCATTCCGCCAGTGCGTGATCTCGGCGCCCGGAACGAAGACGTCCTTGGTCACGGCGGAATCGTTGTCACGCAAGCCTGACGACTGCCTGGGCCTTCATCAGGACCTTCTGGCCGTTAGCGACGACGGTGAGGTCGACGCGGGCGGTGCCGGCGTCGGCGTCCAGGGCGCCGATGGCGCCGCTGACCTCAATCACGGCGCCGGGCTCGTCCGTCCCGGTGGTGTCGGCCACCAGGACGGGTTTGGTGAAGCGGGTCTGGAAGTCGACGACGGCGGCGGGGTCGCCGGCCCAGTCGGTCACCAGCTGGACTGCCGCGCCCATGGTGAACATGCCGTGCGCTATGACGCCGGGCAGCCCGACTCCGGTGGCGAAGGCCTCGTTCCAATGGATCGGGTTGAAGTCGCCGGACGCGCCGGCATACTTCACAAGATCCTGGCGGCTGAGGGTGATGCTGCGGCTGCCGAGGTCCTGGCCGACTGTGAGTTCCGAGAAAATCGGTGCGATGGATGCGGTGCTCATGGTTACTGTCCCTCTCCGCGGACCAGGATGGACGAGGTGGCAGTGGAGACGTTCTCCCGGGCGCCGTCTGCACCATTTTCACCGGTGAGCGCGAAGATTTCCGCGCGCGTGGTGATCATGGCGCCGCCGCCCATTGCGCGGACCCCGTCCACGTGCAGTTCTGCGACGAGCCGGTCGCCGGCGACGATCGGACGGTGGTGGATGAACCGCTGGTCCGCGTGGACCACGCGGGAGAAGTCAATGCCGGAGTCCGGATCCTCGATCAGTTGGGCGTCGGCGCGCTGGGCGACGATGATGGCGAATGTGGGCGGCGCCACGAGGTCGCTGTGGCCCAGGGCCTTGGCCGCGTCCAGGTCAAAGTGCGCGGGATGGGTGGCCTTGACGGCCCTCGCGAACTCGCGGATTTTCTCGCGGCCGACGTCGTACACCTCTGCGGCAGGGTAGCTGCGGCCCTGCAGGTCCGGATTGATAGTCATTGATCCAGCCTAGTGCCAGCGGGTTAGCGCTTCAGATTTTTACGGATGGTCTGGCCGCGCACCACGATGCCGGCGATGTGCAGGACAAGCCCGACCCCGATGACCGGCAGCGAGGCGGCGGCCAGGCCCTGGTTGCCGGAACTGTTGCCGACCAGGTTGAGGATGATGCCGACGGCAATCAGGCCCATGGCGCTGAAAACGAGCACCTTGTAGGCGGTTGACGCGGAGGCCCAGAATTCGTTCAGCACCGCCCCAGTCTACCGGCGCCCGGGCGGCCCCGCCTCGATGCGTAAAATCCCTGATGACACGCAAATTTCCTGTCGACGCCGGAATACGGGCGCGTCCGGTATTTTGCGCGTCGCGGGGCACTTCGGGTGTCAGAACCGTGCTTCCTGCATGGCAGGGGCGGGCGCTGCCGCCGGCAGGACCCTGGGCAGCACCAGGGCGGACAGGAGCGCGAGCAGGACGGGCGGCGCCCAGGGGGTGCCGGGCCACCAATCGAGCCGGTCCGTGAGGTCCACCAGCTGCCCCATCACGGCGTTGCCGGCCAGCACGGAGATACCGCCGCAGCTCGCGGCCAGCCCGTAGTACGCACCCCGCCCGGCGGCCGGCCTGTCCGCGGGGAGGAAAGCGGGGATCAGGGACAGGATTGTCGGCGTGAGCAGCATGTGGCCCAGGATCAGCAGGGCGATGGCGCCGGCAAGCGGAGCGATCGAACGTCCGGGCCATCCGGCGTCCCCCGAGGTCAGCGCGGCCGTCACAAACGCCGCGCCCAGGAGCACAAAACCTACCGGCAACGCGCGGCCGGGACCCAGCCGGTGGCCTGCCGCGGAGACCGGAAGTTGCAGGACCAGCGTCAGGACGGATGCCAGCAGGAAGAGCATGGCCAGCCACGAAGCATCGAGGCCGCGGCGGCCGAGCTCGAGCGGAACGGCGAAGTAAAGCTGGTTGTACGCCAGCATGTTGGTGCTGGCCAGCAGGCAGAACAGGACGAAGCGCCGGTTCCGCAGGCATCCAAGTGCCCCATGGTGTCCGGCGGGCGGGGAGTCCGGCTCCGCCGCCGGTGCCGCCGGCTTGCCCGCCGCGTCCGCGGGTAGGCGGAACCACAACAGGACCGTCACAATACTGAAGATTCCGATGCCGAGGGCCAGCGCGGCGTCGAACCCCCAGCCCAGCAGGGAGGCTCCCAGCACAGGGCCAAGCAGTGCGCCGATTTCCCCGGTGATCGAGAGCCAGACGAAGACAGACCGCCGGCCCGTCCTCGCGCCGGCCGGCTTGGGGTCTCCGGTGACGCGGTCGGCCCGGGACAGCTGGGACTCAAGTGCCGGCGAGAACAGGGCCCCTCCGGCGCCGGTGAGCACCGCGCCAAGGAGGAACAGGCTGAAGTCCGATGCGGCCGCCAGCGCGGCGTAGCCGCAGATCCGGACCAGGCAGCCCAGCAGGATTGCCCGGCGGGCGCCCCAACGGTCGGCCAGGAGGCCACCGAGGAGGAACATCCCCTGCTGGCTGAAGGTGCGCGCGCCCAGGACCAGCCCGATCGCGACGGCGCCCAAGCCAGAACCGTCGCCCATGGCGCCGGCCAGAAAGGGAATGACCGCGTAAAAACCGAGGTTGAAAACGAGCTGCGCCCCCAGCAGGGTCCCCGTTTCACCCCGGTAGCGGCTAGCTGGCATCGGCCAGCTCAATCTGCTGGCCGCCGGTGGCCGGCCTGGGGACGGGGAGGGCCGCGGCCACGAGCTCCTTGCTGTGCCGGTGCCGGGGAGCGGAGAAGAAGTCGCCGTTGGGCGCCACCTCGACCACGGCGCCCTGAAAGAGGACGGCCACCCTGTGGCTCATGTACCGGAGGACGTTCATGTCGTGCGAGATCATGATCAGGGACAGCTGGCGGTCGCGGTGCAAGCGCAACAGCAGGTCCAGGACGGTGCGTTGGGTTACCGCGTCCAGCGCCGACGTCGCTTCGTCGCAGATCAGGACGGCCGGTTCCAGCAGCAGCGCCCTGGCAATCGTGAGCCGCTGGAGCTGCCCGCCGGAACACTGGCCGGGGTACCGGTCCAGCAGTCCTGGGTCGAGTTCAACCTCGCGGACCACCCGGTGGATGCGCGCACTGCGTTGGTCAGCCGTGCAGTCCCGCCGCGGCAGCAGCGGGGCTTCCAGGCTGGTGCGAAGCTTCATGCGGGGGTCAAAAACATTGTGCGGTTCCTGGAAGACGAGCTGGACCTCCGTGCCCGGTGTTCCTGCCCGGCCGGCCGCGGCGCCGGGAAACCGGGTGATGCTTCCGCTGTCCGGAGTCTCGAGTCCAACGACCATCCGTGCCAGGGTGCTTTTGCCGGATCCCGACTGCCCCAGGATGCCGAGAATCTCGCCCTCGCGCAGCTCGAGCGAAACGTCCTCGACGGCGGGGCGGGCGTCGCGCCGGTTGGACGGGAACCGTTTGGTGACGTTGCGCAGGCCGAGGATCGGGCGCGCAGGGGCAGCGGCCGGAGCAGTGGCCGGCGGAAGGGCCGAGGCCCGCAGGAGTTCCTGCGTGTACGTGGTCCGGGGCATACACAGCACTTGCCTGACCGGCCCCGACTCCTGGACGCGGCCGGCATCCAGAACGACCACGCGGTCGGCGAAGGCGGACACCGTGGCGAGGTCGTGGGTGATGTACAGGACCCCCAATCCGTGGCTGCGCCGCTGCCGGTCAATCAGCTCCAGGATCTGCCGCTCGAGCACTTTGTCCAGGGCCGACGTCGGCTCGTCGGCGAGCAGCAGTTCGGGCCGCCCGGCCATGGCAAGGGCGAACATGGCCCGCTGGGCCATCCCGCCGGACAGCTGGTGCGGATAGGCCCGGGCGCACCAGGCCGGATCCTCGAACCCCGCGTCCGCCAGCAGCTCCAGCGCCTCCTCCCGGGCGCTGCGACCCCGGAGCCCGCGGTGGAGCTTCAGCGGCTCGGCCAGGTGGTTGCCAACGGTCTTTCGGGGGTTGAACATCCGCTTGGGCTGCTGATACAGCATGCCGATGCGGCCGCCGCGGACCCGGTTGAGCTCCGCTTCGCTGGCCGCCCGCAGATCCGTCCCGCCGCACCGGATCGAGCCGCTCTCAATGTGGAGGCCCTGCGGCAGCAGACCCATGACGCTGAGCGCAGTCATGGTTTTGCCGCTTCCCGAGGTCCCCACCAGCGCCACAAACTCCCCTGGCGCTACGGCGAGGTCTACACCGGAGAGGATCGGCCTGGCGGCATCCTGGCGGTCAGCCGGCGGGCGTCCGCCGGTGCGCCCGCGGTGGCCGACGCTGAGCCCTTCAATGATCAGTCCCTCAGGCATCCGCGGCCTCCTTGGTCTGGGCTGCCGGGAACAGCAGGCGGCTTCCGGTCCGGCGTGAGACATACTGCCCGATCAAGGTCACGCACAGCGCGACGACGAAGATCACCAGCCCGGGGACAAGAATCGTCAGCGGCGCCCGCGTGGCATACGGCTGGGCCGTTGCCAGCATCGACCCCCAGTCCGACTGCGGCGGCTGCACCCCCAGCCCCAGGTAGGAGAGCGCGCCGACGTTGATGAGGAACTGCCCGAACCGCAGGGTGGCCTGTCCGAGCAGCGGCCCCGCCAGATGGGGCAGGATATGCCTGAAAATGATGAAGGCGGGCGGGCAGCCCACCACGCGGGCAGCCTCGATGAAGCCGCGGGCCGAAACGTCATAGGCGAGTGAGCGGGCGAGCCGGGCAAACGGCGTCCAGCCGGTCACGGTGAGGGCCAGAAGCAGGGAGGGGTAGCCGGTACCCATGGCGGCGACCAGGAAGAGGGCCACCACCATCTCCGGCATGGCCAGCAGGACGTCGTTCGTGCGGGTGAAGAACTCGTCCAGCCAGCCCCGCCGTCGGGCGCTGAGGACGCCCACCGCGGTGCCGAAGACGGCGGTCAGCACCGTGGCCAGGGCGGCGATCGTCAACGAGAACTGGCCGCCGTCGAGCAGCCTGCTGAGGGTGTCACGGCCCAGGTTATCCGTGCCCAGCCAGTGGGCGGCACTGGGCGTGGCCAGCCTGGCGGCGAGGTCCTGTTCGGCGGGCGGATAGGGCGCTATCCAGTCGGCCAGGGCCACGGAAATCACGATGAGAAGCAGAACCGACCCGGCGGCCAGGACGTGCGGGGGCAGTCTACGCATGGCTCATCCTGATTTGCGGGTTGAGCAGTCCGTGGACCAGGTCGGCCGCCGTGGTCAGGACAACAGCCAGCCCGACGACGACCACAACCGCGCCCTGCGCCAGCGGAATGTCGCTGTTCAGGACGCCGTCGAACAGCAGCCGTCCCATGCCGGGGATTGCGAAAATGACCTCGACTATGACGGATCCGCCCAGCAGCCCCGCGAACCACACCGCCACCAGCGTGGTGAGCGGCAACAGGCCGTTGGGGATCACATGCTTCCACACGGTGTGCAGGTGGGAGACTCCCCGGCTTCGCGCCGCGACAACATGCTCCGCGCTCATCGCCTCGAGCACTCCCTCGCGGACCGCCGAGGTGAAGTAGCTCGTGGGCCGCAGGGCGAGGACGGCGACGGGGAGAACGGCTGAGTGCGGCCCTTCCCATCCCGCCGAGGGCAGCAGGGCAAGCTGCAGCGCAAAGAACAGCACCAGCACCGGTGCCAGCCAGTATTCAGGAATCGCGATGAACGCCTGGGTGACCGCGGTAATGATTTTGTCGGCCGGACGTCCCTCCTGCAGGGCGGCTGTGACGCCGAGGATGACGGAGACGGCGGCCGCGATGCCCAGGGCCAGGACCACCAGGCTGAGCGTAATCCAAAGCGCCGGCATCACCTGCTCGGACACCGGTGTGCGGCTGGTGTAGGACAACCCCATGTCGCCGCTGCCGAGCCGCCCGAGCCAGCGCAGGTACTGCTCCCAGAGGGGGTCGTTGAGGCCCAGCTGGAGACTCAGGGCCTCAACGGCCGAGTCGTCGATGACGTCGCCGGCGACCCTGGAGCGGATGATCTTCCGCACCGGGTCCCCCGGAGTCACGAAGGGGATGAGGAAGACCACAAAGGACGCCAGAAGAACGGCCGCCGCCAGGGCAGCCGTTCGCCGGGCGAGGAACGGGATCACACCGGACCCCGTTGGTCTGCTCTGTTAGCCGGGACGGGCACGGTCAGGATCCGGTCTTGGCGGTTTCCGCCCTGACCACGTAGCGGGACAGGGGGTCCTGGACGTGGGACTGAAGATCGGCACGGACTGCGTCGATGGCCTGCTCGTTGACGAGCCATACGTTCACGGCTTGCTCCTGCAGGATCTTTCCGGCCTCTGCGTACAAGCGGTAGCGCTCGTCCGCGTCAGCTGTTTTTGCCGCCTTGGCGACCACCGCGTCGTAGTCCTGGTTACAGAAATGGCTGAGGTTGTAGCTGCCCTCGCAGGTGTAGTCCGCCGTCAGGAACCCGATGGGGTCGGCGATGTCGATCAGCCGGTTGCGCTGGCTCAGCACCATGTCGTAGTTGCCGGCCAGCACGTCCGGCTCCGCCGCCGCGTATTCCTTGGTCTGGATCTTCACCGGAATGCCCGCCGCTTTCAGGTCCTCCTGGATGACGGTTGCGACATCCGCGAACTCCGCGCGTTCCACGATTGCGATGATTTCCAGCGGCCGGTCAGCGGTGTAGCCGGCGCCGGCGAGCAGTTTCCGGGCGCCGTCAACATCCTGCTTGGGTGTTGCGGCTCCCGGGATGGCCCACGGTTCCGAGGGCGCGAAGGGCCCGCTGGCGGCGATGGCCGCGCCCTCGTAGACGCTGGCGGCCAGGGCGTCCAGATCCAGGGCCGAGCGGACCGCCTTCCGGAAGTCGACGTCGTCGAACGGGGCCCTGCCGTTGTTCATGTACAGCGTCGCGGTCCGCGGAGAATCCGATTTGAGGACCTTGACGTTGGTGTCCGCTTCCAGGGCGGGCAGGCCGGAGACGGGAATGGAGAGCGAAATGTCGGCTTCGCCGGTCTGGACCTGCGCGGCACGGGTGGTGCCGTCCGTGATGAAACGGACCTCAGCACCGGCAAGCTTCACTTCCCCGCCCCAGTACGTCTCATTGCGGTCCAGGGTCAGGGACTGCTTCGGCTTTTCAGAGACCGCCTCGAAAGGTCCGGTGCAGTGGCCGAAAGGATCCACTGTCCCGTCCTTGAACGCGGCCGGGGACAGGACACCGGTGTTGACGCTTGCCAGGCGGTATGGAACCAGCGGGCTCTCGGTGGGGGTGGTGACACGCACGGTGCGGGCGTCGATCGCCTTGACCGCGCTGACCACCTTGGGGTTGAAGGCCCGTGCCGGAACGGCTGCCCCCAGGACTTTCTGCAGCGAGCCGGCCACGGCCTCGGCAGTCAGCGCGCTCCCGTCCTGGAACGTGACTCCTTCGCGGATGGTGAAGTCCCACTCCAGGGCAGAGACCTGCTTCCACTCCGTCGCCAGCAGCGGCACGATCTTTCCCTGGGACTCGTCGTAGCGGGTGAGCGTCTCGAGGCATCCGGACAGGGACAGGATGTAGGCGGCGTCGCTTTCCAGCGCCCAGTTCGCCACCGGGGCCCGGAAGTTGTCCACGACGATCCGCTGGTCGGTGTTGGCCGCCTGCGTGGTGGACGCGGTGGTGCCGCTGAAGCCACAGCCTGACAGTGAGAGAAGCGCCACGAGCCCCAGGGACAGAGATGACGAAAGGGAAAAGCGCACGAAACCACCTAGATTCAATGTCCGCGGACGCGGCAGACGGGATTAGCAGGACCGACAAAGGGCCATGGGTAGTTTAGGCTAACCTAAGTTTGGCTGCCAAAATGACCTCGGAGAGGCCGTCACACAGGGCGCCGGAAGGCAATCTGTGGATGCCGTGGCAACCGTCAGAACAGCGCTTCCTGTACCGCCGGGACGGCCGAGCCGTGGTCGCCGAGTTCGATCACCCGTGCCTTGAGTTGCGCCAGATTCACCACGAATTCCAGTGCGCTGCCGTCCAGCGCCGCGAGGGCAAAGCTGCCGCTCAGCGACTCGATCCGGAAGCCGTGGGTTCCGGAACCGAGGTCGTGGGGGTAGGCATGCCGGGCGGCCGGCGCGCAGGCGGTGGCGGCGAGTTCCGGCCGGACCCACTGCTCGTCCAGCACCTCGAAGCCCCCGCCGCCGGCACCGGCCAGCAGGGTGCGGACGTTCCCGGCCAGCCGTCCGTTCAGGGCATCGAGTTCGACGCCGGGGGCCGGCGCCACGAGCGCGGCGGCTTTGGCGGCCGAGCGGACCTGCTGCGGCAGCCCGGCGTCGCGCGTCACCAGGTCTTCAAGCAGCCGGACCACCCGTCCGTCGTCGGCGCGGGCGACATACCGGGCGACGACGGCGCCCTGCTCGGCGAGCCGGTTCCATTTGCGCAGGTGCGAGGCGGTGCCGACCTTGCTGGCACCGTTGGCGAACGTGGCGACGTAAAGCCAGTGCGGCTGCATCAGGTACGCCCGCAGGCCGGGCGGGACCCGCCCGCCGCGGTGGAAATCGTGGATGAGCCGCGAATCGTCCAGCACCAAGCAGCGCTCGCACTGGCTCCCCTTGGTGGCGGCCGCCCGGGCCGGGCAGGGGACGTGGTCGCGGTCGGCCGGGCCGTGCACCTTGTGATGTCCCAGGCAGGACTTCCCGCCGGCGGCGAGCCGGAAGCCCAGTCGGGTGCCGGCGTCGAGCGCCAGGGCGGTGAAGGGACCGGCGGGGTCCTGCAGCCGCAGCACCGGCCTGCCGCCGCCGGACTGTCCGGATTCCGGCCCGGGAACCGGCGGCGGACCATCCCAAAAGACCCCATGGACCAGATAGCGGGTATCGGTCACGGGGTCTCCTGGTTTGGTGCGGGTGGGCTACAGCGCCGGCTGCACCCCAAAGGCTACCGCGAGCTTCATGATCTTCTCGGCGCGGCCCAGGCGCGGCAGGTCGGAGCCGTCACGGATGACCCGGCCGCTGGCCTCGAAGTCCGCCATGAAGTCCGTGGCCCAGGCGACGTCGGACGGCGTCGGGCTGATGACTTCGTTGATGACGTTGGTCTGGTCGATGGCGAGGCACAGCTTGCCGGTCATGCCCATCATGACGGTGATCCCGGTCTGTTCGCGCAGGATCGGGTGGTTGGTGCCCACCGTGGGTCCGTCGATGGGTCCGGGCAGGTTGCCGACGCGGCTGGCGACAACCAGCTTGGCCCGCGGGTAGGCCATGGCTTCAGCGGTGGCCGCCATGCCGGTGTCGCGGCGGAAGTCGCCGGAGCCGAAGGCCAGGCGGAATGCGCCCTGGGCCCTGGAGATGTTGTTGGCTTCCTCAATGCCCACGGCGGACTCCACCAGCGGAATGACCGGGGTCTTGCCGTCCATGCGGTGGAAGCTTTCGGTGACCTGGTCTGCGGACTCGGTCTTGGCGAGCATCACACCGAGCAGGCCCGGGGTGCCGCGGAGCCCGGCGAGGTCATCGGCCCAGTAGGGGCTCGTGGCATCGTTGATCCGGACCCAGGCGTTGCCGCCGCCGGTCAGCCAGTCCACCACGTGTCCGCGGGCGGTGTCCTTCTGTGAAGGATCCACTGCATCCTCGATGTCGAGGATGATTGCGTCCGCGCGGGACACGGCGGACTGGTCGAAGAGCTCGGGTTTCATCGCATTGACCAGGAGCCATGAGCGGGCGATTTCTGCTGGAACATTGCGCTGAGGCCGGATGGTCCCGGCTGCGGTCGTAGACGTCATGTCTCTACGCTAGCCGCACCCGGGCCCCTCCTGCGAAGTATTCCACCCGTGAGGGGTGTCCATTACGACCAAAATCACTGCTAGGGGATGTTGCTGCCCCGCGCCGTGACCCACAGCCCGTACCACTCGGCCCGGCTCATGCCGGCCGCCACCTCGGCGGCCCCGGTGCACGCCAGGATGCGGTCCGGATTGGCGGTGCCGATCACGGGGGCGATCCCGGCCGGGTGTTTCATGAGCCAGCCCAGCAGGATGGACTCCCCCGTTGTGCCCTTCTCCCGTGCCAGCTGCGCCACGAGGGCGGCGGTGGCCTCCTCCGCTGCCGTCGGCTCATCGGCCGGCGCCCCGGTGTACAGGCCGCGGGCAAGCGCGCCGTAGGCCTGCAGGCCTATCCCCTGCCGGACGCAGTGTTCCACCGTGCCGTGCGGGAAGCTGTAGTCCGTGCCCTCGGCGTGGTTGACCAGCACCGTGCTTTCGAGCCAGGCCCGTTTCAGCAGGCTCATTTCCAGCTGGTTGGCCACCACCGGGGCCTCCAGCCGGTCCTGCAGCATCTCGATCTGCGGCCCGGACATGTTGGACACGCCCACGGCACGCACCTTGCCTTCGGCCATCAGCTGCCCGACGGCGGAGGCCACCTCGGCCGGGTCCATCAGGGGATCCGGGCGGTGCAGCATCAGCACGTCCACGTAGTCCGTGCGGAGCCGGGCCAGGCTTTCGTTGACGCGTTCCAGGATGCCGTTCCGGCTGAGGTCGTAGTACCCCTTCAGGCCTTGCTCGTTGAGCCGGATCACGCACTTGGTCTGCAGCCTGATGTGTTCCCGCAGGCCCGGAGTCTGTGCCAGGACCTCGCCGAACACCTCCTCGGCTTTGCCGCTGCGGTAGATGTCGGCGTGGTCGAACAGGGTGATGCCGGCTTGCCGGGCTGCCTCGATGGCGGCGGCCGCCTCGTCCACGTGCGCGGACGAGTACGGCTCCGCCGCCCAGCTGCCGCCAAGTCCCATGCAGCCGTAGATCAGTTCCTGGACCGGCGGCGCCTGCGTGGCGGGGCTCACCGCAGCCAGACGGTGGTGCTGGCCGGCAGCAGGGCGCCGTCAAGCGGTCCGCTGCTGAGCAGCACCTCGCCGGGGGGCAGCGCCGCCGGCACGTCGCCGAAGTTGGTCACCGTCTGCCAGCCGCCCGGGCGGCTGAAGTGCAGGACATCGGCGTTGTCCGTGGTGTGCCACTGCAGTTCCTCGGAGGTCTGCAGTTCACGGCGCAGTTTGAGGGCCCGCCGGTAGAACTCCAGGGTGGAACCTTCCACGCCGTCCTCCGCGGCCACCGCATAGCGGCCGAACCAGGCCGGCTGCGGCAGGTGCGATCCGCCGTCGCCGAACCCGAAGGAGCTGCCCTCCGGGGCCCAGGGCAGCGGCACGCGGCAGCCATCGCGGCCGATCTCGACGCCCTTGTTGCGGAAGAACGTGGGGTCCTGGCGTTCGGCGTCGGGGATTTCGCCGACTTCCTGCAGCCCGAGCTCCTCGCCCTGGTACAGGTAGGCCGAACCCGGCAGTGCCAGCATCAGCTGGGTTGCGGCGCGGGCACGGCGCAGGCCCAGTTCGACGTCGAGTTCCTCGGCCGGGGCGCCGGCCAGGAGCCAGCCCTTGCCGTCCTGGCCCTTGGCGTGCTTGCCGCCACCCTTGGGCAGGCCGTAGCGGGTGGCATGCCGGACGACGTCGTGATTGGAGAAGACCCAGGTGGACGAGGCGCCGGATTCGGTGGCTTCGGCGAGGTTTCGGGTGATGATTTCGCGGAACTCCTCGGCGGCGAAGTCGGCCTGGAGCAGGTCGAAGTTGAACGCCTGGCCGAGGCCCTGCGGGCTGGCGTAGCGGGCGCGGCGGCTGGCGTGGACCCAGGCCTCAGCGACGGCTGTGCGCGGCGGGTTGTACTCGTTGAAGACCTCTCGCCATTCGGCGTAGATCTCGTGGACCTCGTCGCGGTCCCAGAACGGGTGCGAGCCGTCGTCGTGGCCGTCGGCGCCGGAGCCTGCCGGGCTGAGCTCGATCTTGGACAGCAGCGGTTCGGTGAGGTCCTTGGTCAGGGCGTGCGCGACGTCGACGCGGAAGCCGTCCACGCCGCGGTCGGACCAGAAGCGCAGGGTCTTGAGGAAGTCGTCGCGGATTTCGCGGTTGGACCAGTTCAGATCCGGCTGCTCCTTGGCGAAGATGTGCATGTACCACTGCCCGGGGGTGCCGTCGGGTTCGGTGATCCGCTCCCAGGCCGGGCCGCCGAAGACGGACTCCCAGTCGGAGGGGGCAATCTCGCCGTTCTCGCCCTTGCCATCCCGGAAGATGTAGCGGTCGCGGGCGGCTGATCCCCTGGGCGCCACGAGAGCTTCCTGGAACCAGGCGTGCCGGTTGGAGGAGTGGTTCGGGACGATGTCCGCGATCAGCTTGATGCCGGCCGCGTGCAGCGCTGCGGACATCTCGTCGAAGTCCGCCAGGGTGCCGAGCTTGGGGTCGACGTCGCGGTAGTCATCGACGTCGTAGCCGCCGTCGGCGAGGGCCGAGGGGTAGAACGGGCTGAGCCAGACGGCGTCGATCCCCAGTTCCGTCAGGTACGGGACCTTGGCCGTGATGCCCTTGAGGTCGCCCAGGCCGTCGCCGTTGGAGTCGGAGAAGCTGCGCGGGTAGATCTGGTACACGGACGCCTGGCGCCACCAGTTGGGGTCGGCGGCGAGATCGGAACCGGACAGGGTGGCCAGCGTGGCGGTGTTGGACAAGGGAAATCCTCCGGGGCTCGGGACTGGGTGCTATTTTAGATACAAGCTAAATCTATTGCCTGAACAATTATGTGTCCGGATCCAGGGGAGGTCAAGATTTGATGCCGCACTCCGCCGCCACGCCCCGGCTGCTGCGCCGCGTCAACGCCCAGGCCGTTCTGGCCTCCATCCGCAGCACGGACGTGGCCACCGGCACCGAGCTGATGGCCCGGACCGGGCTGACCCGGGCATCCGTCATTGCCGTCTGCGAGGACCTGATCGGGCGCGGCTGGATCCGTGAACTGGACACGCCCCGGCCGGATACTGCCCCGGCCCCGGGGGCCGCGCGGAAGGGCCGGCCGGCCCGGCGCTTCGAACTCAACCGCGTGGCGGGCTACGTCCTCGGCATCGACATCGGCGCGGCCACCACCACGGCCGCCGTCGCGGACCTCCGGGGCACGGTCGTCGGGCGCGCCAGCGGCAGCTTCCGCGGCGCCGACATCCCCGCGGCGGAGCGGATCGCCGTCGTGGACCGGGCCTGCCGGCTGGCGCTGGCGGCTGCCGGGACGGATCCCGCCCGCGTCCTCGCGGCCGGGGCCGGCATCGCGGCACCGGTGGACCGTGACGGGAACGTCTTGGCGACCCAGCATTTCTGGGGCCTGTTCGACGTCGGGCTCCGCTCCGCGTTCCAGGAGCTGCACGGCTGGACCGTCCTGCTGGAGAACGATGCCAACCTTGCCGCGCTCGGCGAACGCTGGCGCGGGTCCGGCGCGGGCGTGGACGACCTCGTGGTGCTCCTGGCCGGCGAACGCTTGGGTGCCGGCGTAATGGAGTCCGGTCGGCTGCTGCACGGCCGGGGCGGGGCCGCCGGCGAAATGGGCTACCTGGACATGGTGGAGGGTGTGGGCTCCAGCGACGGCATCGCCAGCCTGGCCCGGCAGTGGTCGGCCGACGGCGGCGGACCCGCCGCGGGCGGCGAGGCGAGTGCGCGGCGCGTTTTTGAGGATGCCGCCGCCGGGGATCCGGCGGCGGCGGAGATCCTGGACCGGATCTCCGAGCGGATGGCGCGTGTCATCGCCTCGATCGCGAGCCTGATCAACCCGGAGCAGGTGGTGATCGGCGGCGCGGTGGCCGAATCCGCGGGCGCGCTGCTGCCCGGGATCACCAGCCGGCTCCCCCGCTTCACCGCGACGCCGCCGCGGGTGACGGTCTCCCCGCTGGGGGACGCCATTGTCACGGTGGGCGCCATCCGGCATGCGCTGGACTATGTCGAGGAAAATGCCCTGGAGCTGGAACTTCCCTTGCGGGGCTGAGCGCCTATTCCGGCATGATCATGGTGCGCAGGTCCAGCTGGCGCAGCACGCGGTCCGCGACCTCCGGGTCCATGCCGGGTTCGTTGCGGGCCGAGACGACCTCCTGGCGGGCCGCGTCGAGCGCGATGGTCTGCACCGCGATCGCGAGCTCGCGCCCGCGCTTGCGTTTCTCCCCCACGGTTTCGTTGCGGAGGCTGCCATCGAGCAGCTCGGCATGCAGCCGGGTCATTTTTTCCTTGACCAGTGCCACCTTCTCCGGCGGCAGCTCCTTCATGAGCCCGTTGTCCTTGAGCGCCGCGATGGCCGCCTGCTGGGCGCGCCCCGCGAGGACCCGGGCGGCGTCGCGTTCCTCCGATCCGTCCCCGGACGCCTTCAGCGCCCGCATCAGCCACGGCAGGGTGAGCCCCGGGAGCACCAGGGTGGCCAGCAGGACCGCGCAGGCAATCACGATAAGTTGCGCGCGGGCCGGGAACGGGCTTCCGTCGGCAAGGGTCAGCGGGAGCGCCAGGGCCAGCGCCAGCGTGGCCAGCCCGCGCATGCCGCACCACGTGAGGATCAGGACTTCCTTGGCGGAGGTGGGTCGGAGCGAATCCTTCTGGGTGCGTGCCAGCCCGGACATCATGGCCAGCCAGGCGAACCGGACCGCGAAGACGAGCAAACAGACCACCACGGCGGTGCCGATCATGCCGAAGATGCCGGTGCCCTCGTCCCGGATGACCTTCCGCACCTCCAGGCCCATCAGGCCGAAGGCCAGCCCGGTGACGAGCAGCTCGACAACGTCCCAGAAGGCGGTCCGGGTGACCCGCTCGGCGGCGTCCTGCGGCCGGGAGTGGCGCTGCATCTCCAGGGCGGTCACGACGACGGCGATCACACCGGACGCGTGCACCTCTTCGGCCAGGATGTAGGCGGCAAACGGCACGACGAGGGTGACGGCGCTGCGGGCCACCATGGACTGCACGAGCCGGGTGATCAGGCTGGTGAGCCAGCCCATCCCGATGCCCACCCCGACGGCGAGGGCGGCGCCCAGCAGGAACTGCAGGACGACGTCGGGGGCGATCTTCGTGCCGGCCACGGTGGCGGCCACTGCGGCCTGGAAGATGACGATGGCGGCGGCGTCGTTGAAGAGGCCCTCGCTTTGCAGCACGGTGATGAGCCGGCGGGGCATGTGGACGCGGCCGGCGATCGATTCCACTGCCACGGGATCCGGCGGAGCAACCATGGCGCCGAGGGCGATCGCGGCAGGGATCCCGATGGCTGGGATCATGAGCCAGGCCGCTCCGGCCACCACCGCCGTGGACACCACCACGAGGGCGACGGCCAGCATCAGCAGGGTGCGCCAGCGGACCCTGAAAACGGCCCAGGAACTGCGCTGCGCGGTGGCGAACAGCAGAGGCGGCAGGAAGATGGGCAGGATCAGCTCCGGCGAAATGTCCATTTCCGGAAAGCCCGGGACGAAGGTCAGCGAGGCCGCCAGGATCAGCATCAGGACCGGGAACGGCAGCCGCAGCCTGTCCCCCACGCCCACGGCCACAACCGTGGCCAGCAGCAGTCCCACGATGAGTGCCAACTGGTCCATGTGCTCACTTTCCCCGGGTTCAGCGCCGGCCGCCGTCCCTGCAGGACGCACTGGCCGCCTCCCCAACCCTATCGGGGATCCGGGCCCGGCCCCGGCCTGTCAGTCCAGGGCGTCGAGGGCCGCTGCGATGGGCAGGCTGCCGTCGCGGAACTCAATGGTGCGCTTCATCGGGTCCGGCAGCCCCAGCACGGCCGCCGCCACGAGGGCGACGTTGGCGCGTGAGGTGTCGGTGCGTCGTGAGGCGCTGTCCGGGCCGACGTCGGGGTGGACGTCGATCAGGCCGGTGCCCGGCCCGTCCGTGAGCCCGCCCGGGCCCAGGATGGTCCAGCCCAGGTCCGTGGCACGCAGGTGGGTGTCCGCGGCCGCCTTGGCCTCCGCGTAGGCGTAGAAGCCGTCCTCCGGCGGCACCCCGTGGTCCGGGCCGGCTCCGAGGTAGGACACCATGATGTAGCGCCCGACGCCGGCCTGGCCCGCCGCGTCCATCGAGCGGATGGCGGCGTCGCGGTCCACGGCGTAGGTGCGTTCGGGGTTTCCGCCGCCGGCGCCGGCGGACCACACCACGGCGTCGTGGTTCCGCAGCGCCCCGGCGATTTCCGCCGTCGTCGAATGTTCAACGTCGAGGACTGCTGGCGTAGCGCCGGTCGCGGCGACGTCGGGCGCGTGGGCCGGGTTGCGGATGAAGGACGTGACGTCCTGCCCGTCCGCGGCAAGGATGCGGGACAGTTCCAAGGCCACTTTTCCGTGGCCGCCGATGATTGCGATTCGCGTCATGGACCCATTCTGTCCCACTCCCCGCTCCCCCACCCCGTTGCGCTATCACTTTTGGCTGCCATCAGGCCCCCATGGGGACTAAAAGTGATAGCGCAACCGGGGTTAAACAGGAAGATCCCGCAGGCTGCGCCTGCGGGATCTTATCTGTAGCGGCGGGGAGGCTCGATCTCCCGACCTCACGATTATGAGTCGTGCGCTCTAACCAACTGAGCTACGCCGCCATAAATGAGGAAAACCTGCGCTAAGCCGGTCAAAAACCGCCTTGACACAGGCCCTCATTCAGAGCCCCCCACCGGAATCGATCCGGTGACCTCGTTCTTACCAAGAACGCGCTCTACCACTGAGCTAGGGGGGCAACGAGTAAATACTCTACCGGAAGA
>JBKKDK010000343.1:0-5139 GCA_046708245.1 Arthrobacter sp.
GTCAGCGGCACCGCGTTCGAGGGGCTCACGTGGGGGTTGGCGGCCGGTCCGTCCGGATTGGCGCTCGGTCTGGTCGCGGTGGTTGCCGTGGTCGGCTTCATGCTCTCGACACGACGGTGGATGCGGCTGGCGGCCGTGGCCATCCCGGTCCTTATGCTGATCGGGATGTTCGCTGTCACCCCCTCGGCACTGGCGCAGCGGCTTGAGGTTCAGTTCGACTCGACTCCGCAATGCGTGACCGAGGGCACGGATGAGCCCATGGCCACCGCAGATCGTGAGTCCCAGCAGGCGTTCGATTCCATCAGTCACATCGGCCATTTCAGCGGTGGCGGCATGAGTGGTGTCGCCGGCTGTACCCGAGGCTTTGTGCTCTCGGGAGACGTCGATGTGTTGCAGCACTATCGTGCAGCGCTGCCAGCGGCCGGCTGGGAAGTGGTCGAGGATGACGGGCGCCACCTGCGGGCGCACCTTGATGGCCGGGCGTTCGATGTGATGCCCTGCCCCGAAGGCGGTGTCATGTGGGCCGGAAGCGACGACGACCCCTCATACGGACAGGGAAGGCCTGAGCTAAAGGGCACTGAAATTTGTCCGCACGACCTCTGAAACGACATTTCCGGTCGCCGGTTCGGTGAAACGATGCCGTCAGGTCATTCCCGTCAGCGACGAGCGCAGGAAAGCTTTGTGAAGGGCATCACCGGCCACTACAAGCCGGACAAGATGCTGCCGGACTACAAAGCAGTCCCGGACAGCGGGATCATCGGCTGGCACGGAGCCTTTGAATGTGGCGGCGAGGCGAGCTGTGGGAGGGTCGGACAAAGGTCGACAACTCCAAGCCGGCTCTTCCGCCCAGCGGTCTCAGCATGACGATCTCGCTGCGGGGGTCGGGAATGCCGATGACGGTGTCCACGGACTCGTTCTCCATGAACATCCGACCCTCCACCTCATGATCGAGGAATCGAGGGATCGGTTTGCTAGCCGTTGTGTACGGTAGTGATATGGCTTCTCCGCAGGCGCTAAGCGAGACCGAGCGCCGCGTCGTCGCGACTTGGGCCGCAGACTGCGCTGAGCGTGTCGTGGCCTTGTTTGAAGCAGAGGCGCCGGCAGATGATCGCCCTCGCGACGCCATCGCCCGAGCCCGGGCCTTCGCTCGCGGTGAGCTAAGTGCCGCCGAAGAGATCCGGCGGCGGTTTGTTGCTGGCCGTGGCGCACACGAGGTGAATAGCCCTGCTGCAGTGGCCGCCGCCCGGTCTGCCACGCAAGCCGCAGCCGTCGCCCACATGGGCGCGCACGCTTTGGGGGCAGCCGCGTATGCCGCGAAAGCCGCCGGACTGGCGGCGCCCGATAGACCCCAGATGGTCGACGACGAAGTCCACTGGCAACTCGAGCACATGAGCGCCGAAGCCCGGTCTGCGCTGCGGCGCCTGCCACCGCTGGGTGAGAATCCCGCCGGTCCGCTGGGGTCGGGACTTCTCGCGTCCGGAATCCTCGCCTCGATCATCCGCGCGATCCAGGCCGACTTGGCTCGCCCCGACCAGCCTGCCTCCTCCAGCTGAATCTGCCGCCCGTAACGGCAGTTCCCAGGAGTCCGGCTGCGCGTCGCCGACGCCATTGACGCGGGCATGATCGGCATCAACCGCGGAATCATCAGCAACCCCGCCGCGCCCTTCGGCGGCACCAAGCAATCAGGCCTGGGCCGCGAAGGCGGCACCGAGGGCCTGGAAGCCTACCAAGAAACCAAATACACCGGCATCCAACTCTGACTAACGATCCAGGGGTGCCGCCGCACAGAGAGCGCGCATTCGGGGGCCACGGATAGCGGGTATTGCGACGAGCCGCCGCTCGGAAGGGCCCACGAAGGCACGCGAAGCCGACGGCCCGGTTTCTGGCCGCTTATTCGCGGCCGGTCCCCGGGACGGTCGCGGGGGTGTGCTCGATGACGAGCGTGCTCCGCTGGCTTCCGGCTGCTACCAGGCGGGCATTGCGTTCGTCATTGCCGGTCGCACGCCATTCGGCAATGGCAGCGTCGTTGTCGAACTTCAGGTGCCGGGCGGTGAGCCGGCGCAGGCGTTCGTCCTGTTCGAGTTCCACGAACCAGGTTTCATCCAGGAGGGATTCAACCTGATTCCATGGGGCTTCGTCGAAGAGAAGGTAGTTGCCCTCGGTGATGATCAGCCGTGTTTCCGGCGGGACGGCGATGGCCCCGGCGATCGCGTCGTTGACTTCGCGGCGGAACACCGGTGCGAAGATCTCCTGCGAGGTCTCTGAGCGCAGCCGGCGGAGCAACGCGACGTATCCGGCACCGTCGAAGGTGTCCGGAGCGCCCTTGCGGTGCTCAAGCCCGCGGGACTCGAGCAGCGACTGCGCCAGGTGATATCCGTCCATAGGGACCAGGGCGACCTGCCGGGGATGGTCGGTGAGCAGGTGCTCCAGCAGCCATTCGGAGATGGTGGATTTTCCGGCACCGGGCGCCCCGACTATTCCGAGCAGGCACCGTCCGCGCCGCTGGAGCAGCGCTTCAACCCGGGCGAGGAGCTGCTGCTGGCCTGATTCGTCCCAGCGCAGGTACGGACGGGCGTTCATCGCTTCTCCTTCCCGGCTCCCGCCTGGACCGGAGCATGAGGGTTATCGGTGTTCTCCGGCATCACGTTACATCGGTGTGGACAATGTCCACACAGCCTTTTGCCGGACAAATTCCCGCCCACCTCTCCCGGCCAAGAAAAGGAACGAATCGTGGACCACAAAATCTCCCAGAAAATTCCCGCAGGTCATGTCATCACCACAACTCCGGGAGATGAATAGGTACAAGGCCAACCACGCCCAACACAAACAGCAAGAAAGGAGGCCCGGATGACCCCAAGTCACGGCAAGTCACGCAGTTCCAAGCACTGGCCATGAAGGAGTACACAGCAACAGCGCTGTCCAAGCCAAGCAGAGGAGCCGCCGGACACATTCATACGACCCGATCCGAAGCCTGAAGTGTGGACAATATACACACCCCAACTTGGCCAGCCCAAAGCACTGCAGCGACCAACCGCACCCACGCGAAGGGGCGCATCTCTTCGTTGTACTGACGAAGTTCGCCTGCCTGTAAATCGGCATGCTTACCCCGCGCGTGGGGAGGGCCACCATCGCGACCAATCCGGAAGCTAACGCCGCCTGGCCGGGACGGCCGCCCCCTGAAGTCGAAGCTTCATCCTGGAGAAGGTGAAATGATCCACAAGCTCGACGACACTGGCCTGCACGAGATGAACCCGCCTTCCTATGAACACCGATACGAGCAAGTAGGGATGTCCCTTCGAAAGGGTCCTTGAGTATGTCAACTATTGGTGGCCCGGCGGGACGGCTATTTCCGGGCCCACTGGATGAGTTGCCGCGGTCCGGTGTGTGACGGGTGTGGGTGCGGCGTCCGGCTATGGGCTGATCAAAAGAGAGCGCTGCGTCGGTCTGTCGTATGCTGGCCGGATGGCTCGCACGGCAAGAGAACGCATTGATGGTGACCCGATTTCCTCCGGCGTTTATGGTGCGCTCATAGACAAGATCTCTGATCTGGACGGGTGTGAACTGAAGGAGAACGCGTCGTCGTTCCATCTGGCCCACGGACGTGCGTTTCTCGGTATCCATCCGCGCCGTGGCGGGATTCTGGTCAACATTGTTCTGACCCGGGAACTCGAATCGGCACGGATTCACCGCGTCGAGCGTGTGTCCGCCAACCGGTGGCACAACGAGGTCATCCTGAAAAACCCCGCCGAGATCGACGCCGAACTGCTCACCTGGATTCGTGAAGGATATGCCCATACGGCCTAAGGTGCTGACCTGATACATACGAAGTACCCTGCTTTGGTGTGGTTCCTGGCGGTTCCGCCAGGGTGCCTCTCGTCCCGGTGTTCTTGACGGCGGATTAGTGGCCTTGTTGGGCGATGGTGTGGGCGAGGCGGTATGAGTCGGCGCCGGTCTCGATTATGGTGCCGTTGAAGGTCAGCCGGTCAACAATCGCAGCGCAAAGCCGGGGTCCGTGACCCCGGGAGTACCCTCTCGCACTGGATAACCTACTCAGCGAAGTCATCCGTTATAGCGATCTGGGTCGTCGCCCGTCCGAACTTCATTTTTCAGGGAAGCGATTCCCGTCATGTCTTCGGCGTCGAGTGCGAAGTCAAAAACGTCGAGGTTTTCGATAAGCCTGACACCCGCTTTGCTAGACGAGGGCCGCGGGCATGAGTTGCAATGCACAATGACCGAGTCACCGGCAGGATCCAGCGACGGCCCATAGGTCTGTCAACCGTCACGCCCGTGGGGGGGGTGAACCATGCCCGGCTTCAGGTCGACCGACGCTAGGACGGGCCTACCGTACCCGCCAGGGAGACGACGGACGGGCCGGCTTTCCGGCCGTGGCGCAAGCGCCCGTGCTGCCGGAGGGGGCGCGAGGCCGAGGGAGCGCGGGAATAGGAACCGCCGCCATCATGTTTGTTCTCGGTGTGAAGAACATCGGATTCCTGTCCTTCGGCCATTGGACCGACCACCCAGAGTCCGGCACGCGCAACGCGTCAGACGCGCTGCTGCAGGCGATCGACCTCGCGGTCGCGGCCGAGGAGCTAGGGGCCGACGGCGCCTACTTCCGCGTCCACCACTTCGCGCAGCAATACGCCTCTCCGTTTCCGTTGCTCGCTGCGATCGGGGCACGGACCAGCCGCATCGAGATCGGCACCGGCGTGATCGACATGCGCTACGAGAACCCGCTCTATATGGCGGAGGACGCCGGCGCGGCCGACCTGATCTCGGGCGGCCGACTGCAGCTGGGCATCAGCAGGGGTTCACCCGAGCAGGTCATCGACGGGTGGCACCACTTCGGCTTCGTTCCCGCCGAGGGCGAGTCGGACGCCGACATGGGCCGGAGGCACACCGAGCGTCTGCTCGAGGTGCTCACTGGCCAGGGCTTCGCGGCGCCGAGCCCGCGCCCGATGTTCCCGAACCCTCCGGGCCTGTTGCGGGTGGAGCCGTACTCGGAGGGCCTGCGCGAGCGCATCTGGTGGGGTTCCGGCTCGAACGCCACTGCCATCTGGGCGGCGAAGCTCGGCATGAACCTGCAGAGCTCCACGCTCAAGGACGACGAGAGCGGTAAGCCCTTCCACGTCCAGCAGGCGG
>JBKKDK010000344.1:0-13665 GCA_046708245.1 Arthrobacter sp.
CCTGCGTCTTTTGTTTATAACAGACTGGGCTGGGCCCGAACGCACAAAGCCACCACGCGAAGGGGCGGGGGCCCATCATCTGCGAAGCGCACTCCGCACGACTTTTGAAAGGAAACGCCATTGGCTAGCCAGGACTGGGTGGACAAGGACTTTTACAAGATCCTTGGTGTCGCCAAGGACGCTTCCGACGCCGACATCAAGAAGGCCTACCGGAAGCTTGCGCGGCAGCACCACCCGGACACCAACGCGGGGGACGCAGCGTCGGAGAAGAAGTTCAAGGACATCTCCGAGGCCTACTCCGTGCTTTCCGATCCCGATGAGCGCCAGCAGTACGACGCCATCCGGGCCATGGGCGGCGCACGGTTTGCCCCGGGCGGAACCGGCGCGGCCGGCGGCGCAGGCTTTGAGGATCTCTTTGGCGGTCTCTTCACGGGCGGCGGCGGCCGGCATTCCGGCGGCTACAGCACGTCAGGCGGCATCCCGCCCGAGTTCGCGGACCTGTTTGGCGGCGGCGGCGGCTTCGGCGGCGGGCAGTCCTTCCAGCGCGGCCCGCAGAAGGGTGCGGACCGCACGGCGTCGACCAGCATTTCCTTCGCCGGGGCAATCCGCGGCACCACCATCGGGCTGCGCGAACCGGACGGCGAAGTCATTGACGTCCGCATTCCGGCCGGCATCAAGGACGGCCAGAAGGTCCGCGTCCGCGGCAAGGGCCAGTACAGCCCCGCCGGGTACGGCGACCTCATGGTCACCGTCTCGGTGAAGCCACACGAGTTCTACGTCCGCGACGGCGACAACCTGCGCATCCACGTTCCGGTGTCGTTCCCGGAGGCGGCCCTCGGCGCCGACATCGAGGTCCCCACTATCGAGGGCGACACCGTCAAGGTCCGGGTTCCGGCCGGCACCCCCTCCGGCCGCACCCTCCGGGTCAAAGGCCGCGGCGTGAAGCATTCCAAGGCCACCGGGGACCTGCTGGTGACGATCGACGTCGCCGTTCCGCGCAAGCTCAACAAGGACGCGGAGGACGCCGTGAAGGCGTTCGCCGCGGCCACCGCAGGCGAGGACGTCCGCGCCGGCCTGGCAGCCAAGGCCCGGCTCTAGGAACGGGGTCCTGCCATGGACATCGAGTTCGACCAGCCGATCTTCGTCATCTCCGTCGCCGCGGGGCTGGCCGATATGCACCCGCAGACGCTGCGGCAGTATGACCGGATGGGCATCGTCTCGCCCAGCCGTGCCCCGGGAAAATCCCGGCGGTATTCCCAGCGGGATGTCATGATGCTCCGCGAAGTGCAGCGGCTCTCGCACGAAGGCGTCTCCCTGGAGGGCATCAAGCGGATCCTTCAGCTGGAAAACCAGGTGGCCGCCCTGCAGCGCCGGGTCGGCGAGCTGACCGAGGAGCTGTCACGGCGCCGGCAACCCCTGGATGCCCGCGTCTTCGCCGCTGGCACCGCAGGCGACGTCGTCAGCCTCGCCCGCGGCAAGCGGCCCCGGGCGCGTTCCCAGGCCGTGGTGGTGTGGAGACCCCGCAACCCCGACTAAAACGCCGATAGCCTCGATCAAAGCGCTGTGCCCGGGACCAAGTAGTCCGGGGCCGGAAACACGAGTACTGATCACGCGTACGTGGCCTGTGTCCCCGACTGTTGAATGGGTCTTGTCAGAACGACTGCGACGCCGGGGGGCACAGCATGTTTGATCATTCGAAACCGGGTACGCCGGGCTCAGCACTCGCCACGGTGACGGGCCTGCCATGAACTCGGGGCTGCAAGCACTTGCCCTTTTCGCGGGCTCGCTGCCAGGTGCGATCCTCATGTCACTGGGGCAGACACTCGTTGTGGTGTGCGTCTGCTGCGACATGATCCGCGCCCTCTCGGTGCCGCGGTCCCGCCGCCGGTATCTGGCACTCACGCTCTTCACCACACTGGCCTGGCCCTCGATCGTGATCAGCGCAGCCGTGGTGCTGATCTACGCCGCCAGCGGCGCGTGGCTCAACGTCGCCGGCGGGGTCTTTGTGATGGTCGCCGTCATTTTCCGGTGGCACCACGGCAGCGACGAGGACAACTGGTGGACGGGCAAGGGCAAGGCGCTGGGCCGCTGGCTGCGGAACCACACGGCGGCACGCTCACGCAGCGTGCCGGCCATGGCGTAGGCGGCACCGGCCCTCCATCTCGGTGCGGTGCCCGGTGCGGCGCCCGGGGACGGCGGCGTCAGTCGTTGAACAGCCCGGCCAGGTCGTCCGCCGTGAGCGCGCCGCCGGACAGGGCGTCGCCTTCCATAACGTCCGCAAACAGCTGGGACTTCTTGGCCTTGAGCGCCATGACCTTTTCCTCGATTGTGTCCTTGGCGACCAGCCGGTACACCATGACGTTCCGCGCCTGGCCGATCCGGTGCGTGCGGTCCACGGCCTGCGCCTCCGAGGCAGGGTTCCACCAGGGGTCCAGCAGGAACACGTAGTCCGCCTCGGTGAGGTTGAGGCCGAAGCCGCCGGCCTTGAGGCTGATCAGGAACACGGGCGCGGCCCCGTTCTTGAACTCGTTGACCACATCCGTGCGGTTCCGGGTGCTCCCGTCCAGGTAGCAGAACTCGATGCCCTCCTCGATGAGGCGCTCGCGCACCTTGCCCAGGAACCCGGTGAACTGGCTGAAGATCAGCGCCCGGTGGCCCTCCGCCACGAGGTCGTCCAGCTGCTCGAAGAGGACATCTAGCTTGCTGGAGCGCACACCGGAGAGCGAAGGGTCAATGAGCGAGGGGTCGAGGCTGAGCTGCCGCAGCAGGGTCAGCGACTGGAAGATCGTGAAGCGGTTCTTGTTGACGTCGTCGATCAGGCCAAGGATCTTCTGGCGCTCCCGCTGCAGGTGCGTCTGGTAGACCTTCTGGTGCCGCGGGTTCAGCACCACCTCCAGGATCTGCTCCTGCTTCGGCGGCAGGTCGTGGATCACCTGTTCCTTGGTACGGCGCATCATCAGCGGCCGGACCCGGCGCCGGAGCTTGTCCAGCTGCGCCTTGTCGCCGTTCTTCTCCACCGGCTTCTGGTAGTACTCGGCGAACCGCTTGGGACTCGAAAAGAGGCCCGGCGCCACAATCGAGGTGAGCGCCCAAAACTCCATCAGATTGTTCTCCAGCGGGGTGCCGGTGATGGCCAGTTTGAACACCGCGGGGAGTTTCCGGGCGCACTGGTAGGCCTTGGACTGGTGGTTCTTCACAAACTGCGCCTCATCGAGCACCAGACCGGACCATTCCCGCCCGGCATAGGCGTCGTAGTCGATCCGGAACAGCGCGTAGGACGTGATGACGATGTCCGCGCCGGCCATCGCCTCGGCCGGCTTTGACCCGCTCTTCGCGAACGTCTCGCTGATGGCCCTGACCGTGAGGCCGGGCGCGAAACGCGCGGTTTCCGCTTCCCAGTTCCCCACCACGCTGGTGGGGGCAACCACCAGGAAGGGGGCCGCGCCGGGCACCGCCCCGGCACCCGGTACCGTGGCCGCTTCCCGGGTGGCCTCCTTGGCCGCGCAGATCAGCGCCAGCGCCTGGACCGTCTTGCCCAGTCCCATGTCGTCCGCCAGCACGCCGCCGAGTCCGTGCCGGTAGAGGAAGCTCAGCCAGTTGAAGCCTTCCAGCTGGTACGGGCGCAGCTCGGCGTTCAGCGTCGCGGGCAGGTGCAGGCCCTTTACGCCGCCTTCGAGAAGGCCGCCGACAGCCTCGCGCCACGCGGCAGCCTGCTCGTCCACGATCCCGAGCTGCGCGAGCTCGTCCCACAGCCCGGCCTGGAAGCGGCTGATCTGCAGCGGCGCGTCTTTGTTGTCCTGCAGCGACCGGGCTTCATCGATGAGCGCCCGGAGCTGGTGCAGCTCGGGCAGGTCGAGGGAGAAGTAGGCGCCGCTGGGCAGCAGCATGCGTGTCTGCCCGGCAGCGAGGGCGGAGAACAGGGCCGCGAAGGACACCGGCTGGCCCTCCAGGGTGATGACGATGCCCAGGTCGAACCAGTCCCGCTGGTCCGTGGCCTTGGTGGAAATCGCCACCACGGGGGCCTCTTCGGCTTCCCGGTAGTCGGCCATGTCACCGGCGGTGTCGACCGCGACGCCGGGCAGCTCGCGGAGCCGGGGGAGGACCTCCTCGGTGAAGGCCAGCGTGTCCAGGCCGCTGAGTTCCGCCGAGGCCGCCAGCCGCGGCGTTCCCCAGCCGCCCGTGGCCGACTCGCCCAGCGCCGGGACCACGTCCCACGGCTGCCCGACCGTCTCCAGGATGCCGGCCTCGGCCGGGTCGTCGCGGTAGCCGTGATCGCCGGGATGGCGCCACAGCGGCTGCGCGGTGACGAGCTTCCCGGACTTGTAGTGCCACTCCCAGTGCAGCCGGACCCGGTGGTCCGCGCCGTAGTTGGCGAGCAGGGACAGCGTGGGGACAGCCAGGGCGGGCAGTTCGACGGACTCGTCGGACGCCGTGACCCGGGCGGACTGCTTGAGCTTCGGATAGAAGCCGGTGAGGAACCGGCTCTCATCCCGGGCCGGAATATGCAGGGTGGTCCCGGTGGTCACAAAAGTCAGGAGTTCCTCGCTGAGCCCGCTTTCCAGCGGGGCGAGGGTGATGACCGAATCGGCCGGTGCCACGCCGGGCAGGGCGTCTGCCCCCGAGGTCAGGAAGATCCCGTGGGCAGGGCGCCCGATGGTCCCGACCGCGGCAGGATCCACCACAGCACCCTCCACCGTGATGGTGGGTGCTAGCGACAACCCTCCCGCCGCCGCGCCGTCCGGGGTTTTCGGGGCGGCGTCGCCGGCAGGGTGCGGCCCGTCGCTGTACCGCGTGAGGTTGAGTCCGACGGCGGCGGGTTCCTCCACGAGCCGCACCGGCTCCTGGCCGCGGCTGTGGACGAGGGCGACGCCGATCTGCCGGGCCTGGGCCAGCAGGCTCCACAGATTCTTGCCGGCGTAGGTGTTCAGTCCCAGCCAGGGCGCAGTGCCGGAGTGCTGGCGGTTGGCGAGGGCGGTGTGCGAGGCGAGGAACTCCTGCATCCACTCGACGTGGGCCTCGTTGCACTCGCGCCGGTAATTCAGGTAGCTCAGGGTGTTCCAGGACACGTCCCCGCGGATCCACTTGCCCTTGGCGCCCATGATGACGGGCCGGGCCTTCAGCTGCCGGACGCTGCGCAGCGGATCCCGGCGTCCGGTGTAGGAGAAATGCGGCGCCGGTTCCTCGATTTCGAACTGGAGCGCCAGCGGGATCCCGTTGGTGGACTGGGTGATGCCCGGACGGGCAATCAGCGGGCTGAGGGCCTGTTCCCAGTCCGGGACCTCGAGTTCCGGCGCCGGGCGGGCGAGCCGGGAGACATCGGCCGGGGCCAGCAGTTGGACGCGGGTGGCAGGGTTGTCCTCGGCCGCGAACAGCAGCGCCGCCACGTGCTTGCAGTCTTTCCGGACCGGGCAGCTGCAGACGCCCACGGTGCAGCTCCAGCCGCCCGCTTTCCGGACCAGCTTCGCCGTCGTCGAATAAGGCACATCGGAGCCGCCCCGCACTTTGCCGAGCATCAGGCCGGTGGCGGCATCGAAGGAGATCCCGGAAACGCGGCTGCCCATGGCGTAGGCAAGTCCGGCCGCAAGGGAGCGGTCGTTGATCGCGGGAGTCTGTATTGCCAGTGCCGCACTCTCGTCCGGATGGGATGGCATGTGCGCACTACTTTCGGCAGTTGGTCATCTGATCCATCTTAGCGAGCCTGCCGCCATCCGCTGACGGCGCCGCTGTCGGCCCCGCTGGCGTCCCTTCGGGGCGGCGGCCGGGCGGTGCCCCCAAACTTCGCCTGACGTTCAACTCCGCCTCAACTGCCGGGCCCGCGGAGCAATTACGGTGAAATGGTTCGGAGCGCCACCCGCAGTCAACAGCGAGGACTTCCCATGAGCCACGGCCTTTCCACCAGCCCTTCCGTCCGGAGCTACGCGCCGGTGCTGACCCGCGAGAGCCTTAACGGCGGCGACATTGAGGTGGTCGACGCGAACGTCGAGGTAGTCAACAGCATGTACGCGGAGCTCCTCGACGTCGAGGAGATCGCCCCGGTGGCCCTCCGCAGCTACTACGTGGATTTCTACCTGACCCAGGCGCTGGGCGGAGGCTTCGCCCAGTACGTGTTCACCACGCCGGAACGCGAGGACGTCGACGTCTTCATCCGCGAGGGGCTCGAAGGCATGGGGGCCACCGGTCACCTGGACCTCTTCAACCGCACCGCCGCAGCCTTCGATGACCTCTCCGAGGAGGAAGCCGACATGTACCTCGACGGCGACGCCGATCTGGAGGACGGCGATGCGGCCGGGAACACCGACGTGACGGCGGCGCTGCAGCGCCTCGAAGAGCTCGACGGCGAGTTTGAGTCGCTGCTGGAGACCGAGGACATCGTCCGGCTCAACGCCGCCTGGCTCCGGTCCCAGCCGGATCTGCTGGTGCTGGACGAAGAGGAACTGGACCGGCACATCGCCGAGCGGGTCGCCCGGATCCCCAACCTCGCCGAACGCCAGGCCGAAGCCGCCGAAGAGGAACGCCTGAACGTGCCGGAGTTCGAGCTCATCATCCGCGAGCTCTGCGAACTGGCCGGCCACGAACTCGTCAAGATCACGATGGGTGACCCCAACTACGACCACGACGGCCAGCAGGCCCTCGCCTGGCATTTCACCACTGACCAGGGCGAGTTCCTGATGGTGGAGGAGGACGACGAAGCCTTCATGATCCACCCGGAGACCAAGGAGATCGTGGCCGCCGTCGAGTTCGAAGAGGCGGAGCACAGCGTGACGGGGCAGTACAGCTAGCTGTTCTGGTCCAGCGCCCGGAGGAGGATTGCCAGGACCTCGTCGTCGACGGCGGCTACAGACCGCAGCCGGATGCGCCGGGCAAAAAAGTCGCCCTCGCGAACCTTGACCGCTTCCAGGAGTCCTTCGGCCGGCGCGTCGATCCGCACGGTGACGTCCACGCAGCTGTTGTTGGTGCGCGTGACCTGGGCGAACTTCCGCCGCGGGGTGTGCAGCGACACGTAGCCCTTGCGGAGCTGGATTCCCACGCCGTCGGTTTGAGCCGCCCAGGCCAGCAGGGCGGCCGCGACGGGGCGCAGCTCCGGGTGGCTGGCGTACTGGGCCTCAAACAGCTCGTCGGCATCGCGCAGCATGAACTCCGGGTAGCCGAACATCTCGTAGGAGACGGCGTACTGGGCGTAACCGGTGATGCCGTGCGTGTCCCGCATCCAGGCGCGCAGCTGGGCGTCGTTGCTCAACCCTTCGGCGCGGCACTGTTCCGCCCACCAGCCGGCGTCATGCCCTGATTTCCGGACCAGCAGGGCCTGGTTGCTTTCCAGCATGGACTGCCACGTCTTGGCCGCAGTCTTCAGATCGATCGGATTGTCCATGGGTCGATCCTAGTGCCGGGTCTGCCGCCCCCAGCAGCGGCAGCCGGTGCCGCTAGGAGGCGGGGGCAGTGGTGATCATTTCGCCGGAGGGTGCCACGAGGTACCAGACGCTGTTCACGCCCTGGCCCAGGATGTCCCCGGCGGCCGTGTCCTTGGCGAAGTAGTAGATCGGCATTCCGTTGATGGTCACCTGCTTCTTCCCGTCCGGGGTGGCGATGGTTCCCAGGGTGCCGGTGACGCCGTCGGCAGTCGGCGCGTCCGCGGTGGTCAGGACGGGAGGCCAGGCGGTGAGGCAGCCGCCGGTGCAGGCGCTGGTTACCGAGTCCTTGGTGTCCTTGGTGTAGTAATAGACGCTCATGCCCTTGCCGTCCACCACGATCTGGCCGAGCTTGGACGCCGCCACCTTGAGTTCCGCTGCCGTGGCCGGGACGGAAGTGGTGGCCGGCGAGGACGCGGGAGCCGGGCTGGTGGCCGGGGGCGCGGCGGTCGTCGTCGTTGGTGCGGTGCCGCCGCCGCCGGCACAGCCGGAAAGCAGTGCGGCAAGAGCAAAAGCGGACAGGCCGATGCTGAGGTGCTTTTTCATCTGCTGCTCCTTGACTCGGACCGGCCTACTCGGCAGGCCGGCGCTATCCGATACGACGTCGGCCGGTGAAGAATGGTTCAAGGCAGGGCAGTGAACTTTTGGGCAGTGAACTTTTGCACTGTGCCGTACGTCGTAGGGGGCAGAAAGCACAGGGCAAAACGGCCGGGGAGGCAGCGCATGTCGTTGGACGAGGACGTGGTGGCCGCCATCTACCGCGATCACGGGACGGCCTTGAGACGGTTTGTCCTCAGTGCCTCGCGGGATCCGCAGTTGGCGGATGACGTGGTGCAGGAGACCGTGCTGCGCGTCTGGCAGCAGGCGCCGGAGATCACGGGCAGCCTGCGCAGCTACCTGTTCAGGACCGCGCGCAACATCATGATCGACAACTACCGCAAGGCCCAGCGCCGGCCCGTCGAGGCCACGGAACGGGACCTGGCCGATCCTGTCGACGCTGCCGAACGCGTCGACGAGCTCCTCAACAGGGTTCTGATGGAGGAGGCCCTGCTGCGGCTCAGCGCCGAGCACCGGGACGTCCTGGTGGCCCTCCACTTCCGCCGCTACACCGTCCAGGAGGCAGCGAAAACGTTGAATATCCCCGCCGGAACAGTGAAGTCGAGGGCGTTCTACGCCGTGCGCGCCCTGCGGACCATCCTTGACGAAATGGGGGTGCAGCGGTGAACGGAACGGAGCTGCACCAGCTGCTCGGCGCCTATCTCCTGGGCGGGCTCGAGCTTACCGACGCCGCGGCCTTTGAACAGCACCTGGGCTCCTGCGCCGACTGCCGGCAGGAGCTCGAGGAACTTGCCAGCCTCCCGGCGCTGCTGGACGCCGTTCCCGTGGCCGACGCCGTGGCATTGACCGCCGTCGACGCCACTGCGGTGGCGGCCGGTCCGATCCGCGGCCAGCCGGCCGCCGGGGCTGATCCCGTGCCCCGGAAGCTGCTCGATGAGTTGTCCGCCCGCCGCCGCAGGGGCCGGCGCCGGTGGGCTGCGGCGGCCGCCGCCGCGGCCGCGGCCTGCCTCGCCCTGGGTGTCCTGGCCGGGCCGCTGCTCAGCCCGGCCCCCAAGCCGGACGCCAGCTATTCCGTGCAGGCCGGCAACGGGCTGCAGTTCAGCGTGGGCCTGGTCAAGAAGACCTGGGGCACGGAGCTGGCAGTCGACGGCCGCAGCCTGCCGGCCGACGGGACGTTCTCGCTCTGGGTGAAGGACCGCGACGGCGTCGAGGACCGGGCGTGCGCGTGGACAGCCACGCCCAGCGGCAGGGTCAAGATCACCGGCGCCACCCCCGTGCAGCTCGCGAGCATCGCCAGCGTCGAAATGCGCAATGGGCAACAGCAGACGGTGGCGGTCATCGCCGTCCCGGGCGGGTAGCTCCGGTGTACCCGCCCGGCGAACCGGGCGGGGCGGAGCTACATCTTGGCGAGCCTGGCGCGCACCACCATGTAGACGCCGTAGCAAATCAGGCCGATGCCCACGGCCGCCAGCATGTACATGCCGAAGGGCTGGTCGCGCAGCCCCTTCAGGCCGCCGTCGATGCCGGTTGATTCTTCCGGGTGGACCCGCAGGGTGGCGATGACAATCAGCAGGCCCGTCAGCAACAGGGCGATCCCCTTGGCGGCGTAGCCCGCCACCCCGAGCGCCGTCACCGCCGAGCGGGCCTTTTCGGAGGCCGGCAGCCGGAGATGCTTCTTGAAGGACTGCCGGAAGCCCCGGACAGCATAGACGATCCCGGTGATGGCAACCGCTGCGCCAACGGCGAACAGGATCGCGTAGCCGCCGGGGGCCCGCAGCACGGAGGCCGAGAGGTCGCTGGTGGAACTGGTGTGCTCCTTGCCGGCGCCGATCGCGAAGGACGCGAGCGTCACGGCGAGCCCGGCGTAGACCGCGGCCTGGAGGGCCGCCTTGAGCTTCTTCCCGAGCTTCTCCTTGGCCGGCAGGTGTTCAAAATCGAAGATGGCGTCGCTGATCTGCCAGAGGGCCAGGGCCACGCAGGCCGCGAAGGAGCCCCACAACAGCAGTGGTCCCGCGGGCTGGCTGGCCAGTTGCTCCACGGCGCCGCTCACGTCCGCCTGGCCTTGGCCGCCCATGGCCAGCCGGATGGCGACCAGGCCGATCAGGAAATGCAGGAGGCCGCTCACGGCAAACCCGGCGCGTGCCACGAGTTCCAGCGCCCGGGAGTTGGTGATGTCCTCGGTCGCATTGGCGACCTCTTTCATTTCTTTTTTGATGTCGGTTCCTTCAGCTGGCTCGGGTATCCGGCCGGACGGGACCGCCCGGCGCTTGCATTTGAAGGTAATCGTGCCACGCCAGGGCGTCCCGGAACAGCCTCAGTTCGCGAACTCCGCCCGGGAACGGCGGCCGCGGCCGGCGCCGCGGCTCAGCGCCTCCGGTAGCTGAGATCGAAGATGAGCCGGCCGGCCTCGTGGGCCTTGCCCTCGAAGCTCGTCAGGACCCGGCCGTCAAACCTGGGTGCCCAGCCGCCGGTCTGGTCCGTGCCCTCGTTGGGTCCGGTGTGTTCGGTGCTCACGGGTGCGCGGCCCTCCTTGACGGGTGCGCCGCCGACGAGGGACTCGACGCCGGATTCCCAGACCTGGGTGAGAGGGCTCGCGGCGCCGCTGCGCTCGCCCTCGTGCAGGTTTTCGAAGTCCGGCGAGCCGGCCAGGACCTCACGGACATGGACGGCGTAGTTGGACCAGTCGGTCGCGACGCGCCAGATGCCGCCCGGCTTAAGGGCCCGCGCGGCGAGTGCGGCGAACTCCGGCTGGATCAGGCGGCGCTTGTGGTGCCGGGACTTGTGCCACGGGTCCGGGAAGAAGACCCACAGCTCCGTGACGGAGCCGGCAGGGAGCATAGTGGCGAGCACTTCGGGGGCGTTCGCCTCCACGACCCGGACGTTGCTCAGGCCGCGGCTGTTGATCTTGATCAGTGTGTTGGCCAGTCCGGGGGTGTACACCTCGACGGCGAGGAAGTCTTTGTCCGGGTTTTCCTCGGCGGCGTGGCAGACGGCGTCCCCCAGGCCCGAACCGATTTCGACAATGAGCGGGGCCCGGCGGCCGAATTCGACTTCCGCGTCGAACAGATAGTCCGGGTGCACGGAGGTGTTGGCGATGTGGCGCGGGACCTCGACGGCCCAGCGGTCGGAGTGTTCCTCCCAGGCGGCCTGCCGGCGGCCCTGCAGGCGGGTGCCGCGGCGCACGAAGCTGACCGGCCGGCCGCCGTAGGTGCCGAACGAGGCCTGGGTTCCGGGGGTCACCGGGCGGGCCGTCTGCGGCGTCTGGGGGGATTCTGGGGATTCACTCATCCCTTCCAGAATAGTGGAGTTCCGCCAGCGGCCGCAGGCGGGAGTGACTGCGGGGAGCGGCATTGCCTTGGCGGGGGCCGCGCTGTCCGGCCTGCCAGAATAGGGACCGTGACCGTACCGAAGAACGCCCCGGACCCCATTCTGGGGAGCAGCCCCGCCGCTGGGGACCGCTCCGTGCTGGTCGACGCCGAGATCGACGACGTCCCCTTGGCCGCGCCAACCCGCGTCGGCAGCCGCCGGGCGCTGGTCTATTTGGGGCTCTGTCTGGTCTTGATCGGGCTGAACCTCCGCACGGTGTTCTCCAGTTTTTCGGCGGTCCTTCCCGAGGTGTCGGCCGACGCCGGGCTGCCGGGCTGGGCGGTGGTGGTCCTCACCACGGCGCCTGTCACCCTGCTCGGCGTGTTCGCCCCGCTGGCCCCCGTGCTCGCCCGCCGCTTTGGCGCCGAGCGCGTCCTGCTCGGCGCCATGGCGGTGCTGACCGCCGGGCTGCTGCTGCGACCATTGGACGCCGGGGGCGCCGGGCACCTTCCCGCCCTGCTGGCCGGGACGGCCGCCTGCGGCGCCGCGATCTCGTTCTGCAACGTGCTGCTCCCGGGCCTGGTCAAGCGTGACTTCCCGCACCGGCTGGGGCTGATGGGCGGACTCTATACGACGGCGATCTGCGCGTCCGCGGCCCTCGGCGCGGGTTTCACGTACCCCGTGTTCGCCGCGACAGGCGAGTGGCAGGCGGCACTGTGGTTCTGGGCGCTGCCCGCCGGCGTCGTCCTTGTGCTGTTCCTTCCGCTGGCCGTGCGGCAGCATTCTGGCCGGCACCAGCAGGCGGCGGCCGGCGCTAACGTGTGGCGCTCGGCCATTGCGTGGCAGGTGCCAATCTTCATGGTCCTGCAGGCGATGATGTCCTTCAGCGTCTTTGCCTGGCTGGCGCCGATCCTGCGCGAACGCGGGGTGGACGGCGGCCTGGCCGGTCTGATCGTCTCCGCCTCGATCGTGCTGCAGATGCTCGGTTCCCTCTTCGCTCCTGCCCTGGCCGCCCGTTTCCGGGACCAGCGGGCCATCAGCACCGTGGTGGCGTTGATGACGGGCGGCGGATTCGCCCTGAGCATCTTCGGGCCGCTGGAGCTGATCTGGTTGTGGACCGGGCTGCTGGGATTGGGCCAGGGCAGCTTGACCGCCGTCGCGCTGACTCTGATCATGCTCCGCACCCGCGACGGCCACACCGCGGCCCACCTGTCCGGCATGATGCAGGGCGTGGGGTACGGGCTGGGTTCCACCGGCACCCTCTTGGTCGGCCAGTTGCACCAGTCCTCGGGGTCGTTTGCCCCGGCCGGGGTGCTCTTCCTTGTGGTCGGCGCGCTGGCCGCGGTGTTCGGCTACCGCGCAGGCCGGAACCGCTTCGTAGGCGGCTGAACCGTCGATCCTCAAGGGGGTGGTGCACGCCACGCGCACCTGTGGCATGCTTCCCCTTTAGCCTTTCCCACGCTCCACCGACAGCTCTCCAACCCACCGCAACGGACGCGCCGTAGCCCCACCTTCGGATGAGGCCTTTGCGGCGGCGTCCGGACTACCGATCAGGCCCCGCCCGTGCCCCGTACCGCCCCCGCCCCGGCCCCGGAATCAGCCGGTCTTTTCCACCGCAGCTATCTGCTGGTGACCCTCGGCGCCTGTGCCCTGGTGTTCCTCGCAGCCTTCGAATCCATGGCGGTGACCACCATCATGCCGCTCGTCAGCCGCGAGCTGGACGGGGCAGCCCTGTACGCGCTCGCCTTCGCCGGTCCGCTCGCCACCGGCGTCATCGGGATGGTGGCGGCGGGCAACTGGTCCGACCGGCGCGGCCCGGTGGGTCCCCTGTACGCTTCCGTGGCGCTGTTCGTGCTCGGCCTGCTGATCGCGGGAACGGCGGGGAGCATGCCCGCGCTGGTCGCCGGGAGGTTGGTGCAGGGCCTCGGCGGCGGTGCGCTGACGGTGTCCCTCTACGTGGTTGTCGCCAGGGTCTATCCGGCCGTGCTGCACCCCCGGATCTTCGCCGCGTTTTCGGCAGCGTGGGTGATTCCCTCGCTGGTTGGCCCGTTCGCCGCCGGGATCGTGGCCCAGCTTGCCAGTTGGCACTGGGTCTTCCTGGGCGTGGTGGGGCTGGTGGTGCCCGCCCTGCTCATGCTCGTTCCGGCCGTGCGCGGGCTGCACGGGGCCGCAGGACGCGAAGCGCCGAAGCGAAGGTCCTCGGGCGGGGGCGACCCGGAGGGCATGTCCAGCGCTGCGGAACGGGCCCGTCGCTCCGGAGGGTATGGGCGGCTGGCCTGGGCAACCGTGGCCGCGCTCGCCGTGCTGGGCCTGAATCTGTCAGCCAAGGTCCCGGTAGCCGGTGGTGTGCTGGCGGCAGCTGCCGTGGCCGTGGCGCTCGTGGCCGTGCGGCCGC
>JBKKDK010000345.1:0-10720 GCA_046708245.1 Arthrobacter sp.
GTCAGCGGCAGCACGGTGGTCAGGGCCTGGCACTGGCACAGCAGCGCCCGGGCGGAGCCTTCGCTGATGGTCAGGACACAGGCGATTTCGGCGACCACGGCCATCTCCTGCGCGGTGCGTTCCTGCAGCGACGCCGCGGGCGGGGCCAGGGCCGTGGCCGCCCGGAGATAGCCGGTGACCAGCCTGACCTTCTCCGCGGCAATCCTGGCTTCACGCCGGGCGACATCGGCCAGCCCGTCCAGGCACGCATCCGCCTGATCCCGCAACGGATCCACGCTCTCCACACTCCAGGCTGTTCCGCCTTCCATAACCCCATCACATCAGGAGGCACCGACAATTAAGACGAAACAGTTTGGTTGCAGCGCCCAAGATGCTGCAAGTGGTTTTCAGGCACCTTTTGGTCGGCAGTATCGCTGGCCGCCTCTTGATTCCACAGCGGCCAGCGTCCTGATCCGACGGTAAATCCCCCAGACGCCCAGCCCCAAACGCCGATCGCCCGGCAACCTGCCGAGCCACACGAAGGCCATGAGCCTGAACCGCTACTGGCACCGCTGTTCCGGATTCAAGTGCCCGGAACCGGCGGCGGAACCGGCGGCGCCGCCGGCGCCGCAGCAGGGGCCTGAACTTAGCCCGTCACCAGCCGCAGCGGGCGTTCGCCCAACCCAACCGTGATCTCCTGGCCCCAGGATGCAGTGAGCCTGTCGTCTTCCATACCGTCGCCGAACACCACGAGCTGTTCGGATGCAACGATGACGCTGAGCGTTTCGCCCGCCTCCAGCACACCCTCCGTCAAAGTGGTTCCGGTGATGGGGGAGGGCCAGGCCTCGCGGACAAACCACGCGAGTCGGGGATCCGTTGGTGCCGGCAAGGCGCGTCCTCCGCGGTCAAGGACAATGGACGCGCACCAGCCGGTCGCTCCCGTGCCCGTGGAGACGATCAGGCCCGACGAAGAGTGGCGTTCGGCCCGGCCGTCCGGAGTCGCGAGCTGGTATCGGGCCGACTGGTGCGAGGCGTGCCCGATGAAAACCTCGTTGAGCCCCGAGAGTTCCTGCCCGTCGTCGAGCCGTGCTGTCACCGTGGCGAGCTCGAGGCAGCGCAGCCGTTCCGCTGAGCTGGCCAGGCTGGCTTCCTCCAGCAGCTTCACCGCCGCGCCGGGCGTGTGCCGGACCAGGACACCCGGATTGGCTCCCGGCTCCGGATCGATCCCGAGGACGGGATGGCCGTTCAGATACTTCGCCGCATTGGCCACCAGCCCGTCCTGACCCACCACCGCGATGATGTCCTCCGGCGTGAGCAGGAAGCGGCTCAGGTCCGCGCGCTCCACCTCGGCGTGACGCCAGTCCGCCGGAACCGCGGCGCGGACCGTCATCAAGGCCGCGGCGAGACGGTCATGGCGCTCCTGCACCTCGTGGATGGTGCGGCCGCGGGTGCGGAGGAAGAATTCAGCCTGGCCGCGGGTGGCGTGCCGGTCCAGGAGTTCCTGGAGCTCGGTGCGCCGGTGGATTATGACGAGACGGGGGGTGGCCATGACCGGACCCTATTTCCCGACCCGGCCGGGCGTGCCCACCAACGTGCCGGCCGCAGCAGCCGGAACCGCGCCGCCCACAGGCTCCCTGAACAGCCCGGCCAGTGCACCGCTGAGCAGGTCCGGGGTGATGGTGAGGTTGCCGATGTGGGGCAGTGACGCCGCGGCATCGCGCAGGGCGAGGGCCAGGATCGTTGTCTGGTCCATGCCGCTGTAGATCTCCATGGTGGCCGCCTCGCGTGCCGCGGCTGCCTCGCCCACCAGCCGTATCTGGTTTGCTTCGGCGGTGGCGTTGATGCCTTGGCGCTCGGCCGAAGCCTGCGCCTCGATAAGTCCTGCTGCGGCCTTTTCTTCCGCCTGACGCCGTGCGTTGGCGCCCTCCTGGGCGACCAGGCTTTCACGACGGGTGGCCAGTTCAATCTGGCTCGCCATCTCGTTCTCTGAGATGGTCCGCTCGCGTTCGACGGCGACGGCCCGGCGTTCGTAAACGGCCCGGTCTGCCTCGGCCTGGAGCTGTTCCCGGACCGGCGTCTGCAGGGCCCGTTCAACGTCGGACTCCGGCCGGACCGCCAGAACCTGCACCCCAAGGATTTCAATGCCCGTGGACAGGAGCCGGGTGTCGGCACGGAGGGCCTCGGTGAGGACGTTCCGGAGCTGGCTGACTCCGCGTTCCAGGGCCTCGGCGAGCGTGGTGGTGGCGATCTGGTCGATGGCGTGGCTCTGGCACAGCTGGCCGATGATGGTGGCCACCTGCTCCCTGCCGCCTGCTTGCCCCGCGCCGGCAGGCTGGAGGCTGAAGTCGAGCCGGCTGGAGACGGAGACAGGGTCGATGAAGCGGTAGGTCACGTTGGCTTGGACGCTCACGTCCTGGTGGTCGCGGGTGATGGCGTGGAAGAGGGTGGGCAGTTCCTGGTCATCCACGGGAACCTCGATTAGCACGGAGTTCGCCGGCCGTAACCAGAAGGCCTGACCCACGCCCTGGTGCCTGACCCCGCCCTTCTGCAGGTGGACGACGTGCCCGGTGGGGCTGCCCAGGAAGTGGCTGATCCAGGGGTAGCGCGTGATGCTGGCCATGAGATGCTCCTAAACCGTTCGCGATTGTCGTCAAATTGACGATAACTGAACAGTAGAATGCAAGCGCCTTATTGTCAAGGTGACGATAAGTCCTTAGTATTGGCTCATGCGTGAATCCCTCCCGGCGCCTGCATGTTTCCCGGTGACGGTCGACGTCGTCGCCCTCACCGTGAGCGACGACGTCCTGAACGTCCTGCTTGTCACCCGCCTGCTTGAACCTTTCCGGGGCAGGCTCGCGCTGCCGGGCGGCTTTGTTCTTCCCGGCGAGGACCTCGTGACTGCGGCGGGCCGCGAACTGGCGGAGGAGACCGGCGTCGGGGAGGTCCCTGGCCACTTGGAACAGTTGGGGAGCTACGGCCCGATGGGGCGGGACCCGCGCGGGGATGTGCTCACGGTCGCGCACCTTCTGCTCGCGCCCAACTTTCCGGTCCTGGCCGCCGGGAGCGACGCCGAACAGGCAGCGTGGTACCCGGTGTGCCGAGTTCTGGATGGCGGACTACGGCTCGCTTTCGACCATGAGCGGATCCTCGCTGATGCCTTGGAGCGGGCGAAGTCAAAGCTCGAATACTCGCCCCTGGGGGCGGCCTTCTGCGGGGAGGAATTCACTGTTGCCCAGCTCCGGGCTGTGTATGAGGCTGTCTGGGGCACGCGCCTGGATCCCCGGAATTTCCATCGGAAGGCCACGGGAACGCCGGGTTTTCTGGAAGACACTGGACGGATGACAACGGGCGAGACCGGCCGCCCGGCGGCGCTGTTCCGCCTGGCCGGCGCAGCCCGGCCGGCTGCCGGTCAGCCGACGCGGGCGGTGCTCAACCCGCCGCTCATGCGGCCGCGGGACTGACGCTCCTCAGCGCGGGCCTTCTACTTCTCGCCCTGCCGGCGCACCATCTCGGCAATCCAGGCGGGCGCGAACGGCGACGTGCAGTTCGGGGGAGTCGGGTAGTCCTTGAGAACTTCCAGTCGCTCACCAATGCCGATTGCACGGGCCCGGTGCTCGGAGTGCTCGATCCCGATCTGGGCCAGGCAGTGGTTCATTGCCCACTGCAGGCGATCCGGGGCGTCTTTCATGTCCGCCTCAATGACATCCAGCAGTCCGGCGAGGTCGAGACCCTCGGGCTGCTTCGCCACGCGTTCGGTGGTCAGCGCCCAGCCTGCACTCGCCACCACTGGATCCGGATTGGCGGACCAGGCCCGGCGCAGTTCTTCGGAGTGCGGGTTCTTCTTCACCACGTAGTTCACCAGCCAGTCGTGCACCTTGGGGGTGCGCGCCGAGCGCAGCATAAGGTCCAACTCGTCTAGGTCGAAAGCTTTCGGACGGCAGATGAGGATCGCCAGTAGTCTCGCCGCGGTGTCACCCACGTCCCAGAGCTGGAGCGCGAGCTGCTGCTGTGTCTTCAGCCGCTTTGCGATCGCGCGGAGTTTGCCGAGATTTACACCGTGATCGTCACCGTGTTTCTCGTTTACCTCGCGTGCCCTGGGGTCTTCGAGCGCGGCCAGCTCGGCCATCACCTCGGCCACCGTTGTTTCGGCCACCTCAGCCTCCTGTCCGTCACGTGTGAGATTTCAGCCTACTGGGAGAGCCTGCCCGCCCGGGTGATCCGCAAACCTTGGGTCAAGGGCACGATCCCGGAGTTCCGGCTCAGAGCGGCACGTGCACTGTCTTGAACCTGACCGGCCCGCCGCATTCCGGCCCGAACGGATACTCCCCGGTCGATTCCGTTTCGATCGGCAGCACGCCGGCGATCCGGGCGCCGGACGGGGCTGCCGCCTCCACATGCACCGAGGTTACGCTCACGGGCGGAACCAGATACGGCCGCGACTGCGGTACCAGCCACCTGCCGTCCGGGTTCTTCGCCACGGGCTGGGGGGCACAGCCATCCCCGAAGCACGCTGAAACCGTCGCCGGTTCCTGCGAAAAGACCAGTTCCGCATCGCCGACGTACGCATATCCGATTGCCGGGCACACCCCGGTCCCCGCGGGTGGCCGGCCGAACAGCAGTGCAAGGGCCACGACGGCGGCGCAGGCGCCTAAGGCGACCAGGAGCAACCCGCGAGGCTTCATAGTGCGAGCCTAATGGGATGAGCACGGTTTCAGGCTCCGGACGGCTCCGCGACGGTCATTGACGGCACCCTTCCGCAGTGGCACGCTGACCTCATGGCCCGCGGGAGGACCGGACGGTTTGCCCGGATTCAACCCTTCGGCATCGACAAGGTCGCAGCCGCCGTCGGAGATGACCCTGGTGTGCTCCGGATGGAAAACCTTGACACCGATGTCGCGCCGCCGCCGTCGGCCATCACTGCTACCCGCAATGCCCTGGGAAACCAGGCTGCGAACAGCTGGCTGCCCTTCACCGGAATGTTGCCGCTGCGGCAGGCCGTTGCGGCGATGTTGCGGCAGCAGACCGGCCGCGCCTACGATCCCCACACCGAGGTGGTGATCACTGGCGGAGCCCTGGCCGGAATGCTCAGCGCGCTCCTGGCCACGGTGGACCACGGCGACGAGGTCATCCTCACCGATCCCACCTACGCCGGCATGATCAACCGCGTGCGCCTTGCCGGGGCAGTGCCGGTATTCGTCCCGCTGAGCGTCTCGGGCGGACGCTGGCGGCTGCCATCGGAGAAGCTCGCCGACGCCGTGACCGACCGGACGCGGGCCATGTTGCTTATGAGCCCGTCGATGCCTTCCGGCCATGTGTTCAGCGACTCTGAATGGCGTGCGGTGGCCGAGGCCTGCGAACGTGCCGACTGCTGGCTGCTATACGACGCCGCGATGGACCGGATTCTGTTCGACGGCGTTCCGCACCGTCACCCGGCGGCGTATCCGGAGCTGGCCGCCCGCACCATCACCCTGGGCGGGGTATCGAAGAACTACCGCATGATCGGCTGGCGCGTCGGCTGGGCGGCCGGCCCCGCCGGGATCATGGGCGATGTGGCGCTTGCCGCGATTTACAACACCGCCGTGGCCAGCGGATTCAGCCAGATGGGTGTGCTGGCAGCGCTGACGGCCGGGGACGACGGCGTGGCCGGGGCGGTGCGCGAATGGCAGCTACGGCGGGACCTCCTCGTGGACGAGCTGCACGGGCTGCCGTTCGTGGTTCCGGACGGTGGCTGGTCGCTGCTCCTGGACGCCGGGGCTCTTGGAATGTCTGCGCCCGAGCTGTCCGCCCGGCTCCTGGCGAACGGGCGGATCGCTGCCACTCCCATGACGGCGTGGGGTGAGGAAGTCGCGCCGCGCTATGTACGCCTGGTCTATTCCGCGGAGCCGCTCGGCCGGCTGCGCGGCATCGGCGACCGCGTCCGCGCCGCACTGTAGAGCCCGCAGGGCAGTTCCCCCTGCTCCACAGGCTCCGCAGCGGCGGTGCTAGTCGGCGAGGATGTGGTAGAGCGCCCGGCGGGTTTCGTCGATTTTTTCTATCGCCGCATCCCGTTGTTCCTCGGTAGCCGAGAAGCGGAACTGGTGGATGACCCCCATGAGTTTTCCCACGCTCTGGTGAAACGCCGGGCCGGATCCCTGGGGGTCGGTGTTCCACGCGTTCCCGAGCTCCTCGGCGTGCTCGGCCACATACGCCTTGCCCGCCTCGGTGAGTGTGAACTCGGTGCGGCGGCCGTCACCAACGGGCGTGATGAGCTCTTCATCAACGAGCTGCTGCAGCGTCGGATAGACGGAACCGGGGCTGGGCCGCCAGGCACCCGACGTCTTTTCCGCGATTGTCTTGATCAGGCCGTAGCCGTTTGAGGGTGACTCGGCCAAGAGCGAGAGGATCGCCGACCGAACATCGCCCCTGCTGGCACGGCGTGACCCGCCGGGACCAAACCCGGGCCCGAATCCCGGCCCGAAACCTGGCCCAAAGCCGCGGCCCGGCCCGAAACCACCGTGCCCATGGGGTCCGCGATGGCTCCTGCCGCGTCCGAAGCGTCCCATGACCGGTCCGCCGGCGGTGAATTTGTCGCTGTGGTTGCCTTTCATAACGGCATCGCCCTTCCACTGAAGTTGCGTTTTCCTGATGACCGCCGACTCATTCGGCGATAGTTAACGATATGTCGGTAACTGTCGGTGGTCAATGGTCATTCAACGCGCGGCTACAAGAGGAGCAGCTGGCCGTTACCGCACAGATATTCGACGACGGCGGTCGGTTGACCCACGCAGGTCCCGGTTCAGACGGCGGTCACCATGGTAGAGAATGGTCTCCCAGTCGACTTCCTCAGCTGTCTTCTCAACCACCGGACTCTGCTCCTCTTTCTTGGCCCGGGGACTGACATACAGCCAGTTGAGCATGCCGAGGAACACATCCACCACGGAGTTGAACACTCCGATGTAGGCCCGGATTGCTCCGGCGGCCAGGATGGCGTTGAGGGAGGCAAATGCCACATTGCCCCAGTTTCCCAGCTGGGCGTCGCGCCAGACTGTCAGCAGGGAGAAAGCGACGATCGCGAAGGGGGTGAGGACGTAGATGGCCGGTGCTGCGGTGCGGTCTTTGACCTTGGGTGTGCGGACGAATGGGATCTTGTCGCCCGTGACAGCCTGCTGCATGGACTTGAGCACACCGGCAAGGTTCACCGGAAGGAGGACCAGGTTGAAGCCGTAGATCCGCAGGATGTCGCTGAATCGGTGCCCGCAGTCGCGCAGATCGCTGCCCATCGCCAGGAAGTAAGGCAGCGCGGCGAGGAAGACTATGGGGCTGAGCAGCCGGCTGTCGTAGGGGTAGGCGAGTAGGAAAATCAGGCCGAAGCTCGCCCAGGCGATCGACGCCATGTAATTGACGCGCAGCAGGACTTCCCGGAACAGGATCTTTCGGCGGTCGGAACGGCTTTGGAGGATTTGGGCCCACAGCTTGGGCAGAATCAGGAGTCCACCGTTTGCCCAGCGGCGGCGCTGGACAACCAAGGAGCCGAAGTCCGGCGGCGTGGCGCTGTAGCTCAGGCGCTCCGGATAGTTCACCAGCGTCCAGCCATGCTGGCCGAGGTCGATGCTGGACTCCGTGTCTTCGATGACCGTGCGGTCCTGGATGTAGGTTCGGATTTCGAAGGCACCCCTGGTTTCCACCTCCACGATGTCCTCGAGGGAGCGCTTCCGGATGACGGCATTCGCACCTACCCAGAATGTGGCGCCGTAGTAGGTCATTCCCTGGTGAAGGATGTGCTGCAGGTCAGTCGTTGCGCCCGCAACGCGTTCGATCCGGGTCGGGGCGCCGCGGAAAGATGAGTACGGAGTCTGGGTCACGGCGACCCGCTCGTTGCCTGCCGATTCCAGGAAGTACACCAGGCGGAGGCAGTAGTCGCGGAGAAGAAGCGAATCGGCGTCCAGAGTCAGGACGTAGGTGGTGTCCGGGAAATCCAGGATCCGGTCCGTGCCTTCCCGACCCGCTTTGCCCTCGAGCTTGCGCAAGACGACGCCGTCGGCGGTGGTCTCTTCCCGCCATGAATGCCCCATCATCGAAATGTAGGCATTCAGGTTCATCGCCTTGTTGGCCTCATGGGAGAGGCTCGCGTACTTCTTGCGTTCGAAGGTCTCCGTGGAGACGTTGAAAATCCAGGTGAGGCGCAGGTAGAGCTCTTCGCGCCGGGACCACGGCGGCGATGTTTGCTGCGCCAAAGCCGCGTTCAGGCCAACCAGGACGAGCCGCAGTTCGCGGGCCAGGCCCATCAGGACGAGATCCACGAAGAACTCATCGACGTGGTCATCGACCTGCTCGCTGCCGGCCATGGTCTCCAGCCAGTCTGCGGCGGCCTCGTACTCGGTGATCAGCAGGGCCAGCTCGGCGGGCTCGTCTTGAGCGCCCGCCTTCGCGCGGAGACGGACCTCCGCCAAGGCGGCGTTGAATCGTGCAGCGGGGGCACTCATCGCAACGGATATTTCCGCCGTCAGGGCGCGGGTTCGTTCCAGCTTGGCGAGATCATCGGCGTCCGTGGGATTTGGCGGATCATCTACCAGCAGGACGACCTTGAGATTGGGAAATTCCTGCAGTGCGGCGGACCAGAGCGTAGCCCGCACCACGTGGGGCTCTTCGGCATAGGAGGGCACCAACACCGTAATGCCTTCGGAGTAATCGGTGAAATGGCGGTCCAATTCCCCGCGCGGAACCCGTGTATGGTCCCGGAACCGATAAAGGGCACCCTGCCGGGCCATCAAATACATCAGCGCCGAAAAGGTCAGGAAGGTAACAACCACCAGATAGGAAATCGTCTCGAACTGGAACCTGAAGCCGGCATTCGGATTGTCTGCCAGCTCCCGCAGGATTGTCGAAATCGCATAGGAGACCCATGCAAGCAGGGTGGTAAGAATACCCACCCTGCCCAGAATTATCTTCCGGCGGGACGGTCTGGGGTGAACGATCGACAACGGTTCGGATCGCTTTTCAGCTCCCCATTGACGGCGACGAACCGCGATTTTTTGCTCGGTGGGGACGCTTTCTGCGTCAGGGCGGGGCAAAACAAGCTGATCAGACATTGGTCCCTATTGACTGGAAAGTCGGCCTTTGGGCGGGCGCGTAATTAACATGGAGCCCGGCACACCGGACTATTCCAGTGGTTGCCCTTAGGATAATACAAGATCAGACTATTTCCGGACATCAGACGTCCCGGATTATCAGGAACTGATCCCGATTGCCGGCGTATGCCCGGCAGCCCACAAAAAACATGAGGATTCCTGTGCCCGAAAGATTCCCAGGCCGTAAATTATCGCTCGTTCGGCTGGGCGTTCTCACCGGTGTGGTCGTGGCAATCACGGCCGGAGGGGTGTCCGCATGGGCCAACTTCAAGGACGTGACGGCGGCCGAAGCGATTCCGTCCATTTTTTCCGGATATGTGGACGTGACGGCGACTCCCCGCTACGCCTTTGAGGATCCGGTATCCAAGGAAGCGCAGAAAGTACTGCTGTCCTTTATCGTCGCGGACGCCGAGGATCCCTGCATGCCGACGTGGGGGAACGCCTATGACCTCGACGAGGCAGGCACCACCCTGGATCTGGACCGCAGGGTCGCCCGCCTGCAGCAGCTGGGCGGGAGTGCTTCGGTTTCGTTCGGCGGCCAGATCAACAACGAACTGGCCACGGGCTGTACTGACCCGGCCAAGCTTGAGGCCGCGTACCGCGCCGTGGTGGACCGGTACGACGTCAGCAGCATCGATCTGGACATCGAGGGCGGGGCTCTCGGCGATGTCGCCTCCCTGGACCGGCGAGCGGCGGCAATCATGGCCCTCCAGAAGGACCGCCGCGGGAGCGGCAAGAACCTCGATGTCTGGCTGACCCTGCCGGCAGACCCTAACGGGCTGACGTCGGCGGGCACTGACGCCGCGCGCCGGATGATCGTGTCCGGGATCGATCTCGCCGGGGTGAACATCATGACCATGGACTACGGCGGAAGCCGGCTTCCGGACCGTTCGATGTACGAAAATGCTGTTTCGGCTGCGGAGGCCACCCACCGGCAGCTCACCGGCCTGTACCGCGACGCCGGGAGCGAACTGGGCAACGAAACCGTGTGGCGCAAGATCGGGCTGACACCGATGATCGGCCAGAACGACGTTGCCGGCGAAATCTTCACGCTCAAGGATGCTGAAGAACTCAGCGCATACGCGAGCTCCAAGGGCGTCGGCCGCCTGTCCATGTGGTCCCTGAACCGCGACCGGACGTGCAGCCCCAACTACCCCGACGTCAAGCAGGTCTCCGACGGCTGCAGCGGCGTCCAACAGGGTGCGTCCACCTTCGCGACGATCCTTGGCGCCGGCGTTACCGGCACCGCTGGGAGCACAGGAAGTCCTACCGGCGAGCCGGCGGCAACAGCGCAGGCCACCCGGGCACCCGCCGTCACTGATGACCCGTCCACCAGCCCATATCCGGTTTGGAATGAAAGTACCGCCTACACGAGCGGCGAACGGATCGTCTGGCGCTCCAACGTCTACGAGGCCAAGTGGTGGACGCGAGACGAGGCCCCCGACAACCCCGTACTTCAAGGCACCGCAACGCCGTGGCGAATCATCGGCCCCGTGCTGCCCGGCGACCGGCCGATCCCGCAGCTCACCGCCCCCGCAGGCACCGCGCCGCAGTGGGATCCTGCCACGGTCTACCGCAAGGGCAGCCGGGTGCTCTTCGAAGGCCGGGTGTTCGAGGCCAAATGGTGGACCCAG
>JBKKDK010000346.1:0-3236 GCA_046708245.1 Arthrobacter sp.
GACCCAGCTGGGCCGGTACCTGCGCCGCGCCAGCGAGACAGTCCTGGCAGAGAGCTCCCCGGTGGCCCCCAACGCCGGCATCGTGCTGCTGATCTGCGCCGTCCTGGGGCTGCTGGTGATGCTGGTCGACGCCCTGGCGTTCCCGCTCGCGCTGCCCGCCACCAGCGGGCTCGGAATCCTGGCCATTCTGGTGGTCCCTGCGATCGTCAAGCCGCAGAGTGTGGGCGTGCTCGGCTTCGCGGCTGCCGCGGCGGGGTACCTGATGATCCTCGCCAGCAGCCAGTGGTTCTCTCCGGACACCCGGACGGGGGCGGACACGGCGAGGGATCCCGGCCAGCTCAGGCGCGCCTCGCTGACCGGGGCACTGGCACTGGTCATCACGCTGCTGCTCCAGTTGGTGGTTCCCGGCTTTGACCAGGGCACCTTCCCGCAGGGGTCGCGGCTGAACCCGTTCGGCGCCTCCACCGGGCTGAACCCGATGATCAGCCTGGGCACCAGCCTGCGCAGTCCGTCCGGGGACGGCCGGATCACTTTTGCCACCAACGCTCCGTCCGCCCCGTACCTCCGCTCCGTGACGGTGGACAGTTTCAACGGCGATTCCTGGGCCCCGGACGACCGTGACGACACCCGCCGGGTGGGCACCGGGCGGATGGACTCGGGGCTGGAGTCGATCGCAACGGAACTCCGTGTGGTCACGGCGGTCAACACGGGGCAATTTACCAGCCCCTACCTTCCCGTCCCCTACGCCCCCGAGGCCGTCAACGGCCTGTCCGGGCGCTGGAGCTGGGATCCGGCGACGCTCAGCATTAAGGGCGTGGACACGAATTCCCGGGACCAGCAGTACGTGGTGCTCTCGGCCGCCCCGCAGCTCACCGCGGATCTGCTGGCGCAGATTCCTGCCGCGACCCAGGGTGTCCCGGAAGTGTTCCTGCGCACGCCGGCAATCGTTCCGGAGATCGTGCGCAAAACGGCGGACGCGGTGACGAACGGGGTGGAATCGCCGTACGCGCGTGCAATGGCGATCCAGAAATACCTGCGCTCGCTCGAGTTCACCTATTCGCTCCAGTCGCCGGTGCAGGGCGGCTATGACGGCAACGGGCTCTCGGTGCTTGCGGACTTCCTCACCCAGAAGAGCGGATACTGCATCCACTTCGCCTCGGCCATGGCCGTGATGGCAAGGCTGGAGGGAATCCCCAGCCGCATCGCGGTCGGCTACGCCCCGGGCCGCCCCACCGGCGGCACGGTCTCGATTGCGGGCCAGGGGGCGCTGCCGGAGTACGAGGTGGACGCCCGGGACGCGCACGCCTGGCCCGAACTCTATTTCCAGGGCGTGGGCTGGGTGGCGTTTGAGCCGACGCCTTCGCGCGGGCTGGTCCCGCCCTACGCTGCGTAAAACGCCGCCGGCGGCGGCGCCAGCACGAACGAGAACAATGACGGGCTGATCCCGGACGATCCGGCCAAACCCACCAATGCGCCGCAGGTTCCGCCGGCCCCGCTCCCGGGCGGGGAGTCCCGGCCCGATGCCGGCAGCCAGCTCCTTCCAGCCCTCTCCGGCGCCGGGGCACTGCTGCTGCTGGCCCTGCTGGTGGCATCGCCCCGGCTGGCGCGGGCCACCGTCCGGCGGCGGCGCCTGCGGGGAGGCGGCGGGGCCGGCGGGCCGGCGCTGCCCGCCTTTGCGGAACTGCGGGACCTTGCCACGGACTACGGACTGGCGCCGCGGACCAGTGAGACGCCCCGGCACTTCTCGGAGCGGCTGCGCGCCTTCGGTGCCCTGGGCGGACCGGACGGTTCTGGTGCCGCGGGGCACCGGGCCGTGGTGTCCCTCACCGACGACTTTGAGCGGCACCAGTACGGCCGCCCCGGCGGTTCCGGCGGGATGGCCGGCTCCGGCGCCGCCGCCGGGATCGCTGCCGTGCACGGCGCGCTGCAGTCCCACGCACGGCCGCTGGTGCGCTTGCGCGCCGCCTGGTTGCCGCCGTCGGTCATGGCGGGCTGGCGGAGGTCAGCCTCGGCTCCCTTCCGTGCCGTGGCACAGACGGCAAAGCGCACCCGGCGGGCAGCCGCGGGATCCTGGCTGAGGATCCGCGAGCTGTTCCGCCGGGTGCGCCGGAGCCGGCGTATGCCCTAGCCGGCGTGGGGGTCGGCGATGCCGATGTACTGGGTGTAGAGGTATTCCTCGATGCCTTCGAGTCCGCCCTCGCGGCCGAGTCCGGACTGCTTGACACCGCCGAAGGGTGCCGCGGCGTTGGAGACCACCCCGGCGTTCAGGCCCAGCATGCCGGTCTCGAGGCGTTCGCCCATCCGGATCCCGCGGTTCAGGTCCCGGGTGAAGACGTACGCCACCAGGCCGTACTCGGTGTTGTTCGCCAGCCGCACGGCCTCATCCTCGCTGCTGAAGGTGATGACCGGCGCGACCGGGCCGAAGATCTCCTCGGCCAGGATCCGGGTGCCCTCGGTGACGCCCGTGAGCAGCGTCGGCTGGTAGAAATAGCCCGGACCGTCCACCGGGCCGCCGCCGGTCACCGCGGTCGCACCCGAGTTCAGCGCGTCGGTGACGAGCTCGTGGACCTTGTCCCGGCTCTTCGCATCGATCAACGGGCCTACCTTGGACTCCGGCTCGGTACCGCGGGCCGTGGTCATCTCCGCCATCCTCGCTGCGAACTTCGCCGCGAACTCCGCCGCGACCGACTCGTGCACAATGAACCGGTTCGCCGCGGTGCACGCCTCGCCCATGTTCCGCAGCTTCGCGATCATCGCCCCGGCCACCGCAGCGTCCACGTCGGCGTCCTCAAACACCACAAACGGGGCGTTCCCGCCCAGCTCCATCGAGGTCCGCAGCACGTTCTCCGACGCGTCTGCCAGCAGCCGCCGGCCCACCTCGGTCGACCCGGTGAAGGACAGCTTCCGGAGCCGGGCATCCTTGATCAGCGGACCCGTGGTGGCCCCCGCCGTCGAGGTCGGAATCAGGTTCAGCACACCCGCCGGCAGCCCGGCCTCGACCATCACCGCGGCAAACAGCTGCGAGGTCAGCGGCGTCAGGTTCGCGGACTTCAACACCATCGTGCAGCCGGCCGCGACCGCCGGGGCGACCGTCCGGGTCGCCATAGCCAGCGGGAAGTTCCCCGGCGTGATCAACCGGCACGGACCCACCGGCGTATTCGTCACCAGCAGCCGCGACTTCCCCTCCGGGGACACCGAATCCCGGCCGAACGCCCGCACCTCCTCCTCTGAGAACC
>JBKKDK010000347.1:0-3169 GCA_046708245.1 Arthrobacter sp.
TCGAAGGCCGAGTTGAACTCGTCCTGCCGAACAATCGAACAAAGGTTTATCCCCGTGACCCCTGCCATTGCGTCCCTAATCCACCTTCATGCCGAAGACAACGTGGCCCTCACCACCAAGGACATGCAGGCAGCCACGACGGCCAGTGCGGGCAACCAGACAGTGACCCTTGGCGGCGCGGTGCCGCGCAGCCACAAGGTCGCGGTGCGGAACATCGCCAGCGGCGAGGCAGTGCGCCGATACGGACAGATCATCGGGTTCGCCCGCTCGAACATCAGCGCCGGGGACCACGTCCACCTGCACAACCTGGACTACAAGGAGTTCGACCGCGAGTACGAATTCTGCGTGGACGCCAAGGACGAGCCCGTGCTGCCCCTGAGCGAGCGCGCGACTTTTCAGGGCTACGTCCGCTCGGACGGCAGGGTCGGGACCCGGAACTACATCGGCGTCCTGAGCACGGTTAACTGCTCTGCCACGGCAGCGAGCCAGATCGTCCAGCGCCTCCGGTACTCCGGCGCGCTCGACCAGTATGAGAACATCGACGGCGTCGTGGCCCTGACGCACGGCACCGGATGCGGGATGGCCCAGGTGGGTGAGGGGATGGACATCCTCCGCCGCACCATGCGCGGCTATCTCACCCATCCCAACTTCGGCGGCTTCCTGGTGCTGGGCCTGGGCTGCGAGGACAACCAGATCAATCAACTGACCCAGGACGTCCGGCTCCGCCCGGATCTGCCCATCGTCTATTCGACCATCCAGGAACTGGGCGGAACGGCGAAGACCATCTCCGCAGGCATCGGCTGGCTCACCGGCATGCTGGGGCAGGTCAACGACACGAAGCGGACCACCGTCCCGGCATCCGAGCTCATCCTCGGAACTAACTGCGGCGGCTCCGATGCCTATTCCGGGATTACCGCCAACCCCGCTCTCGGCAACGCCGTGGACCGTCTGGTCCACCAGGGCGGGACGGGGATCGTCGGTGAGACGCCGGAAATTTACGGTACCGAACACATGCTCGTCCGGCGGGCCGCCACGGAGACCGTGGCCCGCAAACTGCTGGCACGCATCGACTGGTGGCGCGATTACACAGCCAAAAACTCGGGATCCATGGACAACAACCCGTCCCCGGGCAACAAGGACGGCGGACTCACCACCATCCTCGAAAAGTCGCTGGGCGCTGTCGCCAAGGGCGGCACCACCACCCTCGCGGACGTCGTGGAGTACGCGGAGCCGGTCACGTCCAAAGGGTTCGTCTTTATGGACACCCCCGGGCACGATCCCGTGTCGGTGACCGGCATCGTGGCCGGCGGAGCCAACGTTGTCTGCTTCACCACCGGCCGGGGATCAGCGTTTGGCTGCGCTCCGGTGCCCAGCATCAAGCTGGCCACAAACACCGAGCTCTACAACCGCATGACCGAGGACATGGACATCAACTGCGGCGGCGTGGCCGACGGCACCATCACCATCGAGGACCTGGGCGAGGACATCTTCCGGAAAATCCTCGATGTCGCGTCCGGAACCCACACCAAGAGTGAGGACTTCGGCTACGGCGACAAGGAATTCGTTCCCTGGATGGTCGGCACGGTGATGTAGCTAGCGCTGGAGCCGGAGGGGCGGCCTCTTCGTGTGTGCCAGCGTCACAGCCCCTGTGCTGACGTCAAAGGCCTGGGAAAACCGTCCGAACGAGTTTTTGATGTGGTCGGACATGGCCTGCTCAGCCGTCTCCGGATCGGCGTTGGCGACCGCGTTGGCAATCCGTCGGTGCTCCTCGACCGTGCCTGCCCTGTCGAGGTCCCGGGGATACAAACGGAATATGTGCAGGTGGCAGTGGGTCTGGGCGTAGGCCTGCCCGATGACGGGGTTTCCCGTAGCCGTCAGGATCAGCTCGTGGAAACGGGCATCGTGCGCCACCATGTCCTGGCGCAGGTCCTGGTCGGGGGCGGATGTCTCGAGGAACTTGTCCACCTCGTGGAGGAGCTGGGTTCCCGGATTGGACAGCCGGTCCACCGCTACCGCCCGGGCCGCCCAAGGCTCGACGAGCAGCCGGAACTCGAAGAGATCGTGGAGGCCCTGAAGATCCAGGAGGGCCGTGGTGCTGTATCCCCTGCCCGGGGCGTACACGATGAGGTTGTCGCCTTCCAGGCGTTGCAAGGCTTCACGTACCGGCGTCTGGGACACGCCAAATTGGCGTGAAATGGCCTCGATGTTGATTCGTGAGTCCGGTGCGATTTCCCCGGCCATGATGGCCGCGCGCAGCAGGGTGTACACCTCACTCGGAGGGACCTTGGCTTGGTCTGCCGGAGTCCTTGTTGGCATCAGACCCCTCCGCTTCTCCCTGTATGTGGCCTTAACGAAGCATATGTGATCGGCCGCGTCGCAGGCACCATACACACGGACCCGGCCGGCCAGCACTGCCGATTGCTTGACTCAGATCACACCCTATATATAATTATGGATATTCCTATAGGATTTGCTGATTGAGCATCACCTTGGGAACCGCCACACCGCACCCACCAGCTCATTCGCTAAGGAATCCACATGACAGTCATCACCGGGGTCGACGTAGTCGACGTCCGCTTCCCCACCTCGCTGACCGCGGATGGCTCGGACGCCATGAACAAGGACGGCGACTACTCCGCCGCCTACGTCGTCCTCCACACCGACGATCCGCAGCTCTCGGGCTACGGGTTCACTTTCACGATTGGCCGCGGCAACGATCTGTGCGTCGCCGCCGCCGAACAGCGCGCCCTGCCGTTGATCGGGCGGAATGTCGAAGAGATCACCTCGGATCTTGGCGGCATCTACCGCGAGCTGCAGTCCGACTCCCAGCTCCGCTGGCTCGGTCCGGAGAAGGGCGTCATCCACCTCGCCCTCGCCGCCGTCATGAACGCTGTCTGGGACCTGGCCGCACGCCGGGCCGGAAAGCCGCTGTGGAAGCTACTGGCCGACATGACCCCGGAAGAACTCGTCGACGCCGCCGACATGCGCTACCTCTCGGACGCGCTGACCCGCGAGGAGGCGCTGGCTCTGCTGTGGAAGCTCGAAGGAACACGCAAGGACCGGATCGCGCAGCTGGACGTGTCCGGCTACCCGTCGTACACCACCTCTGCCGGCTGGCTCGGCTACTCCGACGACAAACTCCGGATGCTCTGCCAGGAGGCCGTGGACT
>JBKKDK010000348.1:0-6539 GCA_046708245.1 Arthrobacter sp.
ATCCGGCTCAAACAGCGGGTGGTGATGAACGTCGTGGACAGCCTGGGGAATGCCGTCCGCGAAACAGTTGTTCCGGTAGCCGTGAACGGTGGACGGGTTCGGGTCTATGACCCGGAAAAGGAAATCGAACGTGTCCTGTCCATCCACCGGATTATCGATGTAGAAGCCGTTGAGGAATTGCTGCAGTGAATGACGGACCGCTGATCGTCCAGAGTGACAAAACCATCCTGCTCGAGGTCGACCACGAGCTCGCCACCGAAGCCCGGCACGCGATCGCCGCCTTCGCCGAGCTCGAGCGCGCCCCGGAGCACGTGCACAGCTACCGGCTGACGCCGCTGGGCCTCTGGAATGCCCGGGCCGCCGGGCTCGACGCCGAGAAGGTCCTCGACACGCTGTTGAAGTACTCCCGGTTCCCGGTGCCGCACTCCCTCCTGATCGACGTCGAAGAGACCATGTCCCGGTACGGCCGGCTGCGGCTGGAAAAGGATCCCCAGCACGGCCTGGTGATGCGGACCTCCGACTATCCGGTCCTGGAGGAAGTCAGCCGGGCCAAAAAAATCGCGCCCTTGCTAGGTCCGCGGATCGACGGCGAGACCGTGGTGGTGCACTCCTCCCAGCGCGGCCAGCTCAAGCAGCTGCTGCTCAAGATCGGCTGGCCGGCGGAGGATCTGGCCGGCTACGTCGACGGCACGCCGCACCCGATTCTGCTGGACGAGACAGGCTGGAAACTGCGCCCGTACCAGAAGCTGGCGATGGAGAACTTCTGGGCCGGTGGCAGCGGCGTCGTCGTGCTTCCGTGCGGGGCCGGCAAGACCCTGGTAGGCGCCGCCGCAATGGCCACCAGTTCCACCACGACGCTGATCCTGGTGACCAACACGGTGTCCGCACGGCAGTGGAAGGACGAACTGCTCAAGCGGACCTCCCTGACCGAAGAGGAGATCGGCGAATATTCGGGCTCCGTCAAAGAGGTCCGGCCGGTCACCATTGCCACGTACCAGGTCCTGACCACCAAGCGCGGCGGCCTGTATCCGCATCTGGAACTCGTGGACGGCAACGACTGGGGGCTCATCATCTACGACGAGGTCCATCTGCTGCCTGCCCCGATCTTCCGGATGACAGCGGACCTGCAGGCACGCCGCCGGCTGGGCCTCACCGCCACCCTGGTCCGCGAGGACGGTCGGGAGGGCGAGGTCTTCAGCCTGATCGGGCCCAAGCGCTACGACGCGCCGTGGAAGGACATCGAGGCGCAGGGCTACATCGCGCCGGCGGACTGCGTCGAGGTCCGGATCGACCTCCCGCGCGAGGAACGCGTGGCCTACGCGATGGCTGAGGACGCGGACAAGTACCGGCTGTGCGCCACGTCCGAGTCGAAGACACTTGTAGTGGAACAGCTTGTGGCCGAGCACGCCGGCGAGCAGCTCCTCGTGATCGGCCAGTACATCGACCAGCTGGACGAGATCGGCGAGCGCCTCCGGGCGCCGGTGATCAAGGGCGACACGTCAGTGAACGAGCGCCAGCGGCTCTTCGACGCGTTCCGCGCCGGCGAGGTCCAGACCCTTGTGGTGTCCAAGGTCGCCAACTTCTCGATCGACCTGCCCGAGGCCTCGGTGGCGATCCAGGTTTCCGGTTCCTTCGGATCCCGGCAGGAGGAGGCCCAGCGGCTGGGGCGGCTGCTGCGCCCCAAGAAGGACGGCCGGGCCGCGCGCTTCTATTCGCTGGTGGCCCGGGACACCCTGGACCAGGACTTCGCCGCCAAACGCCAGCGATTCCTGGCCGAGCAGGGGTACGCCTACCGGATCATGGACGCCAAGGATGTCGGCACCGCCAGCTAGCTCGCGCCCATGCAACACACATTTGGCATTCAGAAAACTCCCAGAGTCTGGGAGCATCATGGGAATTATGAAAAAGAACGGTCCTGAAGCCAAGCTGCTCGTCGTCGATGATGAACCAAACATCCGCGAGCTGCTTTCCACGTCGCTCCGCTTCGCCGGTTTTGAGGTGGTCTCTGCGGGGAACGGGCGCGAGGCGCTGGCCGCGGCGGAACTCCACTCCCCCGACCTCGCCGTGCTCGATGTCATGCTGCCTGACATGGACGGCTTCACCGTCACCCGCCGGCTGCGCGCTGCGGGCAAACACTTCCCCGTGCTCTTCCTGACCGCGAAGGACGACACTGAGGACAAGGTCATGGGACTGACCGTCGGCGGCGATGACTACGTCACCAAGCCGTTCAGCCTCGATGAGGTCGTGGCGCGCATCCGCGCCGTGCTGCGCCGGACCCAGCCGCTGCAGGACGACGACGCCGTCATCCGGGTGGACGACCTCGAGCTCGACGACGACGCCCACGAGGTACGCCGCGGCGGCACCGTGGTCGAACTCTCACCCACCGAGTTCAAGCTGCTGCGCTACCTTATGCTCAACCCCAACCGGGTCCTGTCCAAGGCCCAGATCCTGGACCACGTCTGGGAATACGACTTCAACGGCGACGCCTCGATTGTGGAGTCCTACATCTCCTACCTGCGCCGCAAAGTGGACATCGATCCCGATGCCCCGGCCCTGATCCAGACCAAACGCGGCGTCGGCTACGTGCTGCGGACGGCGGAGAAGCGCTGACCTTGCAGCACCGTTGGAAATCGGCCTCGCTGAGGTCCCAGCTCGTCGCCATCATGACGGCACTGATGCTCGTGGCGCTCACCGCCACGGGCGCCGGCACGCTGACGCTGCTGCACAGCTACCTGCAGGGCCAGGTGGACGACAAGCTCAAGGCCGCCGTCGACTCCGTGCGCCAGGAGAAATCCTTCAGCCAGCTGCAGGAGCAGAGCCCGAACATCCCCACCGACTACTCGCTGATGCTGTTCAGCCCGGGGCTGCCGCCCTATCCCTTCGGCGGCGACAAGGAGTTCCATCCGGACATCAGCAACATCTCCGCCGCCGAGGCACGGGTGCGCCAGCAGGTGCCCTACCAGGTCCGCGGAACGGACGGCCGCAACTGGCGGGTAGTGGCCCTGAGCGTGGTGGACAGCAACGACCGGACCTCGGTGGTGGTGATCGGGCTGCCGCTCGCGCCGGTGGATTCGGTGATGGAACACGCCGTCCTGGTGGTGGTCGGCGTCGGGCTGCTGACCCTCGTGCTGGCGTTCCTGATCGCCACGTGGAGCATCTCGCGGTCCTTCCGGCCGTTGGCGCGGGTGGAGAAGACCGCGGCGGCCATCGCCGCCGGCGACCTCTCACGACGCGTGGAAGTCGAAAACCCAAACACCGAGGTGGGCCGGCTGGGCAGCTCGCTCAACGCCATGCTGGCGCACATTGAGACGGCCTTCGCCGCCCGGATGGCCTCCGAGGCCAGGATGCGCCGCTTTGCCGCCGACGCCTCGCACGAGCTGCGGACCCCGCTGGTGACCATCCGCGGGTTCTCGGAGCTGTACCGGCACGGCGCGCTGTCCACCCCGGAAGACGTCGCCACCGCCATGGGCCGGATCGAAAGCGAAGCCAAGCGGATGGGCACCATGGTGGAGGACCTGCTGCTGCTGGCCCGCATCGACGAGCAGCGTCCGCTGCAGCAAAAGCCTGCCGACCTGCTGTTGCTGGCCAACGACGCCGTGGTGGACACCCAGGCCAGCGACCGCGGCCGCACCATCGCCCTTATCGGCCTCGACGGCGGAGCCCCGGCCCCCGCGCCGGTGCTGGGCGACGAGTCCAAGCTCCGGCAGGTCGTGGGCAACCTCGTGGGCAACGCCCTGCGCTACACGCCGGAGGGCTCCCCCATCGAACTCGCCGTCGGCGTCCGGACGTCCGCGGACGGGGCACGGCACTCCGTCATTGAGGTCCGCGACCACGGACCGGGCGTCCCGGAGGAGGAGGCGGCCCGAATTTTCGAGCGCTTCTACCGCGCGGACACCTCACGGACCCGGGAGACCGGCGGCAGCGGCCTGGGGTTGGCGATCGTCGCGGCCATCGTCGGCTCGCACTCCGGCACGGTCCGGGTCGACCAGACCGACGGCGGCGGCGCCACTCTGGTGGTCAGCCTGCCGTTCCTGGACGAGGCGGCGGGTGACGAGGCGGCGGCGCACCCGGCGGCGGCGGGTGAGGCGGCGGTCCAGGACGCTGCCGTCCGGGATGCTGCGGCGCGCGAGGCCCGGACGGGTGCCGGCGGCGGCGACCCCTAGTACCGGACGTCGCAACGACTGGGACCACGGAGAGCATGGACAGATTTGAGCTGGCATCTGGCCCGGTGCTGACGCTTCTTGAGATCTACAAAGGGGCGGAAGCTGTCTCCTCCGGCTCCAGGGTCCAGGTTGAGCTAGCCCTGGAGCCGCTGGATGGCGGGAACAGGGCCGTTCGCGAACTTACGCTGCGCGTCGGGCGGGATTTTCAATGGCCGAGCCCGGAGTGGACCGATGGCCAATGGGAGCGGTACCTGGCTGCGGAAGCGGTCCAGCACTGGGCGATCACTGCAGCGGGGACGAAGGTGGGGATTCTGTCACTGAATCTATCCGGCCATCCCGACGTTGAGATCGATTCCTTCGGGCTGGTGCCCGAGTGCCACGGCCAAGGAATCGGACGGGCATCGCTGTCAGCATCGCTTCGGCTTGTCTGGTCCTTGGGCGCAAGCCGGGCATGGCTGCATACGTCCAGTCATGACCACCCCAATGCACTGAAAAACTACCTAGCAAGTGGCTTTCGGGTCGTCCCGCCGGCCTGACGCTGCCACGGCCATAGCGGTCGCTTCCTACGCCTCATCGTGACGAAAGGCCCGGCTCCTGCCTGCCGGCGGTTGTCCACATAGCCCAGTTCACCGCGTGCCGGGGCGGCGTCCCCTGCCTAGGCTGGAGGCGTCCGGAAGGTCCGGACGAGGCAGCCCGTCCGGTCCGCCGTGTTCGTGCCGGCGGACCGGGGCTGCTTCCGGCATTGTCGAGAGGCCGTCCCTATGAGCATCATCTCCGTCGACACGGAACTCCTCCAGCTCAAATCAGCGAATGTGCAGGCGACGGTGGAGCGGATCAGCGCCGACGTCCAGGCCATGAAACACGGACTGGACGAACTCCAGGCCAGCTGGCGCGGATCCGCGGCGAGCAACTTCCAGGCACTCGTGGCCGAATGGACCCTGACCCAGGGCCGGGTCGAGGCGTCCCTGGCGTCCATCAACCTGGCGCTCAACTCGGCGGCGGCCAGTTATGACCAGGCCGAGCTGAACAACGCCCAGCGCTTCAGCTGAGGGGCTCTCCACCCGCCCCGCTGGCGGCCTCAGGCCTCGGGCGTGCCCTGGTGGAAGCGAAGCCGCCATTGGGCGCCGTCGTGGACCCACAGGGAGCTGCGCAGGGTGGTTCCCGCGCGGGCGTAGCTGCGGTAGGTCAGCAGGACGGCGCCCTCGCCCAGCCGGTCCGCGCCCAGCAGTTCCAGCTCGGTGGGGCCCTCGGGCTGATCGACGAGTGCCATCATCATGGCGTCCCGGGTCCAGATCCGCCCGGAACGTCCTATTTCGGTAAAGTCCGGGTGCAGCAGCACGGCGATACGCCCCATGTCGGCCCGGGTTTCGGGCCGGAGGAATTCGCGCTCGAGCGCTTCGACGATGGTTTCCGGGCTGGCCTCCGTGCCGGGGGCCGGTGTGGCGTCCTCGTCGAGCTCGCTGAAGAGGTCGGGTTCGTCAAACAACGACGGCGCACCGAACAGTTCCTGCTGGCCTGAGGGCGCCGGCGCGGTGGCGGGGGCCGGCCGGAGTGCCTCAGGGGCCTGCGCGGCGGCGGGAGCAGCGATCTGCGCCCGCGGGCCGAAACCGGGGCCCTGCCGGACGGCCACGCCCTGCTGGTAGGACGTCGCGGCGGCCCGGGCACGCTCGTCCGCGGCCTCGTTGAGGTCGTGGCCGGCGTGTCCGCGCACCCATTCAAATTTGTACTTGCGGCCGACCAGCGCCTGGTCGATGTCTTTGAGGAGGTCCACGTTCATCACGGGCTTGCCGTCGGACTTGCGCCAGCCCTTGCGCTTCCACCCCGGCATCCACTTCGTCACGGAGTTGATGACGTACTGGCTGTCGCAGAGGATGTGCAGATCCTCGCCGGGGAGGTGTGCGGTGGAACGGAACAGGTCCAGAACGGCCATGAGCTCGCCCATGTTGTTGGTGCCGTGCGGCCACCCGCCGGCGCGCCAGCAATCATCATTGACATACCAGGCCCATCCGGCCGGACCGGGATTTCCTAAAGCCGAACCATCGGCTGCTGCTGTAATCGTCACTGCACCATCCTGCCATACAGCCCGCGCCCCTCCGTGGCCGCCGCAGCGGCGGGTACAGGCGGGACGGCGGGGGGGGGTAAACGCCGACGGCGGCCCCACCGTGAGGTGGAACCGCCGTCGTTGAACTAAGCGTTCAGCACTGATCTGCTCAGCGGGCTGGCCGGGTGGTTAGAAACCGCCCATGCCGCCCATGCCGCCCATGTCGTCGCCGCCGCCCATGGCCGGGGAGTTCTTCTCCGGCTTGTCGGCCACAACGGCCTCGGTGGTGAGGAACAGGCCGGCAATGGAAGCCGCGTTCTGCAGGGCAGAGCGGG
>JBKKDK010000349.1:0-8246 GCA_046708245.1 Arthrobacter sp.
GCGTACTTTTCGCAGAACTCCTCGTAGACGTCCCGGTGGACCAGGATCCGGGAGCCGGCGGTGCAGCGCTCGCCGTTGAGCGAGAACACCCCGAAAAGAGTGGAGTCGATCGCGGCGTCGAGGTCGGCGTCGGTGAAAATGATGGCCGGGCTCTTGCCGCCGAGCTCCATGGACAGGCCTTTGAGATGCTCTGCGGCATTCCGGAAGATCGTTTTGCCCGTGGTGGTCTCGCCGGTGAAGGAGATCAGCGGAACGTCCGGGTGCTTCACGAGTGCGTCGCCGGCTTCCTCGCCGAGGCCGTTGACCAGGTTGAACACGCCCTCGGGCAGCCCGGCCTCCTGGAAGATCTTCGCCCAGAGCGACGCCGAGAGCGGGGTGAACTCGGCCGGCTTGAGCACCACGCAGTTGCCCGTGGCCAGGGCCGGTGCCAGCTTCCAGGACTCCAGCATAAACGGGGTGTTCCACGGCGTGATAAGGCCCGCGACGCCGATCGGCTTGCGGTTGACGTAGTTGATCTGCGCGCCGGGAACCTTCATGGCGTCGTCGAACTGGGCCACGATGAGGTCGGCGAAGAAACGGAAGTTTTCCGCCGCGCGCAGCGCCTGGCCCTTGGCCTGGGTGATGGGCAGCCCCGTGTCGAAGGTTTCCAGCTGGGCCAGCCGGGTTTCCTGCGCCTCGACGGCGTCCGCGATCCGGTGCAGGACGCGGGCGCGTTCCCGCGGCTTCATCCGCGGCCACGGCCCCGTGGTGAAGGCTTTCCGCGCGGCGGCGACGGCGAGGTCTATGTCCTCCTTCTGCCCGGCGGCGGCGGTAGCGTACGTTTCGTTGGACACCGGGTCCAGTACGTCAAAGGTCTTGCCGCTGACGGAATCGACGAATTCGCCGTTGATGTAGTGCCGGATCCGCGTCGGCAGGTTGTCCGGAATGTAGTGCTCGGCCATTGGAGTGATCCTTTGCTTCTGCGTGGAATTCTTGTTGGTGGAGGGTGCTACCTGGTGAGGCGGAAGGCATCGACGGGGGTGAGGTAGTCCCGTCCGGCCTCCATCAGCTCGTTGATTTTCTTCAGCCCGGCTTCGGTGGGGGTGATGAGCGGCGGCCGCACGTGGTCGGAGGCGATCAGGCCGGCCTCTGCCATCAGCCACTTGCTCGGCGCCGGGTTCGTCTCCACAAAGAGCAGATCGACCAGCGGGTGCACCCCGTAGTGGATCCTGCGGGCCGTCTCGAAGTCGCCCGCCATCCAGGCCTTGTACATGTCCGAGGAGGCCTTCGGCGCGATGTTGGCCAGGGCGGAGATGAAGCCGACGCCGCCGATCGCCATCAGCGGCAGGCAGAGCAGCTCGATCCCGGACCAGACCAGGAGGTCCTTGCCGGCGAGGTGCATGACGCGGGAGAAGTGCTCGAAGTCCTTGGTGGTTTCCTTGATCCCCACGATGTTCTCGAAATCCCGGAACAGCCGCGCCACGGTCTCGGGGGCCATGTCGACGGCGGTACGGGACGGCACGTTGTAGATCACGAACGGCATCTGCGGGAATTCGGTGGCGATGGTGGCGTACCAGCGGTACAGCGCCTCCTGCGTGGGGCGGGAGTAGTACGGCGTGATGATCATCGAGGCGTCGGCACCGGCATCGACGGCGGCCTGCGTCAGTTCCAGCGTTTCGGCCAGTTTCGCGGTGCCGGTGCCGGCCATGAACGGGACGCGGTCGCCCACTGCGGCGGCCGTCACGCGGATGGCCTCGGCGCGCTCCTCGACGGACTGGGCGCTCGGTTCGCCGGTGGAGCCGCCGATGGTGATCCCGGAGGATCCGCTGGCGATCTGCCATTCGACCATGTTGCGCAGGCTGGCGTGGTCCACGTCCCCGGCATCGGTGAACGGGGTGAACATCGCGGCGAGGGAGCCTTTGAGGTGCTGCTGGGGATCGGAACGGAACTTCATTGTTTCTTCCTTGTCGGTCGGGGTCCGGCGGCCGGCGGGGACGGCGGCCTGGGGCAGGGTGGTCAGGACAGGGCGGGGGCCGCATCCGTGCGGCTGTGGGCCAGGTAGGCGTCCAGGGTGGCGGCGCGGTGGGCACGGGCGGCGCGTTCGACGTCGTCTGCCGGGGCGCCCGTCTCGAGCAGCACCAGCAGGGCCTCGTGTTCGGCCACGGATTCCCTGGCGCGGCCCGGGACGTAGCTGAACGTGGAGGATCTCAGGGCCTGCAGCCGGTTCCAGCCGCGGTGCACGAGGTCCAGGATGTGCGGGTTGGGGCATCGCTCGAAGAGGACGCTGTGGAAGTCCCGGTTCAGGCTCGTGAACCGGACCGGGTCGAAGTCGTCGAGGCAATCGCGCATCAGGGTGTTGACGCCGCGGGCCCGGGCGATGTCCGCGGCGGAGATCAGCGGGGCGGAGAGCGCCGTCGCGGCACCCTCCACGATGCTCAGCGTCTGCATGGTGTAGAGGTACTCGGTGGGTTCGATCCCGGCCACCGTGGCGCCGATGTTCCGTTCGAACACGACGAAGCTTTCGGCCTCCAGCCTCCGGATCGCTTCCCGGACCGGCACCACGCTGACGCGGAGGTCCTCGGCGATCTTGGCCAGCACGAGCCGGTAGCCGGGGGAGTACTCGCCGCTGAGGATGCTGGCCTTGATTGCCGCGTACGCCTGTTCCGACTTGCTGGCCGACGCCGGGCCGCCCACCGCGCTACTCACCTGCCCTCACGCTCCCGGGCGGCGGACCACTCGCGGTACTTTTCCTGCCACTGCTCGTTCATCGGGTACAGCCCGTCCACGCTGTGGCCGGCGGCGACCATCCCGGCGATGTAGGCCTCTTCGGCCTCCTGGACGAGCGCGTCGGCAGCCACCTCCTCCGCGAGGGCCGGCGGAATCACGAGGATCCCGTCGGCGTCGCCCACAATAATGTCGCCGGGCTGGACCGTGGCGCCGCCGCAGGAAACCGTCAGGTCGACGTCCCAGGGGATGTGGCGGCGGCCGAGGACGGCGGGATGCGGATTTGCGAAGTAGGTGGGCATCTGAAGGGCGCCGACGGCGGCGACGTCACGGACGCCGCCGTCGGTGATGATGGCCGCGGCGCCGTTGACCTCGGCGCGGAGGGCGAGGATGTCCCCGACCGTGCCGGTGCCTTTCTCCCCGCGGGCTTCCATCACCAGGATCTCGCCCTCGCGCAGGGAGTCGATGGCGCGCTTCTGGGCGTTGAAGCCGCCGCCGTGGGCCTTGAACAGGTCCTCACGGTTGGGAACGTAGCGCAGCGTCCGCGCGACCCCGACCACCTTCCGGTCCGGCCGGGTGGAGTGCAGGCCGTCGATGCTGACATTGTTCAGGCCGCGCTTGCGCAGCTGGGAGCTCAGGGTGGCGGTTCCGACCGACTCCAGCTTGGCCCTGAGCTCCGGGCCGAGCGTGGGCGCCGGCTGCGGCGCCGGATCCGGGGCACGGGTCCCGTAGGCCTCGGCACGCTGGGCGTCGTCGCTGCGCGGCCCGGCGCCGTAGCCGGCCAGCGGAACCGTGCCCTGGACCACGGTGGTGCTGAGCCGGCCGGTGCTGAGGCCGGATTCCGGGGCGTCGACTTCGACCTCCATCACATCCCCGGGCTGGGCCACGGACGCCCCGGCCGGAGTCCCGGTGAGGATGATGTCGCCGGGATCCAGGGTGAGGAGCTGGGAGAGGTCGGCAACCAGCCGGGCGAACGGAAAGAGCAGCGTCCCGGTGGTGTCCTCCTGGACCAGCGTGCCGTTGAGCCAGGTGCGGATCCGCAGCCCGGCCGGGTCCACATCGGCGGCGGGGAGCAGTGCCGGGCCCACCGGGGTAAACCCGTCGCCGCCCTTGGACCTCAGGTTCGAGCCCTTGTCCGCATAGCGCAGATCGTAGACACCCAGATCGTTGGAGGCTGTGACGGCACCGACGTGGTTCCATGCGTCCTCGGGGGAGACCCGGCGGGCCCGGACGCCGATCACGAGCGCCACCTCGCCTTCGAACGCCAGGAGTTCACAGCCCTCGGGGCGTTCGACGGTGCCGCCGCTGAGGCTCAGCGAGGAGGAGGGCTTCAGGAAGTAGGACGGCTGCTCCGGTGTCCGGCCGCGCTGGGCGGCACGGCTGGGGTAGTTGATGTGGACGGCGATGACCTTGCCCGCGGCGCCCAGGGTGTCCTGCGAAAGCTGCTCCATCGCATCTCCTCATTGAGTATGAAATCGTATACGATACAACCTGCCCGAGACCCGACGGCTTGTCAAGCGCCTTTTGGTCCGGCGTCAGGAGGCCTCAGCCCAGCTGGCCTTCGATCCGGCGGGCGCTCGCTGTCAGGGCCGCGGCAACCTCCTCCGGGTCCTGGGAGGTCCGGATGTAGACGACGGCGAGGGCGGCCGGACGCCCGCCCGGCACCCGGATCGGCACGGCCAGCGAGGACACCCCGGCAATCACCTCGTCATGGCTGGCGGCGTAGCCCCGGCGGCGGGCCTCGGCCGCTTCGGCGCGGTAGGCGATGCCGGGCGCGGCGGCGTGCCACTCCTGCTCGGAATGCGCCGACTGGATGGCGATGCCCGGCGCGCCGGCGTTGATCGGATGCCTGGACCCGGGGTGCTGGACCACGGCGGCGCCGGTATGCCGCGGGTCCACCGTGACCAGCGTGACGCAGTCCTCGTGGTCCCAGACGGCCACAAACGCACTCATGGTCAGGGCGTTGGCGAGCTGGGTGAGCTCCGGCAGGGCTGCCGTCTGCAGGCTGCGCGCGACCCCCCGGGCCAGGACGGCCAGGCCGGGGCCGGGCTGGACCCGGCCGCCGTCGTCGCGCACCAGCAGTGAATGGTCCTCGAGCGTGCGCAGGATGCGGTAGGCCACCGAGCGGTGCACCCCCATGGCGTCCGCAAGCTCGGCGATGGTCAGCGGCTGCTGGGCCTCGGCGAGGATCTCCAGCGCACGGATGCCGCGCGACAGCGTCTGGGACGGGGAGGCCTGGGCGGTGCCGGCGGTCGGGGTCATGGGTCCATCCTAGGTGGGAGCTGTCAGCGGGCAGGGCCTGACGGACAGACCCTTGTGCTCCGGCTCACACTGCGCTAGCGTTCTATATGGGAACTATGTGTTCGATTATAGAACACAATAAACTGTAAAGCAGCAGCTCTGTAAAACCGTTTACCAAACGCAAGGGATCAATGATGATTGCCAAGCCCCGCACCGAGCCGGTCCCGGCTGTCCCGGGCCGGACCTCGGCCCCGCGTGCCCATCACTTCCGCGGCAGCTTGGGCCGGTTCGCCACCGGCGTCGCGATCGTGACGTTCGATGGGGTCACTAAACGCCACGGCATCACGGTGAACTCCTTCACCTCGGTCTCCATGGATCCGCCGCTGGTGCTGGTGAGTATTGCCCGCACCACCAAGGCCCATGACGAACTCGCCGGCCGGCCGTTCACGGTCAACATCCTCGGCGCCGAACAGCGCCAGCTCGCGATGCACTTTGCCGGCCGTCGCGGCCCGGAGCCGCTCTGGGTGGAAGGCGAAACGGCCCCGCGGCTGTCCAGCGTGCTCGCCTATTTCGAGTGCAAGCCCTGGGCCGCGTACGACGGCGGCGACCATACCCTGTACATCGGCGAGGTAGTGGACTTCAACTACCGCAACGGCGACGCCCTGGCCTTTGCCAACAGCACTTTCACCACCATCCCGGAAAGCCAGCTGGGCATGGAAGACCTGCTCTGACGCCCCAACTCCAAGCCCCGCAGCCCCAAGACACACTCACACGCAGCTCAAAGACGACTGGAGAAACAACCATGGGTATCCGTACCGGACAGCAGTACCTGGACAAGCTCAACGCGATGACACCGCACGTGGTGATTGACGGCGAGGTGGTCAGCGACAAGATCGCCGAGCACCCCGCCTTCCGCAACGTCGCGAGGTCCTACGCAAAGCTCTTCGACATGCAGCACGATCCGAAGTACCAGGAGGCGCTGACCTACACCTCGCCCACCACCGGCGACCTCGTCAACGCCTCCTTCCTCGTGCCCAAGACCGTCGAGGACCTGGAGCGCCGCCGCCGTGCGATCTCCACCTGGGCCGAGTCCTCCAACGGGTTCCTGGGCCGCTCCGGCGACTATATGAACTCCTCGCTCACCGCCCTGAGTACGGCCGAGAAGTGGTTTTCCCAGGCCGACCCCAAGTTCGGCGAAAACATCCGCAACTACTACGAATGGGCCCGGGAAAACGACCTCCTCGCCACGCACACCCTGATCCCGCCGCAGGTCAACCGCTCGGTCTCCGGCTCCGAGCAGATGGGCGGCCAGCTCTCGGCCCGGATTGTCGAGGAGCGCGAGGACGGCATTGTCATCCACGGCGCCCGGATGCTGGCCACGATCGCCCCGATCGCGGACGAGCTGCTGGTCTTCCCCTCCACCGTGCTCCGCGGAACCCCGGAGGACGCGCCGTACTCGTACGCCTTCGCCATCCCGAACGATGCGCCGGGCCTGCGCTACCTGTGCCGGACCTCGCTGTACAACGGCGGCAGCACCCACGACGAACCACTCGCCTCCCGGTACGAGGAAATGGATGCGGTCGCGATCTTCGACAACGTGTTCGTCCCCAACGAGCGCATCTTTATGCTCGGCAACCCGCAGCTCTGCAACGGCTTCTACTCGGAGACCGGCGCCGGGGCGCTTATGACGCACCAGGTGGTCACCCGCACAATCGCCAAGAGCGAGTTCTTCCTGGGCCTGGCGTCCGAACTGGCCGATTCCATCGGGATCGACGGCTTCCAGCACATCCAGGAGGACATCGCGGAGCTGATTGTCGACGTCGAAATCGGCCGCGCGCTGATCCGCGCCTCCGAGGTGGACGCCCAGCTGAACGAGGCCGGCGTTATGCTGCCGAAGTGGTCCACGCTGAATGCCGCGCGCAACTGGTACCCCAAGGTCGCCCAGCGCTTCCCGCAGATCATCCGCAAATTCTGCGCGTCCGGGCTGATGGCGCTGCCCGGCGAGGCGGATGTCAACAGCGACGCCCGGGCGGACATCGAAATGTACCTGCAGGGCAAGAGCCTCACCGGACCCGAGCGCGTGCGGCTGTTCAAGCTCGCCTTCGATGCCTCGGTCTCGGGCTTCTCCGGCCGCCAGTCGCTGTACGAATACTTCTTCTTCGGCGATCCTGTCCGGATGGCCGGCGCCATGGTTAACAGCTATGACCGCGAGCCGCTCCGGGCCCGGGTCCGTGAACTGCTCGGCCGCACCGACTGAGCAGTTTTGCCTAATGTGTGCTCTATCACACATTTTCGTAGTACTATTCAGGGTACTAACTGACCGTTCGATCAGTAATTCACGAGGCATTCAGTTATTCACTTTGCACCCACCCAGGGCAGCACCTCTGCCCCCAGCAACGGAGTTTCAATGACCGCAACTTCATCCGTCGATACTGAGGCGGGCCCCAGCAGCAAGCATGAGGAGCGCAAGGTCCTCGCGGGGACGCTGGTCGGGACCACCATCGAGTGGTACGACTTCTTCATCTTCGCGCAGCTGACAGCAACCCTGCTGTCGCCGCTCTTCCTGGCACCGCTGAACGCCTCCAACCCGGGCCTGGCACAGATCCTGTCCTTCGCGCTCATCGGCATCAGCTTCCTGTTCCGCCCGCTCGGCGCCATCATCGCCGGCCACCTCGGCGACCGCCTCGGACGCAAGGCCATGCTGGTCTTCACGCTCATCATGATGGGTGCCGCGACGGCGCTGATCGGCATGCTGCCGACCTACGCCCAGATCGGCATCTGGGCCCCGATCCTGCTGATCACCCTCCGCATCGTCCAGGGCTTCTCTGCCGGCGGCGAGTGGGGCGGCGCAGCGCTGATGGCCGTGGAGCACGCACCCCGGAGCAAGCGCGGTCTGTTCGGCGCCTACCCGCAAATCGGCGTTCCGGTCGGCATGATCCTCGCCACCGGCCTGCTGTACTTCCTGAACACGTCCATGTCCAAGGAAGACTTCGCGTCCTGGGGGTGGCGCGTGCCGTTCCTGCTCTCGATCGTACTGATCGTCGTTGGCTACCTGATCCGCCGCGCGGTTGCCGAGAGCCCGGTCTTCAGGGAAATGGCCGCCCGCAAGGCGGAGAGCAAGGCGCCGCTCGGCGAGCTCATCCGGAAGCACAAGAAGGCGGTCCTTTACTCGACCATGATCTTCATCGGCAACAACGCTGCTGGCTACCTGTTGATCGCGTTCTTCATCTCCTACGCCACCAAGTCCCTGAAGATGCCCACCCCGCAGATCCTGCTGGCCACCACACTGGCCTCCTTCGGCT
>JBKKDK010000350.1:0-6615 GCA_046708245.1 Arthrobacter sp.
GTGCCGGCGCCCCGGTTGAACGCCAGCAGATGCTCTGCCGCCGCCCCGGTGGCCGTAACCGGCGCGTAGCCGGCGAACAGTTCCGGCCGGTCCCGGCGCAGGCGCAGCGCCCGCGAGGTCACCAGCAGCTTCGCCGTTTCGTCGCGGAACGACGCCGGCCGCTCACCGGCGTCGAGCGCGGCGAGGGCGCGGCGGCGGGCGCCGAAGTCGAACGGCCGCCGGTTGTCCGGATCGGTGAGTGAGCGGTCCCAGAATTCCGTGCCCTGGTAGACGTCCGGGACTCCGGGCATGGTCAGCTGGACCAGCTTGGCGCCAAGCGAATTGGCGGCGCCGTACGGTTCCAGCAGCGCAACCAGCGCCTCCAGTTCGGCGCGGACCGCGGCGTTGTCGAAGGCTGCGTCCACCGCGGCGGTGAGCTTGTCCTCAAAGTCCGCGTCCGGGTCGGTCCAGTTGGTCGAGTTGCCGGCCTCGCGGGCGGCCTTCCGGGCGTACGACTGCAGCCGCTCCCGGTCCGCGGGCCACGCTCCGGCGATGGCCTGCCACAGCAGGTTCGCCAGCGGGCCGTCCGGCAGCGGGGCAAGCTCCTGCAGCCGGGCCAGGACGGCAGTCCATTCGGGCGCCAGCTCCGCGAGGACCGAAATCCGGGCGCGGGTGTCCTCGCTGCGTTTGGTGTCGTGGGTGCTCAGCGTCGTCATGGACAGCGGCTGGCTGGCCTGGCGGCGGGCCATCCGGGCGTGGAATTCCGCCGGCGCCACGGCGAACTCCGTGGGATCGGCCCCGACCTCGGTCAGGGTACCCAGCCGGGTGTAGCGGAAGAACGCGGTGTCCTCCACCCCCTTGGCCATCACCATGCCGGAGGTCTGCTGGAAGCGGCGCCCCAGCTCCGCATCGGCTTCAGGACCAGCTTCCAGCAGGAGCGGCAGCAGGACGCCGACGGCGCCTTCCAGGTCAGGACGGCGGCGGACCGCGAGCTCGCAGGCCTCCTTCAGGACGCCGGCACCCTCGGGGAGGTAGCTGCGGTACACGGGGAACGCGGCGATGATTTCCGACAGGGCGTCGGCGGCGGTCCCGGCCTCGATGCCGGCGCCGGGCGGAACCAGCCGGGCCAGGCGGAGCATCTCGGAGTGCAGGATCCCGTCGGTGATCCGTCGTTTGGTGCCGTGGATCATGTCCTCGTAGTCCGCGGGCTGGCCGCCGCGCAGACTGGTGTCCAGGGCGTCCAGTCCATCCTGGCCGGCGGGGTCGACGAAGACCCGGTCCACGTCCGCCAGTGCGTCGTAGCCGGTGGTGCCTTCGCAGTCGAAGCCGGTCGGGAGCACTTCGCCGGGCTCGAGGATCTTCTCGATCAGCAGGTAGCTTCCGCCGGTGACGTCCCGGAGCCGGCGCAGGTAACCTTCCGGGTCGGCCAGGCCGTCCGGGTGGTCGATCCGGAGTCCGTCCACCAGGCCTTCGCGGAACCAGCGGACAATCTCGGCGTGGGCTTCATCGAAGATTGCCGGGTCCTCGACCCGGATGCCGGCCAGGCTGTTGACGGCGAAGAACCGGCGGTAGTTCAGTTCGTTGTCCGCCCGGCGCCAGCCGACCAGCTCGTAGTGCTGCCGGTCGTGGACCGCGCGGGGGTCGTCCCCCTCGGTATAGGTGCCCTCGGCCAGCGGGAAGCGGTGGTCGTAGTACCGCAGCTCCCCGCCGCGGATTTCCAGCGCGTCAACGTCGGAGTCCTCGCCCAGCACCGGGATCCGGATGCGGCCGCCGCCGAAGTCCCAGTCGACGTCGAACGCCGGGGCGTAGCGGGACTGTTGTCCCTCCTTAAGGAGCGACCACCACCACGGGTTCTGGGCGGGCGTGGCCACCCCGACGTGGTTGGGAACGATGTCCACGAGCACGCCCATGCCGGCCTCCCGGGCGGCCCGGGAGGCTGCAATGAGCCCCTCGGCGCCGCCGCGGTCGGGGTCGACGGCGGAAGGGTCGGTGACGTCGTAGCCGTGGTCCGAACCCTTCTCCGCCGTCAAAATGGGTGAAAGGTAGATCCAGTCCACGCCCAGCGACTTCAGGTAGGGCACCGTCCCGGCAGCATCCTGAAGGGTGAAGCCGGACCTGATCTGCAGCCGGTAGGTGGACGCGGGAGTCCTCATTTAGCGGGTCCCTTCGAGGACCCGGTCTTACCGTCTCCAGCTTTCTTCGCTGTGGCCTTGCCGGCGGCCTTCGCGGACCCCTTGCCGGATGCCTTGGCCGGGGCTTTTGCGTCCGCATCCTTGGCGGGCTCGGCCTTGGCGGGCTTCGCCTTCGCCGGCTCTTCCTTCGCCGGTGCCGGTTCCGCCGGGCTTTCAGGCGCGGCTTCCTCGTGTTCGGCCATCGCGGCAAGGGACGCCGCGGCGGAGTAATCCACCTCGATTTCCGGCCCCGAGTGGGCACGCAGCACCACCATGGACTTGGCGGCCAGCGACAGGACGGAACCTGCCTTGAGCGGTGCCTCGGTGGCGGCCCGGTCCGCGGTGTCCACCAGGACATCCCAGAACTTCGAGTACTCGTCGGACGGCAGCACAAAGTCGACGTCGCCGTCGTGGGCGTTGAAGCCGAGCAGGAAGCTGTCATCGGTGATCCGGCGGCCCCGGGAGTCCTGTTCCTGGATCCCGTGGCCGTTGTAGAAGACGCCGATGGTCCGGCCGAAGCCGCTGCCCCAGTCCTCGGGCAGCATTTCGGTGCCGTCCGTTTTCAGCCAGACGATGTCCGGGAGCTTCTCGCCTTCGCCGCGGCGCACCGGGCGGCCGTCGAAGAAGCGGCTGCGCCGGAAGGTCGGGTGGTCGTGGCGGATCTTGTTGACGACGGCGGTGAATTCCACCAGCGGCTGGTCCATGGCCTCCCAGTGGATCCAGCTCAGCTCGGAGTCCTGGCAGTAGGTGTTGTTGTTGCCCTGCTGGGTCCGGCCGAGCTCGTCGCCGTGCAGCAGCATCGGAACACCCTGTGAGAGCAGCAGGGTGGCGATGAAGTTGCGCTGCTGGCGGGCCCGGAGGGTGAGGACCTTTTCTTCGTCGGTGTCGCCCTCGGCGCCGCAGTTCCACGAGCGGTTGTGCGATTCGCCGTCGTTGTTGCCCTCCCCGTTGGCGTCGTTGTGCTTCTCGTTGTAGGAGACGAGGTCGCGCATCGTAAAACCGTCGTGGGCGGTCACGAAGTTGATGGACGCGACGGGGCGGCGGGCAGAGCTTTCGTACAAGTCCGCGGAGCCCGTGAGCCGGGAGGCGAACTCACCCAGGGTGGAGGGCTCGCCGCGCCAGAAGTCGCGGACCGTGTCGCGGTATTTGCCGTTCCACTCGGTCCACTGCGGCGGGAAGTTGCCCACCTGGTAGCCGCCCGGACCGACGTCCCAGGGCTCGGCGATGAGCTTGACCTGGGAGACGATCGGGTCCTGCTGGAAGAGTTCGAAGAAGGTGGACAGCTTGTCCACGTCGTAGAACTCGCGGGCCAGCGTGGACGCGAGGTCGAAGCGGAAGCCGTCGACGTGCATTTCCGTCACCCAGTAGCGCAGGGAATCCATGAGCAGCTGGAGGGAGTGCGGGTGCCGGACGTTGAGCGAGTTTCCGGTTCCGGTGTAGTCCATGTAGTGCTTCGAGTCATCGTCCACCAGCCGGTAGTAGGCGGCGTTGTCGATGCCCTTGAAGGACAGGGTGGGGCCGAGGTGGTTTCCTTCGGCGGTGTGGTTGTAGACCACATCCAGGATCACTTCGATGCCGGCCCTGTGCAGCTCGCGGACCATGGCCTTGAATTCCTGGACCTGGTGTCCGACGTCGCCGGAGGAGCTGTAGGTGTTCTGCGGCGCGAAGAAGCCGATGGTGTTGTAGCCCCAGTAGTTGTTGAGGCCCTTCTCCACGAGGGTGCCGTCGTTGATGAACTGGTGGACGGGCATGAGCTCGATCGCGGTGATGCCGAGCTTCTGGAGGTGTTCGATCACGGCCGGGTGCGCCACGCCGGCGTAAGTGCCGCGCTGTTCCTCGGGCACCTCGGGGTGCAGCTCCGTCAGGCCCTTGACGTGGGCCTCGTAAATGACCGATTCGTGGTACGGGATGCGCAGCTGGCGGTCACCGTCCCACTCGAAGAAGGGGTTGATGACGACGCCGTGCATGGTGTGCGGGGCGGAGTCCGAATCGTTGCGCGAGTCCGGGTCGCCGAAGTTATAGGAAAAGAGCGCCGGGTCCCAGTCGATCTGGCCCTGGATTGCCTTGGCGTAAGGGTCCATCAGCAGCTTGTTCGCGTTGAAGCGGTTGCCGTCGCCGGGTTCGTACGGGCCGTGGACGCGGTAGCCGTACTTCTGCCCGGGCTGGACGTGCGGCAGGTAGCAATGCCAGACGTATCCGTCCACCTCGGAGAGTTCGATCCGGGTCTCTGTCAGGTCATCGGCCAGCAGACAAAGCTCCACCCGTTCGGCGCGTTCGCTGAACAGGGCAAAGTTGGTGCCGGTGCCGTCAAAAGTGGCTCCCAGCGGATAAGCCGTTCCGGGCCAGACTTCCATGTGTTCTCCTCGTGCGATGCGGGCAATCTCTAGACAGACTACTTGTAAGTAGGGTTACCATCCCTGTCGGCACTTATTTGTGCGCGTCGGTTACAACTCCCGGAACACCTCCGGGAGGGCGTGGGAAACGGCGCCGGCGGTCACCGGTCCGCCGGCGGAGGCGCGGGTTCCGGACCGCCCGTGCAGGCTTGCAGCCATGGCTGCGATCGCGGCCCAGCGGTCCGGGGCTTCGATTCCGTGGGCGTGGAACGCCTCGTCCTGGCCGCTCAGCTGGGCCAGCAGGGAGCCGAGCACGCCGGCGAGGACATCCCCGCTCCCGGCCGTCGCCAGCCAGGGCGTTGCCTCGGCCTGGCTGAAGACTGCTCCGGCGGGGGCCGCGACCAGGGTCGTGGCGCCTTTGAGCAGCACCGTGGCGCCGGTCAGGGCGGCAGCCTGCCGCGCCGCGGCGAGCGGCGCGTTCTCCACCCCGTCGCGGCCGGTATCCGTGCCGTACCTCGCCAGCAGGGACGCGAGCTCGCCGGCGTGCGGTGTCAGGACCGTGCTCGCCGCGAGCCGGAGCGGCAGCGCGGGCAGCGCGCCGGCGTCGGCCACGATGGGCAGGCCGGTGCCTGCTGCCGCGCGGACCCGCTCGAGCTGTTCGGCGGCGCCGTCGTCGAGCCCGGAGCCCAGCAGCCACGCCTGCACGTGGGTGTCGGCGGGGTCATCCGTTGTGCAGACCACTTCCGGGCAGGCCTGGCGGACGAGGTCGGCCACGGCCGGCGGGCCGAGGTAGCGCACCATCCCGGCGCCGGCCGCGAGGGCGCCGCGGCAGGCGAGCACCGCCGCACCGGGGTAGCGTTCGGAGCCGGCCACCACGCCCAGGACGCCGCGGGAGTATTTGTGCGCGCGCCGCTGCGGTCGGGGCAGCAGCCGGGCCAGGTCCTCGGCTTCGAGCCGGCGCAGCGCCGGCTGCGGCAGGTGGGTTTCGATCCCGATCGGGACCAGCTGCACGCGGCCGGTGAAATCCGCGCCCGGGTCAGCCAGCAGGCCGGCTTTTATGGCGCCAAAGGTCACGGTGACGTCGGCGGCCAGCACCGGGGTGTGCGCTTCCCCGGTGTCCGCGTCGACGCCGCTGGGAATGTCGCAGGCCACCACCAGGCCGGGCCGGGTACGTTCCAGTTCCTGGACGAGGGCGGCGGCCGGTCCCCGGAGCCCGCCCCGGGCGCCGGTCCCGAGGATCGCGTCGATCACGACGTCGGTGCGGGCGGCCGCAGCCGCCACGTCGGCGACGTTCTCCGGAGCCAGGTGCAATGCCCGGCCGCCCGCGCTTTCGAAGGCCGCCAGCCCCCCGGGGTGCGAGCCGTCCGCGGTGAGCACCGCCGTCGTCCGCATGCCGCGGCGGGCCAGCAGCGCGGCGGCGAACAGTCCGTCGCCTCCGTTGTTGCCTTTGCCTGCGAGGACCGTGATGCTGGCGCCGTAGAGGCTTTTTCCGCTGTGCCGCAGCTCGCGGACCACCGCGTTGGCCAGCCCGTAGGCGGCGTGCTGCATCAGAACAGCGCCCGCACCGGAGTCAAGGAGCGGCTTTTCAGCCGCGCGCACTTGGGTTCCGGTGTAGGCGCTGATCATATTTTCAGTCCGTTCGCCGTGCTGTCGCTGTTGGCAATGCGGGTTCTTGCCGGGCCGGACAGGCCGGCCGGACAGAGCTCAGGCGGGTTTGCTCACCCTTCGGCGAGGACCGTGGCCGTGGCGATCCCGCCGTCGTGGCTCATCGACAGGTGCCAGCGCTTGACGCCCTTCGACTCCGCCACGGCCAGCACGGTGCCCTTGACCTGGATAGTGGGGCCGTTCTGGTCCAGTCCGATCCAGCAGTCCTGCCAGTTCATCCCGGCCGGGGCACCGAGGACCTTGGCCACGGCCTCCTTGGCGGCGAACCGTGCGGCCAGGGACCGGGTGTTCAGTTCGCGCTCAGCCGGGACGAACAGCCTGTCGCGCAGCCCGGGGGTACGCTCCAGCTGCCGGCCGAACCGTTCAATGTCTACGACGTCCACGCCGATGCCAACAATCATGCGGCTATTCTACGGTCACGCTCTTGGCCAGGTTACGCGGCTGGTCCACGTCGTAACCCTTGGCGG
>JBKKDK010000351.1:0-23782 GCA_046708245.1 Arthrobacter sp.
ACCCAGGGCTACAAGTCCCTGGACGAGAACCAGAAGGTCGAGTTCGACGTCACCCAGGGCCCCAAGGGCCCGCAGGCTGAGAACATCCGGCCGCTCTAATGACTTAGGAAGGCGCCACCGGCCAGGCCGGGACGCTTTCCGTGAACACCACAAACGCCCCTCGGGAGGATTCCTCCGGAGGGGCGTTTGTTGTGGGCAGCTCAGCCGACGTGGACCCACGGACGCTTTGTGACGTCCGGTTCGGCTTCGCGCAGCACTTCGCGTGTGACGGGGGCGATTTCCCCTTCGCCGAAGGCCAGGAAGCGCAGGAGGTTGGCGAGCGGGTTGCCCTCGGTCCAGCGGAAATAGATATGCGGCATCAGGCCTGTCACGTCGCGGATGTGGAACAGCACCGAGGCGATCGTGTTGGGGACCACGGGGCCGTGTACCTCGAGGATCCGGTACCCGTGCCGTGTGATGCCGCGGACCTGCAGTTCCGTCTCGAAGTCCGAGGAATCGTCCACCACCACTTCGAGGAAGAGCGCCTGGTAGTCCAGCGGCAGGTGGCTGACCTCGATCGCTGATTCCAGCTTCTGCCTGTAGGCCTCTGCGCTCAGCCGGAGCGGCTCGTGGGCGATGATCCGCAGGGGCCCTTCCATTTCATCGGACATGAATTCCAGCGCCTCGCGGTCCAGATGGACGCGGGTGGCATGCAGCTCGAAGGAGCGGCGGACCCGCGAGAGCAGGGAGATTGCGATGATGCCGAGGATAAAGACCGAGGCAATCCGGAGGCCTTCGGGCCGTTCAATGATGTTGACCACCGTCGTGTAGATGAAGACCACCGCGATGATGCCAAAGCCCACGGAGCGCTTGCGCTGCTTCCGGCGGCGGGCCGACAGCGTAACGGCCACCGCCGCGGAGGTCATCAGCACCAGGACGCCGGTGGCGTACGCGCCGCCCTGGGCGTCGACGTCGGCGTCGAAGAGCCACGTGACCAAAAACGCGACAAGGGTGAAGACGAGCACCAGGGGGCGGACCGCCCGGGCCCAGCCCGGCGCCATGCCGTAGCGGGGAAGATAGCGCGGCACCAGGTTCAGCAGCCCGGCCATGGCCGAGGCGCCGGCGAACCAGAGGATGGCGATGGTGCTGAGGTCGTACACGGTGCCGAAGCCCACGCCCAGGTGTTCGTGCGCGAGGAACGCCAGTGCGCGCCCGTTCGCCTGCCCGCCGGGCTGGAATTCGCGCTCCGGGATCAGCACCACGGTGGTGAAACTGGTGACGATGAGGAAGCTGCTCATGATCAGCGCCGCCGTCGTCAGGAGCTTGCGGGCGCCCTGGATCCGGCCGGCCGGGTTGTCGTCGGTGTCGCTGGCATGGCCGCGGATCTGCGGCATGACCGCCACGCCGGTCTCGAACCCGGACAGGCCGAGGGCCAGTTTGGGAAAGACGAGCAGGGCGAAGCCCACCGCGAGCAGCGGATTCCCGTGCGACGTGGAGATCGCCTGCCACCAGTTACCCACAGCCAGGGGGTGGGTGAAAACTTCACCGAGGGACACGAGGACCACCACGACGTTCAGGCCGAGGTAGACGGCGACGAGCACGACGGCGACGCCGATCGCCTCCTTGAAGCCGCGCAGGAACACCGCCCCCAGCAGCGCCAGCAGGACCACCGTGACCGCGACGTTCTGGCCCTGCAACCAGCCCGGCGCCATCGGGTTCTGGACGAGGTGGGCGGTGGCGTCCGCGGCCGAAAGCGTCATGGTGATCATGAAGTCCGTGGCCGCGAAGCCCAGCAGCACCAGGACGAAGAGTTTGCCGCCCCACCGCGGCAGGAGCCCCTCCAGCATGGCGATGGAGCCCTCGCCCCGGTGGCTCTCCCCTGCCACGCGGCGGTAGACGGGCAGAGCGCCCAGGAGCGTGATGGTCACCAGGACCAGGGTTGCCAGCGGAGAAATCACTCCGGCGGCGAGCGCGGCGATGGCCGGCTGGTAGCCGAGGGTGGAGAAGTAGTCCACGCCGGTGAGGCACATGACCTGCCACCAGGGGTGCTTCTTCTCCTGCGCTGCCGGCACCCCGCCCGGGCCCTGATGGCTTCCTTTGCTGTCCTGCAAACCGAACAGCAGCCAGTTCTTCAGGATGGTCCGTCGCGGCGGTGGGAGCGCCGAAGGGTCGGCCGGCGGCCTGCTGAGCGTGGTCATTGCTTCCTTTCCCGGGCGGCGCCGCGCGCCGCAGTGGTCTAGTTGCGAAGCTAGCAGCGGCCCGCGCCGCTGGCGCCGGCCGGGCGGCTATCTTGACGATTCCTTGACGCCGTTGTGGCCGGTAGCACAAGGCAGGACTGCAAGAATGACAGCATGGCACGTGGAACGCTGCGTATCTTTTTGGGGTCAGCACCCGGCGTTGGCAAGACCTACGCGATGCTCCGCGAGGGGCACCGGCTGCGCAGCCACGGCGAGGACGTGGTGGTGGCCGTTGCCCGGGACCGCGGCCGCCGGGAAACCCGGGAGCTGCTGGAGGGGCTCGAGGCCGTCCCGGTCTGCCAGGTGCCGGTTGGCGAGGTCCTGGTCGAAGACATGGACCTGGACGCCGTGCTGGGCCGTTCGCCCGTCACCGCGATCGTGGATGAATACGCGCACCAGAACGTGCCCGGAAGCCGGCACCCGCACCGCTGGCAGGACATCGATGAACTATTGGATGCCGGGATCAACGTCCTGTCCACCCTCGACGTCCAGCACCTGGCCTCACTCAGCGACGTTGTCCGCGCGATCACCCGGGTCCGCCCGGCCCAGACCGTCCCGGATGAGGTGGCCCGGCGTGCCGACCAGATCCAGCTGGTGGACATCTCCCCCGACGTCCTGCGTCAGCGGCTCGCGGACGGCAAGATTGTCGCGGCGGATCGGATCGACGCTGCGCTGTCCAACTACTTCCGGCCGGGCAACCTGGCGGCGCTGCGGGAACTCGCCCTGCTGTGGCTCGCGGACCGGGTGGACGAGAGCCTGGCCAGCTACCGGGAGGGAAGCGGCATCGATGACAGCTGGCCGGCGCGCGAGCGCATCGTCGTCGGGCTCAAGGGCGGTCCGGAAGGGGAGGCGCTAATCCGCCGCGGGGCGAGGATCCTAAACCGGATCAACGGCGGGGACCTGCTGGCCTTGCACGTCCGGGCCACCGAGGGCGTCGCCGGCGAGTCCCCGCAGGCGCTGGAAGCCCAGCGGCGGCTGGTCCAGGACCTGGGCGGCAGCTACCACGTGGTGGCCGGGGAGGACCCGGCCGCCGCCCTGCTGGACTTTGCCCGGAGCGTCAACGCCAGCCAGATCGTCCTTGGCGTTCCCCGCCAGGGCAAGGCCGCCGGGCTGCTGAAGGGTCTCCGCGGCGGATCCACGGGTGCCAGGGTGGTCCGGAACTCCGGCGACGTCGATGTCCATATGGTGTCCCATCCCCTCGGTGCGGGCGGCGCGGGGAAGCGGCGCCGGCAGGACCTGGGCCGGATCCGGGTCACCGTCGGTTTTGTCCTGGCCGTGTTCCTGCCGGCCCTCCTGCAGCTGGTCCTGGCTGTCAGCCCCGAGAAAAACCTGGCCACGTCCGTCCTCGTCCAGCTCACGGGGTCCGTGACCGTGGCGCTGATCGGCGGGCTGTGGCCGGCCATGCTCGCCGCGCTCTGGAGCAGCCTGCTGGTGAACTACTTCTCGACGCCGCCGCTCGGCGATCTGACCATTAGCGATTCAGAGAACGTGATCGCCCTGCTCGTCTTTGTGGGCGTTTCAGCCGCTGTGGCCACCGTCGTCGACGTCTCGGCCCGGCGCTCCAAGGAAGCCGCGCTGGCCCGCGCCGAAGCCACCACCCTGGCGGACCTTGCCCGCGGGGCGGCGGACGCGGAGGACACCGTCGTCGGGTTGCTGGAACAGGCGGTGGACCTGTTCCAGGTCAGGGGTGCGGCGCTGTTCAGCCTGCCTGATGACGGCGACGGCGGCGCGCTGCCCGGCTGGCGCCTGGTGGCCGGTGCCGGCGAGATCCCTTCGACCGCGGCCGGGCCCGGCGACGCGGCCGGCACGGCAGTCATCCAGGGCGACAACGTCGAACAGATCAACGCCAGCACGTGCCTGGTCCTCTCCGGGCGGGTCCTTCCGGCCAGCGACAGACGGCTGCTCGGGGCTATCGGCGTGCACCTGGTGGCCCAGCTGGAAAGGCAGCGGCTGCTTGCCAGCCGCAGCGAAGTGCAGCGGCTGGCCGAAAGCAACACCATGCGCACGTCGATCCTCCGCGCCGTCTCGCACGATCTCCGCACGCCGCTGGCCGGGATCAAGCTCGCCGTGGGCGGCCTGCGCCAGCAGGGTGTCCGCTACACCCGCGAGGAGGAGCAGGAACTTCTCGCCACCATCGAGGAGTGTTCCGACCGGCTGGACGTGCTGGTGGGCAACCTGCTGGACATGTCCCGGATCACCTCCGACTCGGTGGTGCCGCTGCTGCGGCCCGTGCGCTGGCAGGAGGTCATTCCCGGCGGACTGCACGGGGTCGCCCCGGGCCGGGTGCGGGCCGAGCTGCCCGCCAACATGCCCGAGGTCGACGCGGACCCGGGGATGCTGGAGCGCGTCATTGCGAACATCGTGGAAAACGCGGTTAAATACGCCCCCGATTCGGACATCGTCCTGGCCGGTGCCGCCGGCGGCCTGAGCCGGGCCACCGTGGCCGGCCGCCCGGTCGGCGAGCTGCGCATCATTGACCACGGCACGGGCGTCCCGGCCGAGCGGGTCGTCGAGATGTTCCGGCCCTTCCAGCGGCTCAACGACGCCTCACCGGCCGCCGGCATCGGACTAGGCCTGGCCGTGGCGAAGGGCTTTACCGAGGCGATGGGCGGCAGGCTTAGCGCTGAACCCACACCCGGCGGCGGCCTGACCATGGCCATCAGCCTCCCGCTGTCCGCCGGGGTACCTTTCGACGCGCCGCCCGGGCGCGCCCCGCTGGAACCGCAGTCGGCCATCCTCCGGCGCCACCATGCCCCGCCGATTCTTAGCTCCGGACCGGACGCCCCGTGACAGCGGTCCTTGTGGTTGACGATGACCCGTACCTGCTCCGTGCCCTGCGGATCACCCTGCAGGCCCACGGCTACTCCGTCAGCACCGCCGAAGACGGGCGCTCCTCGCTGCTTGCGGCCAGGCAGAACGCGCCGGCAGTGGTGATCCTGGACCTGGGCCTTCCGGACATGGACGGCACCAGCGTGATCCACGAGCTGCGGAGCTGGAGCCCGGTCCCCATCCTGGTGCTCTCTGCCCGCCACGGCTCCGAGGACAAAGTGCAGGCCCTGGACGCCGGCGCCGATGACTACATCACCAAGCCGTTCGGACTCGACGAGCTCCTGGCCCGCCTCCGTGCGCTCCTGCGCCGCAGCACCGATCCGGAGCAGTCCCCGGTGGTCACCGCAGACTCGTTCACCGTGGACCTCGGCCGGCGCCTGGTCCTGCGCGACGGCCAGGAGGTCCGGCTGACCCCTACCGAATGGCACATGCTCGAGGTGCTGGTCAGGAACCCCGGCAGGCTCGTCACCCAGCAGCAGCTGCTGTCCGAGGTGTGGGGACCTGCGTACGCGAAGGAAACCAACTACCTCCGGGTCTACATGGCCCAGCTGCGGCGCAAGCTGGAGCCGGACAGCGCCAACCCGCGCCACCTGATCACCGAGGCCGGGATCGGCTACCGGTTCCGGCCCTGACGGTTTCCCGTGTCCGCACCGCGCAATGGATACTTGGGCCATGACTACTCGCAGGATCCCGGACCAAGCAGGCCCCCTCCCGCCGCCGGTGGACGAGCTGTCTGTCCAGATGCGGGCAGTCCTCGACGGCATTCCGGAGATGGTGGCCTACTGGGATCTGGACCTGCGCAACCGCATGGCCAACGAACATTACTGCGCCTGGTTTGGCATCGGTTCCGGGCAAATGCAGGGCATGCATCTGCGCGAACTGCTGGGCGAGGCAGTCTTTGAGGCAAACCGCCCGTACCTGGCCAAGGTCCTCGACGGCGAGCCGCAACTGTTCGACCGGACCCTGGTGGACGCCGCCGGCACGACACGCCACACCAAAGTCTCCTACCGGCCGGACACCCGGGACGGCGAGCTCCAGGGCTTCTTCGTCATTGTCACCGATGTCACCGCCAAGGTGCAGGCGGAACGGCAGCAGCAACGCGACCTCGCCCGGTACCGGGCGCTCGCGCGCAGCGTCCCTGGCGTCTTTGTCCTCCTCTTCGACGCCGACCTGCGCTACCTCATTGCCGAAGGGCAGGAGCTGGAGGCTTTTGGCTACCGCTCAGGCGAGCTGGAGGGCCGGCGCATCCACGAGGCCCTGGACGGGACGCTGGCGACCGAGCTGGAGCCACGGTACCGTGCCGCGCTGGCGGGTTCCGAGTCGGAATGGAACCGCCGGATCGGGCACCGCACCTACCGTTTGAAGGCCGGACCGGTGTACTCCGACGACGACGCGACCGCCGGCATGGTGGTGGCGGTCGACATCACCGAACGCCTGCAGCAGCAGCAGATCTGGGAGGCACTGCACGAGATTGCCACCGCCGTCGCCCGCAACGAGGCACCGGCCGCTATTGCGGAGCAGGTCGCCGACATTGTGCGCGAGCTGTTCGCCGTGGATTCCGCCGCCGTGGTCCGCTTTACGGGCGCGACGTCTGCGGAAATCGTTGCCATGGCACCCGCCCGGCCGCCCACCCTGAGCCAAAAACACATTTTTGCAGCCACGGACGAATCAGCCACCGTCCGGGTCGCCGTGACCGGCAAGCCCGCCCTCGTCGTCTACGGGCCGGAGGGCGGCACCGCCTCGGAACAGATGCAGGCCGGCGGATTCCAGTCCGCGGCCGCGGCTCCCGTCCGGGTCCGGGGCAGCCTGTGGGGCGCTGTCAGCCTGACCTCGAAGTCCCGGACCGGCGTCACCAGCGGCATGCTGGAGCGGCTGGCCCAGTTCGCCGAACTCGTCGAGATTGCCATCGGCAACACCGAGGCCAGGACCAGCCTGGAACTGCAGGCCACCACGGATGCCCTCAGCGGCCTGCCCAACCGCCGCGCCCTGGAACAACACCTCACGCACCAGGTGGAGGTGGCCAGGAACCGCGGAACGAGCCTGAGCGCCGTCGTGCTGGACATCGACCATTTCAAGAAGGTCAACGACACCTATGGCCATTTGACGGGCGATGTGGTCCTGGCGGAGGTCGCTGCCCGGCTGCGGCAGGTGTCCCGGCAAAAGGAGATCATCGCCCGGTTCGGCGGCGAAGAATTCGTCTGGCTCCTCCCGGGCACCGACGCCGCGGAGGCCCTGCAGGCCGCGGAGCGGGCCCGCTCCGCCATCGAGTCCGAGCCCTTCGGCGACGCCGGCTTCCTGACGGTCTCCGCCGGAGTCTGCGACTTGCGGGACGCGGGGTCAGCCGCGCTGCTGGCCTGCGCGGACCTCGCGCTGTACGCCGCCAAGAACGGCGGGCGGAACCGCAGCGAAAGGTACGGCCACGCCTAGACGAAGGCCGACTTCCCCGTCACCGCACGGGCCACAATCAGCGAATTGATCTCGTAGCTTCCCTCGTACGTGTAGAGGATTTCGGCGTCGCCGAAAAGCTTGCCCATCTCGTAGTCGCTGCTGATGCCGTTGCCACCCATCAGCGACCGGCCCATGGCCACCGACGCCCTGGCCAGCCGGGTGGTGGTGGACTTGGCCATCGCGGCCTGGACCATCTCCAGCTTGCCTTCCTCCTGGATCCTGGCCAGCTGCGCCATCAGCGCCAGCGACGCGGTGGCGTTGCCGAGGATCTCGGCCAGCTGCTGCTGGATGAGCTGGAAGCGCGCCAGTTCCTTGCCGAACTGCTTCCGCTTCAGCGAGTAGGCGCGTGCGACGTCGAACGCGGCCAGCTGGATCCCGGCGCCCTGCCAGCCCACCCAGGCGCGCGAATCCCGCAGGAGTTCGTTCGCCCGGGAAAAGTCGGTGGCCCCCGGCAGCATGTTGGACTCCGGAATCCGCACCCCGTCGAGCACGATGTCCGCGTTCTGCATGATCCGCAGGCCGATCTTGTTCGCGATCTTCGTGGCCGTGTACCCGGGACGGTCCGTCTCCACGATGAAGCCCTTGATCTGCTGGTCCGCGACGTCCCGGGCCCACACCAGGGCGAAGTCCGCAATGGTGCCCGCGCCAATCCAGCGTTTGGCCCCGTCAATGACCCACTCCCCGCCCTCCAGCCGCGCCGTGGTGGCCAGTCCGCCGGCGATGTCCGAGCCGTGGTCCGGTTCGGTCAGGGCGAAGGCACCAAGCCGGGTAAAGGCCGTAAGCCCCGGCAGCCAGCGGGCCTTCTGCTCCTCGGAGCCGAGCTGGTCGATCATCCCGACGATCAGCTCGTTGTGGATCCCCACCAGGGCCGAGAGCGAAACGTCGGCCCGCGCCACTTCCACATACATCAGTCCCTTGAACAGCTTGGACGTGCCATCCGTCTGCAGGCCGCCGAGGCCGTACTTGCCAAGCTCCGCGAGCAGGCCGAAGGGGAATTCCTCGCGGTTCCAGTAGTCGATCGAGGCTGCCCTGATGCGGGACTGCAGGAAGTCACGTACCTCCTGGTACCGGGCCTGCTCCGCCGGCGGCAGAAGGTCCACGATGTACATCAGGTCGGCGTCCGGGAACGGCGGCGCCGGCATATCCTCCGGCGCTGTCCCCTCTTGGGGGGCCGCCTGTCCGCTGGCACGTCCTTGTGTCTGCACGGGCGTAGATCCCTTCGTAGGGCTGCTTCACAAGCAGCGTCGACTCTTCCAAACCCTTGGATGTCCTAGTATATTGCACAGTGACGGGGATCACTAGGATGCCGACGGTTCCGTGGCAACGACGCCACGGAAGGCAAAGGCTTCGCCAGCAGACTTTCGAAAGGTGCACCATGACTGTCACTGAAGAATTCCGTGCCGCGCGGGACCGGCTGCTCGCCCTCCGGGAGGACTACTCGGAGGCGCGCAACGAATTCCAGTGGCCCCGGTTCGAGGAGTTCAACTTCGCCCTCGACTGGTTCGACCAGATCGCGGCGGACCCGGCCAAGGCGGACAGGCCCGCCCTCGTGATCGTGGAGCAGGACGGCACTGCGACGCGGCGCAGCTTCGCGGACCTCTCCCGCCGCTCGGCCCAGGTGGCCAACTGGCTGCGCAGCCAGGGCGTCCGGCGCGGCGCCCGCATGATCATCATGCTCGGCAACCAGGTGGAGCTCTGGGAACTTATGCTGGCCGGCATCAAACTCGGCATCGTGATGATTCCTACCACCACACTCATGGGGCCGGCCGACCTTCAGGACCGGGTGGAGCGCGGCGAGGCGAACTGGGCCGCCGTCGGAAGCGCCAACATCGGCAAGTTTGCCGGCGTCCGCGGCCGCTACACCCTGATTGAGGTCGGAGCCGTCGAGCGCAGCAGCACCGGGACGCTGCAGTACGCCGACTCCCACGACGTCGAGCCGGGGTTCACCCCGGACGGGCCCACCCGGGCCGACGAAACCCTCCTGCTCTACTTCACCTCGGGCACCACGTCCAAGGCCAAGCTCGTGGAGCACACGCATGCCTCCTACCCGGTGGGCCATCTGTCCACCATGTTCTGGATCGGGCTGGAACCGGGCGATGTGCACCTCAACGTGGCCTCGCCGGGGTGGGCGAAGCACGCGTGGTCGAATGTCTTCACCCCGTGGATTGCCGAGGCCTGCGTCTTTATCTACAACTACGAACGCTTCGACGCGAAGGCCCTGATGGAGCAGATGGACCGCGAGTCCGTGACGAGTTTCTGCGCCCCGCCCACCGTATGGCGCATGCTGATCCAGGCCGACCTGACCCTTCTGAGGAACCCGCCCACGAAGGTGGTCTCCGCCGGCGAACCGCTCAACGCCGAGGTGATCGACCAGGTCCACCGCGCCTGGGGGCAGAGAATCCGCGACGGCTTTGGCCAGACCGAATCCACCGTCCAGATCGCCAACACCCCGGGCCAGCCGATCAAGATCGGCGCGATGGGCAAGCCCCTGCCGGGCTACGACGTCGTCCTCCTGGATCCGGCAACCGGTGCAGAAGGCGACGACGGCGAGCTGTGCCTGCGCCTGGACCCCCGGCCCGTCGGGCTGATGAAGGCCTACTACGGCGACCCGGCGAAGACCGCGGAGGCTTTCCGCGACGGCTACTACCACACCGGGGACATGGCGAGCCGGGACGAGCACGGCATCATCACGTACGTGGGCCGCGGCGATGACGTCTTCAAGTCCTCCGACTACCGGCTCTCCCCCTTCGAGCTGGAGAGCGTGCTGATCGAACACCCGGCAGTGGCGGAGGCCGCCGTTGTGCCCTCCCCCGACCCGCTGAAGCTCTCGGTCCCCAAGGCGTTTGTGGTCCTGGCCGCAGGCCACCAGCCCGGCCCGGAGCTGGCCGAGGAAATCCTGCAGTACTGCCGCGACCATCTGGCCCCGTTCAAGCGGATCCGCCGGCTGGAGTTCGCCGAGCTGCCCAAAACGATCTCCGGCAAGATCCGGCGCGTGGAACTGCGGCACAGCGAGGAACTGCGCCACGGCGGCGGGGCGGTTCCGGCCGGGCTCGGAACCGAATACTCGGAGGCCGATTTCCCCGGCCTGAAAGGCCAGGGGTAGCCGTGGGAACGCCACTGCCGCGCGACCCGATCGCGGATGCCCGGCTGAACTGGGAGCGGCACGGCTGGTCCGACGTCGCCGCCCCGATGGCCGCCATCACGGCGATCATGCGGACCCAGCAGATCCTGCTGGCCCGGATCGAGGGGGTGCTCAAGCCGTTCGGCCTCACGTTCGCCCGGTACGAGCTGCTGGCCCTGCTGAGCTTTGCCCGCAGCGGCGCGCTGCCCATGAACAAGGCCAGTGCGCTGCTGCAGGTCCACCCCACCTCGGTGACCAACGCCGTCGACCGGCTGCAGGACGCCGGGCTGGTGCTCCGCTCCCCGCATCCCACCGACGGCCGCACCACGCTGATCGAGCTCACCCCCGAGGGGCGCACCCTGGCCAAGCGCGCGACGGCGGTGCTGAACTCCGAGGTCTTCGGCCAGTCCGGTTTTGCCGGGCAGGACGTCGACGAGCTGATCCGGATCCTGGGAACATTCCGCCGGAACGCCGGCGATTTCACCGACTGATCCTCAGCAATGGGAGAGCGCTGATGCCGCCGAACGCCTATTCCCGCCCGGACGACCGCGAACTGCTCCGCGCCTCACTCCGGCTGCTCTCCGGCAGGTTCCGTCCCGCGGTGCTCTTCGCGGGACTGGCCAGCGGCGACCGGCTGCAGCTCACGGACTTCCTGGGCACCGCCACGTCCAGCCTGCACGAGGTGGTGGTGGTCCCCGGTGCGGGCCTCGGCGGCCGGGTGCTCAGGCAGCGGCGGCCTTTCCTCGTGGCGGACTACATCGCCTCCGAGGGAATCACCCATGAATACGACCTTGCCGTCAGCAGGGAGCGGCTGACGTCCATGGCGGCCGTCCCGGTGGTGGTCCGGGGCCAGTCACGGGCGGTGCTGTATATCGCGAGCCGGGACAGCGCCCCGCTGGGCGAACCGGCCCTCGGCGAGGCGATGGATGCCGCCTCCGGGATCGCGGCGGAACTGCTGGTCCGGGACGAAGTGGACCGCCGGGTGTCGATCATCGACACGGCCCGGAGCGAACCCGCCGTGGCCCTGGACCCCCGCTGGCTTGAGCACGTCCGGGAGGCCCACGCCGAGCTGCGGTCCCTGGCCGCCACGGTCACTGATCCCCGCCTGGCGCAGCAGCTGGAGATCATCGGCAGCCATCTGGCCCCACCGCCGCCTGACGAAAGCCATCCGTCGGCCCGGCTGGCCCGCCGCGAGCTCGATGTCCTGGCGCAGGTGGCCCTGGGCTGCTCCTACCAGGAAACCGCGGAACGCCTCGGCCTGAAAGCGGTGACGGTCAAGAGCTATCTGCAGAACGCCATGGCGAAGCTGTCCGCGCACAACCGGCTCGAGGCAGTGTCGGCGGCCCGGCGGCTGGGACTCATCCCGTAAGCGGGGCTGCCGGATCACCGGCAGCCCCGCTTAGCAGTCAGGGGTTAGCGGCGGGAAACTGGTTCGGCGCCCGATCCGTCCAGCTCTTCCGCAGCTGCGTCCGGCTTGCCGTCTTCCAGCGCCCGCTTTTCGCGGCTGGGCAGGGCCAGGGTGCACAGCACACTGAACACTCCGATGCCGGCGAGCAGGAACCCGACCGACCAGGCCCCCGAGGTGCCCGCCAGCTGGGCAGCCACGAGCGGCACAATGCCGCCGCCGACGACCCCGGCAAGGTTGTACCCCATGCCGGCGCCCGTGTAGCGGTATCGGGTTTCGAAGAGCTCCGGAAGCAGGGCGCCGGCCGGGCCGTAAGCGATGGCGAAGATCACCAAGGTGACAGTAAGCCCGACACCGAAGGCGAAAACTGTGTTGGCGCTCAGGATCTGGAACAGCACGAGAGACCAGGGCACCGCGAGGATGCAGGAGGCCGCGATGACCTTCTTGCGCCCGAAGCGGTCCGACAGCACCCCGGACGCCAGCGTGGCGGCCGCGACAAACACCGAGGCGACGATGCCGGTGCTCAGCACCTCCACCCGGCCCAGCTTCATGCCGGCCGGGCTCGTGGCGTAGCTGGTGAGGTAGGCGGTGCCCATGTAGAAGAAGGCGAAGAGCAGGGTCAGGGCGCCGCCGGCGAGCAGGATTTCGCGGGGCTGGCGCTTGATCGACTCGAGGATCGGCAGCCTGGCCCCGGCCTGGGGGCGCCGGGCGGCGTTCCTGAATACCGGCGTTTCCTCAATGCTCAGCCGGACCCACAGGCCCACGAGCACAAGGACGGCGCTGAGGATGAACGGCACCCGCCAGCCGATGCTGATGAAGGCTTCCGATTTATCCCCGAGCGTGAGGTTGGTGATGAGGAAGGTGCCGCTGGCCAGGGCGAACGCAATCGATGGGCCGATCTGGGGAAAGGATCCGAAGAGGCCTCGCTTGCCCTGGGGCGCATACTCGGCCACCAGGAGGGTGGCGCCGGCCCATTCGCCGCCGACGGCCAAACCCTGGACGAAGCGGAGCACCACCAGCAGGATGGGCGCGGCCACACCGATGGTGCTGGCGTCCGGGATGAATCCGATCAACACGGTGGCGATGCCCATCATGAGCAGCGTCGTGATCAGGGTCTTCTTGCGGCCGATCCGGTCGCCGTAGTGACCGAAGATAATGGCGCCGACGGGGCGAGCGAAGAAGGCAACCGCGAAGGTACCGAAGGAGGCGATCGTGCCCGCCGCGGCGCCGAGCGCCGGGAAGAAGACGACCGGGAAAACCAGCGCTGCCGCGGTGCCATAGATGAAGAAGTCGTAGAACTCGATGGTGGTTCCGGCCGCACTCGCGAAGGCAACCTTGCGCAGGGTCTTGCGGCTGGGCGGCGCCTGCGGGCCCGCCGGCGGTGTCGGTGGTGCTGAGGTCATGGCAATCTCCTTTGATGTCATTCCCGGTCTGGCTGTGTGACTCAGCTCACCGTAGCGACAAGCGTGGACATCCAACTACCTCCCAAAAGAGGTAGTCCGCAAAGCGGAGGACGGGGGCGGCCGTCGCCTAGACTTCGAGAAGAACCTGCCCCGGGCCTAAAGGAGAACACAATGATTCCGGAGATCAACTTCTGGGGCGTGCTGGTGGCCACTTTGTCCAGCATGGTGGTCGGTTCCGTCTGGTACACGCCGAAAGCGTTCGGCAAGTACTGGATGCGCACCGCCAAGGTCACGCCGGGCGGGGAAGCGAAGGACGCCGTCAGGCCCATCCTCATCACCCTGGTGGTCAGTTTCATCACCGCCTGGGTGCTGGCAGGCTCCGCCGCCATCTCCCAGCACTTCTACGGCGGCAACTTCCTGGCCAACACCCTGATCACGGCTGTGATCCTCTGGGCCGGATTCACGGCGGCGCGCTTCATCACCCACGATGCGTTCGAGGCGCGTCCGGTCGGCCTCACTGTGCTGAACTGCGCCCACGAGCTGGTCACCCTGGTGGTCATGGCCCTCTTCATCGGCCTGTTTGGCATCAGCGCCTGACGCGCCTGATGCGCTTGTTGCCTGGCGACGCACAAATGCCCTGTCGCGGCTGGAATTCCGGCCGCGCCAAGCCATTTGCGCGTCGCAGGGACGTTTGCGCGTCGCAGAGGGCCTAGCGGTGGTTGAAAACCGGCTGGCGCTTGTCGCTGAAGGCCGCCATGCCTTCCTTCTGGTCCTCGGTGGCGAAGAGCGAGTGGAAGATCCGCCGCTCGAACAGCACACCCTGGGCCAGCCCGGTTTCGAAGGCTGCGTTGACTGCTTCCTTGGCCACCATCGCCACCGGCTTGGACTTGGAGGCGATCACGGCCGCGGCCTTCAGGGCCTCCTCGACGACGTCGGCGGCCGGCACCACGCGGGACACCAGCCCGGAGCGTTCGGCTTCGCCGGCGTCCATGAAGCGCCCGGTCAGGATCATGTCCATCGCCTTGGACTTGCCCACGGCGCGGGTGAGCCGCTGTGATCCGCCCATCCCGGGCAGCACGCCCAGGTTGATTTCCGGCTGGCCAAACTTGGCGTTGTCGCCGGCGATGATGAAATCGCACATCATGGCGAGTTCGCAGCCGCCGCCGAGGGCGAAGCCGGACACTGCCGCCACGACTGGGATCCGGAGCCTGGTGAAGTCCTCCCAGCCGCGGAACCAGTCGGCCGCGTACATGTCCATGTAGCCCTTGGACTGCATTTCCTTGATGTCCGCCCCGGCGGCAAAGGCCTTCGCCGAGCCGGTCAGCACCACGGCCCCCACCTCCGGGTCCGTGTCCATGGCCGTCACAGCGGCCACGAGCTCGTCCATTGTGGCCTTGTTGAGGGCGTTCAGCGCTTCCGGCCGGTTGAGCGTCACGAGACCCACCCTGCCGCGGCGCTCGAGGAGGATGTTTGCGTACTGTTCCGTCATGCGGTTCCCCTTTGGATTGGCGTGCGTCAAGACTGGCGGGCGGAGGCTAGGACGCGGACTTGTCCCGTATGTCCGTGATGATGCCCGAGAAATCGCGGCCGGCACCGCCCTCCGCGGCAAAAGTATCGTAGATTTCGGACGCAAGCGGTCCCATCCGGGCGGCGACGCCGGTGCTTTGGAGGGCGTTGAGGGCCAACCGGAGGTCCTTCGCCATCAGGGCCCCGGCGAATCCGGGCTGGTAGTCCCGGTTGGCCGGGCTGGTGGGGACCGGTCCGGGGACGGGACAGTTGGTGGTCAGCGCCCAGCACTGGCCCGAGGCCGCCGAGGCGACGTCGAACAGCGCCTGGTGCGTCAGCCCAAGCTTCTCGCCCAGCACAAAGGCCTCACTGACGGCGATCATGGAGACGCCAAGGATCAGGTTGTTGCAGACTTTCGCGGCCTGTCCGGCACCGTATTCCCCGCAGTGGACCACGCGCTTGCCCATGATGTCCAGCATCGGCTTGACCGCCTGGAAGTCCTCCGGCAGCGCCCCGACCATAAACGTCAGAGTGCCGGCCTCGGCCCCCACCACGCCGCCGGAGACGGGCGCGTCCACGGCCCGGTGACCGGCGGCAACGGCCAGCCCGGCAGCCTCGCGCGCCTCGTCCACGTTGATCGTGGAGCAGTCCAGGAACAGCGTGCCGGGCGCGGCCGTCTCCAGCAGGCCGGGCTGGCCGGGCAGTCCCGGCTGGCCAGGTGTGCCGCGGTAGGCGTCCAGGACATGCTGGCCGCTGGGCAGCATGGTCAGCACGACGGCGGCGCCGGCCACCGCTTCGGCCGCCGTGCCCGCGGTGGCGATTCCATGCGCCCGGGCTGCCGCCAGGGCTGCCGGCACGACGTCGAACCCGGTCACCGTGTACCCGGCCTTGACCAGATTGACGGCCATCGGCCCGCCCATGTGGCCCAGGCCCAGGAACGCGATGGCGCCGGCGTGCTGCACTGATTCAGACTGCAGATCTTCAGACATGGTCTGTCTCCTTTGAAGCCAGTTTGAGTTCCCGGTCACCCAACGGCGCAAAATACGCCTCGACGTCGCCGCCGCCGACCTCCGCCAGCGTGGCGGGCTGCCAGTGCGGCGTCCGGTCCTTGTCCACCACCTGGGCACGGATGCCCTCGCGGAAATCGGGACCGGCGAGGAAACGCAGCCCCACCCGGTATTCCTGGGCCAGAGCCTCGGCCAGGTCCAGCCCGCGGACCCGTCGCAGGGAGGCCAGGGCCACCTTCACCGCCGTCGGCGACTTGGCCTCGATGGTGTCGGCAGCCTCAGCGCCCTCGCCGCCCACGGTGCGCAGCCGGCGGAGGATCTCTTCGGCGTCATCGCTGGAATAGCAGGCGTCAATCCACTCCTGCTGCTCAGCCAGCACGGATTGCGGGGCCGCTTCGGCGAAGCGTGCGACGGCGGACTCCGCCGGCTCGCTCTCCAGCGCCACGGCCAGTTCGGCCAGGTGCGCGGACGCCACGAAGTGGTCCGCCAGCCCCAGGAACAGCGCATCCGCGCCGCTCAGGTGCGCGCCGGTGAGCGCCGCGTGGGTGCCTGACTCCCCCGGCGAGCGGGAAAGCAGCAGGGTTCCGCCGACGTCGGGCACAAATCCGATGGTGGTCTCGGGCATGCCCATCTTTGTGCGTTCGGTGACGACCCGGACCGAGCCGTGCGCGGAGATCCCCACGCCGCCGCCGAGGACCAGGCCGTCCATAAACGCCACGTACGGCTTGGGGTATTCGGAGATCAGCAGGTTCAGCCGGTACTCCTCCGCCCAGAAATCGGCCGTGGCCCCGCCGCCGTGGAGCATGTCCCGGTAGATCGCCACGATGTCCCCGCCGGCGCACAGCCCCCGCCCGCCGGCGCCGCGGACCAGCACCGCAGCCACGCCGTCGTCGTCCGCCCACCGCGTGAGCTGCTCCAGCATGGCCGATGCCATGCCCGCGGTGAGTGCGTTGACCGCCTTCGGCCGGTTGAGCGTCACCACGCCGAGCCGGCCGCGCCGTTCGAACAGGATCTCGGCGGACGGCCCGGAGGCGTCCTGGCCGGCCTGCCCCGCCATCAGCTGCCTTCCGGCATGACGAAGCTGGCGCCGCTGCGGACACCTGAGGGCCAGCGGGTGGTGACGGTCTTGGTCTTCGTGTAGAAGCGGAACGCGTCAGCGCCGTGCTGGTTGAGGTCGCCGAAGCCGGACGCCTTCCAGCCGCCGAACGTGTAGTACGCGATCGGCACCGGAATGGGAACGTTGATGCCCACCATCCCCACCTGGACCCGGCTCGCGAAGTCGCGGGCGGCGTCGCCGTCGCGGGTGAAGATCGCCACACCGTTGCCGAACTCGTGCTCGCTGCACAGCCGCAGGGCCTCGTCGTAGTCTTCCGCGCGGAGCACACTCAGCACCGGGCCGAAGATTTCCTCCTTGTAGATCTTCATGTCCTTCGTGACGTTGTCGAAGAGCGTCGGGCCAATCCAGAAGCCGCCGTCGTAGCCCTCGACTTTCAGGCCGCGGCCGTCGGTCACGAGGCTGGCGCCTTCCTCGACGCCGGAGGCGATGTAGCCCTCGATCCGCTCCTTGGCGGAGGCCGCCACAACCGGGCCGAAGTCCGAATCCTTGGCGAGGCTCGGGCCGACCTTAAGCTCCGCGATCCGCTCCTGCAGCTTCTCCACCAGGACATCGGCGGTCTTCCGGCCGACCGGCACCGCGACCGAGATTGCCATGCACCGCTCGCCGGCGGAGCCGAAGCCGGCCCCGATCAAGGCGTCCACGGCCATATCGAGGTCCGCGTCCGGCATGATCACCATGTGGTTCTTGGCGCCGCCGAAGCACTGGGCGCGTTTGCCGTTGGCCGCGGCGGTCGCGTAGATGTACTGGGCGACCGGCGTCGAACCGACGAACCCGATGGCCTGGACCCGGGGGTCCTCGAGCAGCGCGTCCACGGCCTCCTTGTCGCCGTTGACCACGTTGAACACGCCGTCGGGAAGGCCGGCCTCGGTGAAGAGCTCGGCCAGGCGGAGCGGAACCGACGGGTCCCGTTCGGAGGGCTTGAGGATAAAGGAGTTCCCCGCGGCGAGGGCCGGGCCGGACTTCCACAGCGGAATCATGGCCGGGAAGTTGAACGGCGTGATCCCGGCGACGACGCCGAGCGGCTGGCGCATCGAGTGCACATCGATGCCGGTCCCCGCGCTGTCCGAGAACTCGCCCTTGAGCAGGTGCGGGGCGCCGGCGGCGAACTCCACAACCTCGATGCCGCGCTGGATGTCGCCCTTGGCATCGGGGAAGGTCTTGCCGTGCTCGGAGGACAAGAGGGTGGCGAGCTCGTCCATGTTCTCGTTGACGAGGTCAACGAATTTGAGCAGGATCCGGCCCCGCCGCTGCGGGTTCATGGCGGCCCACTCGAGCTGGCCCTTCTCCGCGCTGGCAATGGCGTTGCGCACTTCCTCGGCGCTGGCCAGCGGAAGCCGGGCCTGGACCGTGCCGGTGCAGGGATCGTAGACGTCGCTGAAGCGGCCCGAGGTGCCCTCCACCCGCTGGCCGTCAATGTAATGGGATAGTTCGCGAACCATGGCCGAATGCTCCTTTGCATGTGATCCAGATCATCTTCGATCCTGAATATACTCGGACTTCCTACTAATTTCCAGAGAGCGGCCCGCCTCCGCCACTTCGTCCGGGAGCCAAGTTCGGTAAGTTAGGGACTGTGAAGATTGCTACCTGGAACGTTAACTCCCTCCGCGCCCGTGCCGACCGTGTGGAAGCGTGGCTTCAGCGCACCGACTGTGATGTCCTGGCGATCCAGGAAACCAAGTGCAAGGACGACAACTTCCCGTGGGAGCTGTTCGAGAACATGGGCTACGAGGTGGCGCACTTCGGCGTGAGCCAGTGGAACGGCGTGGCGATCGCCTCCCGGGTGGGCCTCGCCGACGTCGAGCGGACCTTCATCGACCAGCCGGTCTTTGGCAAGAGCGGCAAGGACGCCGTGCAGGAGGCCCGGGCCATCGGCGCCATGTGCGGCGGCGTCCGCGTCTGGAGCCTCTATGTGCCCAACGGCCGGTCCCTCGACGACGAGCACATGCCCTACAAACTGAGCTGGCTGGCCGCGCTGAAGACGCACGCCGAGGGCTGGGTCAGGAATGACCCCGAAGCGCAGATCGCGCTGATGGGCGACTGGAACATCGCCCCGCAGGACGACGACGTCTGGGACATCGACTATTTCCGCACCGAGGGGCTCACCCACGTCAGCGACCCGGAACGGGCCGCCTTCCACGCCTTCGAGGCCGCCGGGTTCCAGGACGTTGTGCGCCCGCACACCCCCGGACCCGGGGTGTACACCTACTGGGACTACACACAGCTGCGTTTCCCTAAGAAGGAAGGCATGCGGATCGACTTCGTCCTGGCTTCCCCCGCCCTGGCCGCACGGGTCACCGGCGCGGCGATCGACCGCGAGGAGCGCAAGGGCAAGGGCGCCTCGGACCACGCACCGGTCATCGTGGAGCTGAGCGACTGATGACCGCGGGCCAGGGAAGCGGCGTGCTCCGATGACGGGAAACCTCTACCGGGGCCAGGCCGGCCTGCCGTTCTCATCGGCCCTGCGGATCTACGAGCCGCTGGAGGCGTTCCCGGCGGAGCAGCAGGACGCCCTGCGGACGGCCAGTGCCCGGAAGGCTTCCCGCGCCGCGGTGGAGAACGCCGAGCTGCTCGCCTCCCTCGGCCGGATCACCCGGGCGGGTGGCGACCCGTTCCCCACCGGCCGGACGGATCTGGTGCGCGTTGTCACCGTGGCGGCGCAGGACGGCGTTCCGGACAGGCTGCTGTATTGCCCAAGCCAGCTGGTGCTCCGCGCCGGCCTCGCCGCCAACGCGCTGATGGAAGGGATCCACGGGCCCCTGGCCCAGCTGCTGATCCCGGAGGAACAGCGGGACAGGCACCAGGAACGGATCGATGAAGTACGGGCGCACGCCGGCCTGGGCCGGGTCCACACCCGGGCCTCCACCTGGGGCATCCCGTTCAGCTGGTTCTGCCTGTTCCAGGAATCGGACCAGACGGACGTGGTGGAAGCCGACGGCCACATCGTGACCGTGCGGATCCGGACCACCATCGCGGAGGCGCTGGAAAGGGTCCGCTATGCGGTGGCCCACCTGGCCCTGGCCGCTCCCGACCTCGACATGCTTGAGGACCTTACCCAGCTCACCGAATGGCTGGAACTCTTCCACCCGGACTCCGCGGCGGAACTCGACTATGGCGCAGTGGCGGACAAGGTCTACCCGGATGATTCCCCGATGGATGTGCGGCTGGGTATCGAGTGCCTTGCCGAGGGCGATATGACCGGGGCGGCTGCCGCGTACCGCCGGCTGGCGTCCCGCTGGATCCCCATCCGGCAGCTGGCCCGCGCTTCCTGACCCGCGTCCCGGGGCTGCACCTTCTAGGTGCGGAGTTCCAGGGACCGTGGCGGCGCCGTCGTGCGCCTGACAATGAGCCGGTGCGGGGCAACAGTGGAGCGGACCGCGCCCGCCGTGCCGTCGAGTTCGTCGAGCAGCATTTTCGTCCCCAGCTCCGCCTGCTCGTCGGGGCGCTGGCCGACCGTGGTGAGCCCCATGGCCTCGGCGAAGTCGTGGTCGTCGATGCCGATGACAGAGAGGTCGTCCGGGACCCGGACGCCCACCCGGTTTGCCTCGAAAATCACGCCCATGGCCATCTCGTCCGAAGCGCAGAAGATGGCGGTGGGTTTCGGGCCGGGGCGGTCCCAGAGCCGGTTGAACGCGTCCTGGCCGCTGCGGACGGTGAAGTCGCCCCACTCGTCCCACTCCGACCGGACCGGCAGCCCGGCCGCCGCCATCTCTTCCTGGAAGGCCCGAATCCGGACCCTCGGGACGTCGAAGTTCAGGTCGGTCTCGTCGTCGCCGTGCAGCAGGGCAATGTCCTTGTGCCCGAGGCCGATGAGGTGGCGCACCGCGGTGGAGGCCGCGGCGTAGTCGTCGATGCCGATATAGGGGCACTCCTCGACGTGTCCGCCCACCACAACGAGGGGGATGTCGATCTTCTGGAGATGCTCGATTTCCTCGTGGGTCAGCGCCATACACAGAACCAGGAGCGCGTCGATCTGCTTATAGACCATGGTTTTGCTGAAGAGCCGCTCGCGGTTGCTTCCGTGGCCGCCCAGGTTGAACAGGGAAAGGTTGTACTGGCGGGCGTGCAGCTCCCGGTCCGCGCCCTCAATGGCCTTGGAGAAGAACCAGCGGCTGACGAACGGCGCCAGCACGCCGATGGTCCTGGTGCGGCCCGTGGCCAGCCCGGAGGCCGACGACGACGCCACGTAACCCAAGTCTTCCGCGATGCCCAGGATCTTCTCCCGGGTTGCCGGGGAGACCCTGGGCAGGCCGCGGACGGCCCGGGACACGGTGGCGGTGGAGACTCCGGCTGCGGCTGCCACATCCTCGATGCTGACACCGGAGTGTCCACCCCGCTGCGCTCTGTCTGTTGTCCGTGCCACCTTGTCCCCTTGTCGACTCTGTGCGGGGGCCTCCCGGCTATCCGCGGAACTGCGCTGAATGGCCTCCCCCGCGGCAGCAAAACCGGTCTTCCGTCCCTTTAACTGCGCCTTGTGGCAGTCCTTTCGGGCAGGCGGCGACGCAGCCGGATCATCCCGTACAGCGCCAGCACGGAAGCCAGCAGGCCAAGCGCCCAGCCGAGGGCCGGCTGCGCGGTCACCTCCATCCAGACGGTGACCACCAGCAGCACCAGGGTCCAGAAGCCGAGGAGTCCGATTATGATGTCGAAGTCCTCGCCCGACCGCACGCGCCGGTGCTCGCTGCGCACCAGGCCGTGGTTCGGTTTTCCGCTCATTGTGCAGCCGTCACTTGACCGCGCCGGCGGTGAGGCCCGCGACGATCTTGCGCTGGAAGACCAGGACCAGAATCACCAGCGGAATCGTGACGATGGTTCCCGCGGCCATGATGGCCGTGTAGGGAATCTGCTGCGGCTGCGCGCCGGCGAAGTTGGCAATCGCCACCGTCACCGGCTGGGTCGCGTCGTTGGAGAGCTGGCTGGCGATCAGGAACTCGTTCCAGGACGAGATGAACGCCAGGATTGCGGTGGTGAAGATGGCCGGGGCCGCCAGCGGCATGATGACCTTGCGGAAGGCCTGCCCCTGGGTGCAGCCGTCCACGCGGGCAGCTTCCTCCAGCTCCCACGGCATTTCCCGGAAGAACGAGGTCATGGTGTAGACCGTCAGCGGGAGCACGAAGGAGATGTTTGGAATGATCAGCGCCTGGTAGCTGCCGATCCAGCCGATGTTGGTGAACAGCTGGAACAGCGGTGTGATGAGGGCGACGCCGGGGAACATGGAGGCCCCCAGGATGAAGCCCAGCACCAGGTACTTGAACCTGAAGTTCAACCGCGCCAGGGCGTAGGCCGCGAACACGCCGATTACCAGCGAGATCACGGTCACGGTCACACCGATGAACACGCTGTTCAGCAGCGCCTGGCCGAACCTGTTGCCAAACGATGTGTCGAAGGCGGTGGTGAAGTTGTCCAGCGTCACATGGCTGGGCAGGAGCGAGGTGTCGTAGGTGAAGCCGACTTCGCGGAACGCGGTCACCACCATCCAGTACGCCGGTGCCAGGCACCAGACCAGGATGACGGCGGCGCTGATGTAGGTCCGCGCCTGCGCCCACTTTTCGCGGTTCTGGGCTACCTTCCGGCCCTGGTCCTGCCTGGCCCGGAGTTCGGTCGCGGCGGTCATTTCTTCCCCTTACCTGCGCCGGTCTGCTGCTCCACGACATTCGCTCCAAGGAAGCGGACGAAGATGAAAGCCACAACAAAGATGATGATGAACGTAATGGTGGACAAGGCGGCCGCTGCGTTGAAGCCTTGCCTGATCTGGTTGATCACCAGGATCGAGAGCGTGGTGGTGTTGTTGGAACCTTCCGTCAGGATGTACGGGAGGTCGAACATGCGCAGCGCGTCCAGGGTCCGGAAGAGGATGGCGACCATAAGCGCCGGCTTTACCAGCGGCAGGGTGATCATCCGGAAGCGTTGCCAGGCGGACGCACCGTCCACCTTGGCCGCTTCGTAGACCTCGGCAGGAATCATCTGCAGGCCGGCCAGGATCAACAGCGCCATGAACGGCGTCGTCTTCCAGGTGTCGGCGATGATGACGGCCCACTTGGCCGGCCATTCGCTGCCAGTCCACAGGATGGTGGTGTTAAACAGCTTGTTGGCGATGCCCTCGAAGGCGAAGATGAACAGCCAGAGCTGGGCAGTGACGGCGGTGGGGATGGCCCAGGGAACCAGGACGGCGGCACGGACCAGGCTGCGGCCCTTGAAGGTCCGGGCCATGATGAGAGCCATCCAGAAGCCGAGGACCGTTTCCAGGGTCACGGTGACGATGGTGAAGAAAAAGGTTGTTGCGGTGGCCGACCAGAACTGCGCGCCCAGGGTTCCGGGAGGGCACGCTACCGTGCCGCCGGCAGGGGCGGCACACTGCTGGGCAATCCAGTTGACGTAGTTCTGCACGCCTGCGGGGCCGCCTGCGGTGAACAGGCCCGTGGCAGGGTCAAGGCCGGCGTCCTTCTGGAACGACATCACGATTGCGCTGATGATCGGGTAAACGATCACGACGGCGAGCGCGATGATGGTAGGCGCCAGGAGCCATGTGGCCCAGCGGCCCTGGCTCGCTATGCGGTTATCCTCCCCGACGCCCTTGGGCGCGTGGTGGATCGGGGTCCCGCCCGACGCCGGTTCCTTGACCGGCGTCGGGCCCAATTCGGTTGCCATGATTGAACTACTGTCCCGCGCTAGCGGACTCGATGGACTTCTGCATGTCGGCCAGGGCGGCCTCTACGGTCTTTTCGCCCTTGAC
>JBKKDK010000352.1:0-13567 GCA_046708245.1 Arthrobacter sp.
AGGATTACAGCTACGCTGGCGAATCCTACGATGCTGTGAACCTGATCGCCCTGGCCTCCGAGGCTGCGAAGAGCACCAAGGGGACCGACATCGCCGCCCAGCTCAAGGCAGTCTCTGAAACCGGCGACAAGTGCAACGACTTCAAGTCCTGCGTCACTTTGCTCCGCAACGGCAAGGACATCGACTACGACGGCCAGTCCGGCCCCGTAACGTTCTCCGACGCCGGCGACCCGACGGAAGCCTACATCGGCATCTACGAGTTCCAGGATGACAACACCTACAAGCCGGCCAAGGAAGAATTCGGCAAGCTGTAAGCCGCTTCCTCCCGACTGACAAAAGACCCCCGTCCGGTTTGGACGGGGGTCTTTTGTGTGGTCCCTTAAAGTGGGGTTGATGGGGAAGGGACGCAGACGCCGCGATAAAGATCCGACCGGAGTCACTGGGGCGGGTCCAAGCGTGCTTTGGCCTGCAACGGATGGTGGCCAGGGAAGGCTTTCCGTGCCCCCTGCCCCTGGCCGGTGCGGGGACGCTCAGCGGCGGGTACGTCATTTCTGCCGAACAGTGGTGCCCAGGCGGTGAGGTGCTGAGGGGTGACAATGCCGGCACCGCCCGTAGCTCCGCGGCCCTCCTGGCCGGGCTGATGGCGATTATGCAGGCCCAGCCCTTGGCGGACCTCGGGCCCGCCGCCTCCGTGGGTCCACTGGAATCCGCCTGGACACGGCCTGTGGCCGCCGGACGAGGCGGTTGACCGGATGGATCAGGGCCTCATTCCCGTTGCCGTCCAGGACAGGCGCGCCGTGTGTCGGTGCGGCTGCGGAAAGCAGGCCTGCAGCCTGTGTTGGGACACGGTGATTGGGAGGCTCAGAACATCCGGTGGAAGTCCGGCAGGCCTTTCGGCCGTCTATGAAGCGTTCAGGTCGCCTGGGCGGCCAGTTTGTGGCCGGCCCTCCACAACGCGCGCGGAGAGCACCTGTTCCGCTCGCCGCTGGTCGCTCCAATGGCTCTCGGAGAGCAAGCCGATCAGCGGCTGAGCCTGGCCGGAGCGTAACGGCCGCTCCAACCCGCAGAGCAACAAGGACCAAGCCCGGCACGCAAAGGGGCCGCCACCGGCTGGTGACGGCCCCTGCGGGGATGCTGTCCGAAACGCTAGCCGACCTCGTCGGCCAGCGTCCCCAGGTACAGCTGGATCACCTTGGGATCCTTCATGAGCTCCCGGCCCGTGCCGGTGTAAGCGTCCTTGCCCTGGTCAAGGACATAGCCGCGGTCGCAGATCTGCAGGCAGCGGCGCGCGTTTTGCTCCACCATGATCACCGAGACGCCGGCCCGGTTGATCTCGTGGACCCGGAGGAAGGTCTCGTCCTGCTTGACAGGGGAGAGGCCCGCCGAGGGCTCATCGAGCAGCAGCACGGCCGGATCCATCATCAGGGCGCGGCCCATGGCCACCATCTGACGCTCGCCGCCGGAGAGTGACCCGGCCCGCTGGGCCCGCCGCTTGGCGAGCTCGGGGAACAGGCCGGCCACGAAGTCGAACCGCTCGGCAAAATCTTTGGGCCGCTGGAACATGCCCATCTGCAGGTTTTCCTCGATGGTCAGGGTGGAGAAGACGTTGTTGTTCTGCGGCACGAAGCCGACGCCCTTGCTGACCAGCTTGTTGGCCTTGAGCCCGGTGATGTCCTGGCCACGAACCACGACCGAACCGGAGTGGACCTTGACGAGGCCGAACATCGCCTTGAGCAGGGTGGACTTGCCGGCCCCGTTCGGTCCGATGATGCCGATCAGCTCGCCCTTCCGGGCCTCGATGCTGCAGCCGTTGAGGATGTTGACGCCGGGGAGGTATCCGGCCACCAGGTTGGTGACCTTGACGACGGAATCCTCATCGTGCACGGGGGCGGCGGCCGGTGCCGCGCTGGTGGCGCTCATTCTGTGTCCTTGTCTGTTCGGGTCGGCTCATCGGCGCTGCGCCTGCCGCGCACCGGCCCATTGCTGGCCGGCGGAGTCGACTTCTCCGATTCGGTGGCGACGACGTCGAGGGAGATGATCCCGGCGTTTTCGGTGCCGACGATTGATTCCTCGTCGGCCACGAGCTCGGCGGCAAGCTCCTTGATGCCTTCCGAGTCACCCAGGTCCACGTCGTGGTGGGCGCCCAGGTAGGCGTCAATCACGGCCGGGTTCTTCATGACCTCGGAGGGCGGGCCCTCGGCCACGATCTTGCCCTCGGCCATCACGACCACCCAGTCGGCGATATGGCGGACCATGTTCATGTCGTGCTCCACGAACAGCACGGTCATGCCCTCGGCCTTGAGGTTCTTGATGTGGTCCAGCAGCGACTGCGTCAGCGCCGGATTGACCCCGGCCATCGGCTCGTCGAGCATGACCAGCTTGGGCCGGACCATCAGGGACCGGGCCATTTCGAGCAGCTTGCGCTGGCCGCCGGACAGCGACGCCGCGTAGTCGTCCTTCTTCGCGTCCAGCTTGAATTTCTCCAGCAGGACATCTGCCTGGGCGGTGATTTCCTTCTCCCGGCCACCCCAGATGCCTTTGAAGAGGGCCTTGGACAGCCGTTCCCCCGGCTGGTTGGAGCCGCCGAGGCGCATGTTCTCCATGACCGTGAGCTTGCCCATGACCTTGGTCAACTGGAAGGTGCGGACCATGCCCATCCGGGCGACCTTGTACGGGGAGACCCCGGCAATGCTCTGGCCCTCGAACTGCCACTTGCCCGAGTTGGGCGTATCGAAGCCCGTGAGCAGGTTGAACAGGGTGGTCTTGCCGGCGCCATTCGGGCCGATCAGCGCCGTGATCTTGTGCCTTGGGATTTCAAGGTATTCGACGTCGACGGCGTTGATGCCGCCGAAGGTGCGGGTGACGTTTTCCGCCACCACGATTGGGTCGCGCTTCTTGCAGCCCGGTGCCGTCTCGCCGGCGGCAATCGGTCGCTCGTCCGTCATGTAGTTGATTTCTTCTGACTGTCCGGTGTTTCCGGTGGTTGCGGATGCTCCGCTCTGGGTGCTCATGCGAACGCCAGCTCCTTCTTGTTGCCGAAGACGCCCTGGGGCCTGAAGATCATCAGCAGCATCAGGGCGACGCCCACGAGGATGTAACGCAGCTGACCGGCCTGGACCGTGTTCAGCCAGGTGACGGCGCCTGATTCGATCAGGCCGTACAGGATGCCCTGCGTCAGGGACAGCACGACCCAGAAAATCATAGCGCCGATGACGGGTCCCAGCACCGTGCCGAGACCGCCGAGCAGCAGGCAGGTGTACAGGAAGAACGTCAGTTCGGTGCCGTAGTTGGCCGGCTGGACCGCGCCGCGGGGGAGGGTAAAGATCATGCCCGCCAGCGCGCCGAGCACGCCGCCGATGACGAGGGCCTGCATCTTGTAGGCGTAGACGTTCTTGCCGAGCGAGCGGACGGCGTTTTCGTCTTCGCGGATGCCCTTGAGGACCCGGCCCCAGGGGCTGCGCATCAGAAGCCACACCAGCGTGCAGCAGATGATGACGAGTCCCCAGCCGACAACCCGGATGAAGAAGTCCCGGTTGTTCATGCCCAGGTAGGAGCCCTCGGGGAACGGGTTCATGGCATAGAACCCGCCTTCGAAGGCGGCAAGCCCGTTGGCGGATCCGGTCACGGCGGTCAGCTGGTTGGTGGTCACGATGTAGCGGACGATTTCCGCGGCCGCGATCGTGACGATGGCCAGGTAGTCCGCGCGCAGGCGGAGGGTGGGGATGCCCAACAGCAAGGCGAAGATGCTCGCACAGACGATGGCGATCAGGAGGCCGACGAAGAACGGCACACCGAAGGTGAGGGTGGAGATGGCGAAGCCGTAGGCTCCCACCGCCATGAAGCCGGCCTGGCCGAAGTTCAGCAGGCCGGAGTAGCCGAAGTGGACCGCGAGGCCGAGGGCGGCAAGGGCGTACGCCGCCGTCGTCGGGCTGAACAGTTCACCGGCAGCGCTGGAAAGTATGAATCCGAAGTCCATGGCTGTCTCCTAACCCACGCGCTCGCGGCGGCCCAAGATGCCCTGAGGCCGGTACAAGAGGACAACAATCATGATGAACAATGCTCCCACGTATTTGAGGTCGGCCGCCAGGCCGAACACGGTGGTCAGCTCCACGAAGATGCCGACGATGATGGAACCGATCAGGGCGCCCCAGACCGTGCCGAGGCCGCCGAGGGTGACGCCGGCGAAGATGAGCAGCAGGATCTGCGAGCCCATGTCGAAGGTGACGCCGGGACGGTAGTACGCCCAGAGGATGCCGCCGAGCGAGGCGAGCATGCCGCCGGTGATCCAGACGATCCTGATGACGGAGTCGACGTCGATGCCGGAGGCGGCTGCGAGTGCAGGGTTGTCGGCGACCGCGCGGGTGGCCTTGCCGAGCCGGGTCTTCAGCAGGATGACACCGAGTACGGCGATGACCACGGCGCTGATGACGAGGGACCAGAGGTTGTTGGGCGAGATGGAGACGGGCCCGATCTGGATTTCCGCGCTTTGTGCGAAGGGCAGTTGCTGCGTGGCGCCGCCGAAGTAGAACTGGATCACGTAGCGGACGGCCAGTGCGAGGCCGATGCTTACGATCATCATGGGGACCAGGCCGGTACCGCGGCGCCGCAGCGGCTTCCAAAGGCCTGCGTCCTGGACGTAGCCGAACAATCCGCCGCCGAGCAGGGACAGGATGATCGCGAGCCAGAACGGCAGGCCGATGGCGTTGAACGCAAAGACGAGGACGGCGCCCAGGGTGACCATTTCGCCGTGCGCAAAGTTGGTCAGGCCGGTGGTGCCGAAGATCAGCGACAGGCCCACGGACGCGAGGGCGAGCAGCAGGCCGAAGCTCAGGCCGGCCACCAAGCGGTTAAGCAGGTTCTGGCCGAAGTCCTGCTGCTGGATGACGATGCCCTCACCGAAGGTGAAAATCACCGAGAGGTTCGAGGTCTGGCTGAAGGTGACCTTGCGGGGGTTTTCCTGTCCCTCGGCGAGCTTGATGCCCTCCGGAAGAGTGGATTCGTCCAGCTCGATCTCGTACGTTCCCTGCGTGGGGACGCCGATGGTCCAGGAGCCGTTGGGGCCCGACTTGGTGGTTCCCGTGAAGTCGCCGCTCTTGGCAGTGATGGTCACGTCGGCGATCGGGGCGCGGTCATCGCCGCGAAGGAAGCCGCTGATGCTGTTTTGGAACTGGGTGGCCGACGGGGATGGTGTCGGCGAGGGAGTCGTGGCCTGCGACGCCGGGGCGACGATGAGCAGTAGCGCTGCCACGGCGGCGAAAACGGCCCCCACAGCTTTCAGCAGTCTGCCGCGTCGTCTCTGCGACAGGCCTCTCGGTGTGCTTCTCAAATTGAAAACCTCCACATGGGGGTGGTCTGGGTTGCGCCATTGCAACCGCTGCGAACGGTCAGGGGACGAGGGGTGGTGCGTAGTGCGTTGCGATACGGAATAGCTTGTGATGTTCGTCACCCTGTTTGGCCCATGTTACAGGCCGTTTCGGCCAAAGAATGACGCTGCGAGCTGGGATAACGTCGCGATCGGGTAACAACCGTGAAGCCCGGCACGTACCTTGGTTTACCCGGGCTAAAGAAAACTTTTGTTGATTCCGAGTATTCCTTAACAGTTCGCCCCGGCGGCGCCCGCTGGCCCGAAAAAGCGCGCGGGGAGGTCACGGTTGGGTTGCGTCCGGGGCCTCCGGGGAACTATCCCTGCCGGTCAGCCGTGGAAATTGGTAGCGTGAGTTGTAAAGCGAGCACTAAATGGCTCACCATCGGTTCATTTATTCATCCCCTTTATATGGAGGACACCCGCAATGGCACTTGGCGGAAACCCGATCTTCAACGGAAAGAACTTCCGTGGAGCCACCCAGGCACCGCCTGTCCCGCAGGCCTACGGGCAGGGCGCCTATGGTCAGAACGCTTACGGCCAGGCGCCGGGCCAGGTCATGAACGGCCAGGGCTGGAACGCAGCCCAGCAGGGCATGACCCAGGACCAGCTCCAGGACATGTACAACCGTCCGGCCGCCGGCCCCGCCGACACCGGCCGGATGACCTTCGACGACGTCATCATGAAGACCGCGGCCTGCCTCGGTGCCGTCATTGCCGGCGCGGCCGTCACCCTCGTGGTGGCGCAGGGCCTGGCCTCCATGCTCATGATTGTTGGCGCGCTGGGCGGATTTGTCCTCGCGCTCGTCAACACCTTCAAGAAGCAGCCCTCGCCGGCGCTCATCCTGGCTTATGCGGCCCTGGAGGGACTCTTCCTTGGCGGCCTCACCCGGATCCTCGACGGCATGTTCCCCGGTGTTGGCCTGCAGGCCGTCATTGGCACGCTGTCCGTCTTCGCCGTGACACTCGTGCTGTTCAAGAGCGGCAAGGTCCGGGCCACCCCGAAGGCCATGCGGTTCTTCATGATCGCCATCATCGGCTACGCCGTCTTCTCGTTGATCAACATGGTGATGATGTGGACCGGCGCGGTGGACTCCCCGTTCGGCCTGCGGACCGAAGTTGAGATCTTCGGCATCCCGCTGGGCGTCTTCATCGGCCTGCTGGCGATCGGCCTGGCCGCGTTCTCGCTGATCATGGACTTCACCAGCATTGAAGCCGGTGTCCGCAGCGGCGCCCCGCAGCGCTTCTCCTGGACCGCAGCGTTTGGCCTCACGGTCACCCTCGTGTGGCTCTACGTCGAGATCATCCGCCTGCTGGCGATCCTCCGCGGCGACGACTAACCTCCGCGCCCTGGCAGCCAAAGCCAGGTAACCAAAAGGGAAGCCCCGCCGGAAGGCGGGGCTTCCTCTTTTTCTGCGAACCTTCAGCCAAGCCGCTCCAGGACCACGGCCATGCCCTGTCCGCCGCCGACGCACAGCGTGGCCAGGCCCAGGCGGGCGTCCCGCTCCCGGAGCCCGTTCAGCAAGGTGGTGGCCATGCGCGCGCCGGTCATGCCGAACGGGTGCCCCAGCGCGATGGCGCCGCCGTGGACGTTGAGCTTGTCGTGGTCGATCCCGAGCTCCCTGGCGCTCGCGAGAACCTGGACCGCGAATGCCTCGTTGAGTTCCACGAGGTCGATGTCCCCGATGTCCAGCCCGGCGAGCTTGAGCGCCCGCCTGCTCGCCTCCACCGGGCCCATGCCCATCAGCTCGGGGGAGAGGGCGCTGACGCCGGTGGACACGATCCGGGCAAGCGGCTCAAGCCCGAGTTCGGCGGCGCGGGCGTCGCTCATGACCACCAGGGCGGCAGCGCCGTCGTTGAGCGGGCAGGCGTTGCCGGCCGTGACCGTGCCTTCGCTGCGGAAGACAGGCTGCAGGGCGCTGACGGCCTCGAACGTGACGCCGGCCCGGGGCGAATCGTCGGCGTCGACCACCACCCCGTCCCTGCGGGTGTACGGCGTGATTTCCCGGGCGTAGAAGCCTGCGGCGATGGCCGATTCCGCGCGGTTCTGGCTGAGCACGGCCCAGGCGTCCTGGTCGGCCCGGCTGATGCCGAAGATTGTGGCGACGTTTTCCGCGGTCTGGCCCATGGCGATGTAGATGTCCGGCATCCGCCCGCCCATCCGGGGGTCCGTCCAGGGTGTGTTCGAACCCGCCCGCGCCTCCGTGCGGTGCCGGGCGGCGTCGAAAAGCGGGTTGTGCGTGCTGGCGTCGGTCTCCCCGGCCCCCGCCCAGTCCCGGTATCGGGACACCGCCTCGACTCCGGCCGCCACAAACGCGTGGCCCTCGCCGGCCTTGATGGCGTGGAAGGCCATCCGGAGGGTCTGCAGGCTGGAGGCGCAGAAGCGGTTGACGGTGGCGGCAGGGACGTTGTCCAGGCCCGTCAGGACGGCGACCACCCGGGCCATGTTGGAGCCCGCCTCGCCGCTCGGTTCGGCGCAGCCCAGATACAGATCGTCCAGGCCCGCACCGGCGGGGCCGGCGGCGTCGAACGCGGGGATACTCGCCAGCGCTGCCGTCACCATGGCGGCAGCGAGGTCGTCGGGCCGCTCGTCTTTCAGCGAGCCCTTGAAGGCGCGTCCGATGGGGCTTCTGGCAGCGGAAACGATGACTGCTTCTGGCATGCGCCCAGCCTACGCTCCGGTCAGGCCAGGCGCATGGCCCCGGCGGCGGGACGGACACTGAAGATATCGGGAGCCGCGTGTCCGGCCTCCGCGAAGGACCGTTCGACGGCGGCCCGCACCTTTTGCGCGGCCCCCGCCGGCGTGAGGGCGATCGCCGAGCCGCCGAAGCCGCCGCCGGTCATCCGGGCGCCGAGCGCACCGGCCGAGCGCGCGGTGTCCACTGCGAGGTCCAGCTCGGCGCAGGAGATCCCGAAGTCATCCCGCATCGAGGCATGGGATGCATCGAGCAGGGGGCCGATCGCCTGGGGCCCGGCGCTGCCGAGCAGGCTGACGGTCTGCAGCACCCGGTCGTTCTCGGTGACGACGTGGCGCACCCGGCGGAACGTCTCTGCGTCCAGGAGCCCGCTGGCTTCGTCGAGGTCCTCGAGCCCCACATCGCGCAGCGACCCCACCCCGAGGACCTCGGACCCCAGCTCGCAGGACTCGCGCCGGGCGGCGTAGCCGCCGCCGGCATGGGAATGGGAAACCTTCGTGTCGATCACCAGCAGCTCCAGGCCGGCGCGGGCGGCGTCGAACGGCACCAGACGGAAGCTCTGGTCCCGGCAGTCGAGGAAGACCGCGTGGCCTGCCGCGCCGCGCAGCGAGGCGGACTGGTCCATGATGCCGGTCGGAGCGCCCACGAACTCGTTTTCGGCACGCTGGGTGGCCAGCACCATGTCCCGGACGCCCAGCCCGGCGCCGGTGAGGTCGTTCAGTGCCGAGATGACGGCGCATTCAATGGCGTGGGACGAGGCCAGCCCGGCGCCGCGGGGCACATCCGAGTCCAGGAGCACGTCCAGGCCGGTCACGGGGAGACCGCACTGCTGCAGCGCCCACAGCACACCCAGCGGATACTTCGTCCAGCCGCGGGCCGACGCACGGTCCAGGGCACCGGCGTCCGCCGTCGTCAGTCCCTGGTTGCCGAAGGTGGACAGCAGCCGGACGGCCGGGTCGGATCGGAACCGGACCGCCACCCGGGCGGCCCGGTCGATCGCGAACGGCAGCACAAAGCCCTCGTTGTAGTCCGTGTGTTCGCCGATCAGGTTGACCCGGCCGGGGGCCTGCCAGACGCCGTCGGGGTCCGCCCCGAACGTGCTCCGGAACAGGGCGGCGAGTTCGCCGGTGCCTGCCGGCCCGGTCATGGCTGTGCGGCTTTCGGAGTGCAGCTCATGGATCCAAGGTATACGCAGTGCCGGGCCGGTCTGTACGGTGGTGCGCATGGACCAGACCACCCCCCTTCCCCCGAACGCACCCGCGGCAGCCGCCGGCACCGGCGGCACCGCGCGGCGCTACGCCTCGGGCCGGCAGTACGAACTGCGGCGCGGCGACGCCCTCGCCGTCGTGACCGAGCTGGCCGCCGGACTCCGGCTCTACAGCCGCGGCGGCACCCAGCTGACCGAGAGCTACGGCGATGCCGAGATCCCGCCCGGGGCCACCGGAATCACCCTGGCGCCGTGGGCGAACCGGGTGGAGGACGGGATCTGGTACCTCAACGGCCAAAAGCAGCAGCTCGACATCACCGAGGTGCCGCGCAACAACGCCAGCCACGGGCTGCTGCGGAACGCATCCTACGGGCTCGTGGACGAATCGGAGTTCTCCCTCACCCTCGAAGCCGTGGTCTTTCCGCAGCACGGCTACCCGTTCCTGCTGCGCCACCAGGTCCGCTACGAACTGGACGCGGACCTGGGCCTGGTGGTCCGGCAGACCCTCATCAACGACTCGCAGGAGCCGGCACCGTTCGTGCTCGGCGCCCACCCCTACCTGCGGCTGGGCGAGGTGCCCAGCGAGGAGCTGACGGTGACCGTCGGCGCCGGCACGCGGCTCGTGACGGACGACCGGCTCATTCCGCGCGGCACCGAGCCGGTCAGCGGCGACTTTGACCTGCGCGGCGGCCGGGCCGTCGCCGGGCTGGACATCGATTCCGCCTACACCGACCTGGAGTTCGACGGCGGCATCGCCCGCCACACCCTGCACGCCGCCGACGGCCGCAGCGTAAGCCTCTGGCAGGACGCGGCGTGCGGCTACGTCCACGTGTTTGTCACAACGAAGTACCCGGGACGGGCCAAAGCGGTGGCGATCGAACCCATGACCGGTCCGGCCAACGCCTTCAACAGCGGCGATGGCCTCAGCTGGCTCGCGCCGGGGGAGGAATCCACCATGACCTGGGGCATCAGCGCGTCGCTGGCCCGCTGAGCCGTTCCGGGGTTTCCCATCCGGCGGCCGCTGGTGAATCATGGGGCTATGACGCCAGCTGAGGACCCCGCACCAGGCACCGAACCCGAGTCCGCCCGGCCGGCCGCGCCGCTGCGGGTCCTGACGGACCGGGAGCTGGACCTGGACATTCCCTACGGCATCCGGATCGCGGCGGCGTGGTCCTGGCGGCTGGGGCTGATCCTGCTGTTCTCCGGTGCGCTCATCTGGCTGCTCAGCCGCATCAGCTTCCTGATCATTCCGGTCATGGTGGCCGCGCTGCTGGCCGGGCTGCTCAGCCCCGTCACCCGGTGGATGACGCGGCGCCGGGTCCCCAAGGGCCTCGCGGTGGCCGTCACCGTCCTGGGCTTCATCGGGACCATCTCCGCTGCGCTCGCCCTTGTGGGCCGGCAGCTTGTTTCCGGCTTCGCCGAACTGTGGAACGAGGCGCTCACCGGCATCCAGCAGATCCAGGGCTGGCTTGCCGAAGGCCCCCTGCACCTGTCCGCCGCCCAGATCGACCAGTACCTCAAAGAGGGCGCGGAGGCGCTGCAGAACAACAGCAGCAGCATCGTCAGCGGCGCCCTGTCCTTCGGCAGCACCGCGGGCCATTTTGCCGCCGGACTGATCCTGGCCCTCTTTGTGCTGATCTTCTTCCTGCTTGAGGGCAACCGGATGTGGGCCTTCCTGGTCCGGCTGCTGCCCCGGAAGGCCCGGGCCGCCACTGACGGTGCCGGCCGCCGGGGCTGGACGTCGATGGTCAGCTACGCGCGGATCCAGATGTTCGTGGCCTTCGTCGACGCCGTGGGGATCGGGGCAGGTGCCGCCATTATCGGAGTGCCGCTCGCCATGCCGCTCGGGGTCCTGGTGTTCCTCGGCTCCTTCATCCCCATCGTCGGCGCGCTCGTCACCGGCGCCGTCGCGGTCCTGCTGGCACTGGTCGCCAACGGGCCGGTCAACGCACTGTTTATGCTCGGGATCGTGCTGCTGGTCCAGCAGTTGGAGAGCCACATCCTGCAGCCGCTCGTGATGGGCAAGGCCGTGGCCCTGCACCCGGTGGCCGTGATCCTGTCCGTGGCCGCCGGCTCCTACCTCGCAGGGATCCCGGGGGCCCTGTTCTCCGTGCCGATCCTCGCCGTAGCAAACTCGTCGATTCGCTACATTGCCGGCAGAACGTGGGAACATGAGGAGGTGCTTGCAGCCGCGGGTCATCCGGGCATTCTTGCCCCGGCCGCACCCGGCGCCGACAGCACGTTCCGAGACGTCCACCTGCCCGGCAAAACGCCCGGCCACCGGGAGGGCGCCGCACACCACCACGGTGACCCGGGCAGCGACGCCGGCCGGGACGCCGGAGCCTGATCCGAAGAAGGAGACTCGTTCGTGATTACCCTTGAGAGCCTGCCCGTCAAGCTGGACAATGTCCTGGAGGCGCAGAAGCTGCTCGACGGGATTATTACCCGGACGCCGGTCGAATCCTCACGGGCCCTGGGCAGCATGGTGGGCGGCGAGGTGTTCCTCAAATGCGAGAACCTGCAGCGCGCCGGCTCCTTCAAGGTCCGCGGCGCCTATGTGCGGATGGCCAAACTCTCCGCGGACGAAAAAAAGCGCGGCGTCGTCGCGGCCTCGGCCGGCAACCACGCGCAGGGCGTGGCCGTCGCGGCCAAGAGCCTCGGCATCAAGGCCCGCATCTACATGCCCCTCGGGGTGGCGCTGCCCAAGCTCGCAGCCACCCGCAGCCACGGCGCCGAGGTGGTGCTCCACGGCCACAACGTCGATGAGGCGCTGGCCGAGGCGAAACGCTACGCCGACGAATCCGGGGCCGTCTTTGTGCACCCCTTCGACGACGTGGACATTGTGGCCGGCCAGGGCACCGTCGGCCTCGAAATCCTGGAGCAGGTCCCGCACGTCGACACCATCCTGATGGGCGTCGGCGGCGGCGGGCTGCTTGCCGGCGTCGCCGTCGCGGTCAAGGCCCGGGCGAAGGAACTCGGCCGGGAGATCCGCATCATCGGGGTGCAGGCCGAAAACGCCGCCGCCTACCCGCCCTCCCTCGCGGCGGACGCCCTGGTGCCGCTCAAGCGTGTCTCCACCATGGCCGACGGCATCGCCGTGGGCCGGCCCGGCCAGCTGCCCTTCAGCATCATCCGCGAACTGGTGGACGACGTCGTCACCGTCAGCGAGGACGCGCTGGCCCGGGCCCTGATCTTCCTGCTGGAACGCGCCAAAATGGTGGTGGAACCGGCCGGGGCCGTCGGTGTCGCGGCCCTTATGGAAGGCAAGATCGAAAACCCGGGAACCGTCGCGGTGGTCCTCTCCGGCGGCAACATCGATCCCATGCTGATGCTCAAAGTCATCCAGCGCGGCCTCTCCGCGGCCGGCCGCTACATGACCGTGCGCATGATGCTGGACGACCGCCCCGGCTCGCTGGCCACAATCGCCCGCATCATCGCCGAGAACGACGCCAACGTGACCGGGCTGGACCACACCCGGGTGGGCGGCTCGATCAGCATGGGCGACGTCTCCATCACGGTCAACCTGGAAACCAAGGGCCACGAACACTGCGGGCAGGTCCTGGCCGCGCTCCGCGCCGAGGGTTTCCAGCCGATTGTGGTGCACTAGTGCCATGAGGCTTGACTCTTCCCGCGACGAACAGCCCCGGGCCGTCAGCACGACGGCGGCGCGCGCCCGCACGGGACTGCTGGTCGTGGGATCCTTCGTGCTGGTGCTGTACCTGGTCGAAATCCTCAACACCGTGCTGCTGCATTCCCTGAACCGCACCTTCGGGCTGCGGCCGCGCAGCCCGGACGGGATCCTGGACATCCTGACGTTCCCGCTCCTGCACGCCAACCTGATGCACCTAATCTCCAACACGCTGCCGCTGATCATCTTCGGATTCCTGGTCCTGCTGTCCGGGCTGCGGGTCTTCCTCACGGCCCTGGCTGCCAGCTGGCTGGGCTCCGGGATTGTGGTGTGGCTGATCGGCGGCTTCAACGTGACGGTGGGCGCGTCCGGGCTGGTCTTCGGCCTCTTCGCGTTCCTGCTGGTGCGCGGGTTCTTCAACCGCAACTGGTGGCAGATCCTGCTCTCCGTGGTGCTGTTTATGGCCTATGGCAGCATCCTGTTCGGCATCCTGCCCACCGTGGCCGGCTATGTCTCCTGGCAGGCCCACCTCGGCGGCGCGATCGGCGGCGTCGCAGCCGCGCTGCTGCTGAGTACCCAGCGTGCAGGGGTTGCCGGCAGCGGGCGGTAAGCCCCCCGCACCCGGCGCCGCCGGTCCCGGAAACGAGAACGCCGGCCTCCCCGCGAGGGGAGGCC